>JAYTXQ010000180.1:0-13566 GCA_043742825.1 Caulobacteraceae bacterium | reverse complement strand
TGTGGCTGATCATCCTCTCAGACCAGCTACTGATCGTAGCCTTGGTGAGCCTTTACCTCACCAACTAGCTAATCAGACGCGGGCCGCTCCAATGGCGATAAATCTTTCCCCCAAAGGGCTTATCCGGTATTAGCTCAAGTTTCCCTGAGTTGTTCCGAACCAAAGGGTACGTTCCCACGTGTTACTCACCCGTCCGCCACTCACCCCGAAGGGTTCGTTCGACTTGCATGTATTAGGCCTGCCGCCAGCGTTCGCTCTGAGCCAGGATCAAACTCTTAGGTTGAGTTGACCTCTGACTTTCGTTTCCACCAAATTTCTTCAGTGGGCGTTGTTATGCTTAATCTATTGACGAGTTCCCAAAACCATCCAACCCAGGCTTACGCCCAAGCCAAATGGCCATGGTTATGTGTCTTCTAGAGACCGCGTAACGTCAGTGTCTATGACTGCCATGGTTAATGGCAATCGCCAGGACACCGCCGCCTGCGTTTCTCTTTCCATATCAACGATTTCAAAGACCCATTCGACTTGCATCGAACCCACCAGTTACGCCCGGTGGAGGCGAGGAGGAGCGTCTCTAGACGTCCCGGTAGTGCGTGTCAATCGACTTGGGCATCTTTCCGGAGAGACCGAAATGAAAGCGCAAAAATCACTTCGGGGCCGGCGGGGTGTGCCCCATCAGTCCTCAGCGATTCGATTGAAGTCGCGGAAACTAGTCCCAATGGTTTAGAAAATCAAGGGTTAAATCGCTAGTCCTTGAGCTTCCCCACCGATCAGTGGTCTGCCGCGTTTCGAAGGGGGCGTATACTCAGGCCCTGCCTGTCATGCAAGCGTCATTTGCCGGCGGCGCAACGGAGTTCCTGCCCAGCGGCGCTAAGCGGCAGAGATATAGGCGCGCAAGCCCTCAGCCTCGGCCTCTGTCTCAGCGATCTTGGTCTTTACAAGGTCACCGATAGAAATGATCCCAACCAGACGACCTTCAACGCAGACCGGAAGATGGCGAATCCGGCGGTCCGTCATCCGCTCCATCAACGAGTCAACCGTTTCTGAGGGTGTGGCAAGAATCACGTCGCGGGTCATGCAGTCTGAAACCGGCAGGCTCAGCCCCTCCCCGCCACGTTCGGCGACGACGCGTACTATATCGCGTTCGGAAACGATCCCGATGACCTGCCTGTCGGCACCGGTGACAACCATGGCCCCCACCTTTCGCACATGCAGGATCGCCGCTACGGCAGCAATGGTGTCATTCGGCGATGCAGTGAAGACCAGATCGCCCTTAGTTTTGAGTACCTGTGAGACCAGCATCGGTGTCCTCCCATGTCTCCTTGGAGACACAGCCAACGCCTAAATTCACGTCTATGCAAGAGATCGTTTTGCACCCGAGGCTACGGGGCCCAGATATCTACTCGTGGGTGACAACCGCTTTAGGCGCGCCGACCAATCGACCAAAGAGCCCGATGAGTGCCAAGCCTGCCAGATAGCCAAAGATGTGAGCCTGCCAAGCCACGGGCATACCTTGAGCTCCGGGAGTGAGATTGGATAGACCCAGAAGCCCGTTGGCAAGGATCCACGCCATGGTCATGCCGATCACGAGGCGCCCGGTCATGCTACCCAACCGGCCTTTTCCTTCGTAGAGCCGCATCGCCGCGCCCATGAGGCCTGAGGCTGCACCTGACGCGCCGACGATAGCCCACCCCTCACGTCCCAGATTGGCCTCGCCAGCATAGGCCAGGGCGGCGGTCGCACCGCAAATAAGAAAAAAGCCGAAGAAGGCAGCGCCCCCCTTAAGCCCACCGCCCAGATACCTGCCCACAGGCGTGCCAAATGCCAGAATGAATGCGCCGTTCATCATCAGATGCGCCCAGCTGGCGTGAACGAATTGATAGCTTACGACGCCAGTCCAATTGCCAGCATCCAGATTGGCCCGCGTCAGAGAGAACCTTTCGATACTGACATTGGCGTAGAGGCGCAGGACGTGGGCCGCAACCATCGCAACGATCAGGGCCACGACCGTGCTGGGGGCATTCAGGATAGGCTCGCGCCGCGAGGCCAAAGCGTGGTTGTCCATCGGCCGATAAACCCTTGTCTGACGCCACGCGAAAACTGCTGCGTGCCACGTGCTCCCGAGCAGCGCGTAAACGACCGTGTAACGAAATTGGCGAGAAAATTGAACTGTTGTGATTCTGTCGATCGGTGGAACACTGATTGGCTGAAACAGAACTATGTGATCGCGACAGCGGCGCGATAACGACGCCGGCCGATTACGCGCATGAGCGAGAACTGGAGCGTGAACAGTCCAGCCTTACTGACAAGACCATAAATAGACATCGTCAACGCCCAGTTTTTCGCATCCAGACTGAACACCAGGACAATGTTGAGGATGGCCGAAGCGAACATCAATCCCGCCCATATGTAGCCGAAGAGGATCCCGAGATCTGGAACGAACTCGATCGCCTCCGGCGGCAGATACCGATTCATCCAGCCGCGTTTCGACATGACCACGCCGATAGCGATATAGATCACGCTGGGTTTGGCCATAACGAAACGCACGTCGTGTGTCAGCAGACTTGCCCCGCCGGCGATCACAACCAAAAACAGGCTCATCCACTGCATCGGTTCAATCGGGCGTCTCGTAAACGCCTCCCAGGCAATCTGACCCAGGCCAAGCGCGATCGCCAAGCCTACCGCCAGCATCGCATTGCCCGTCAGGCCCAGAACAATGAGCAACAGGAGCGTCGAGGCCATATCCATAGCCAGCACCCTCCCCGCGGTGAAAAAACTCTTCATTGAAGTGGCTCCAGATCCATGGCTCTAAGATTTGGTTTACGCTATAAATTTATATTGTAAATATAAAATAGACGCCACGATCCAACCCAATTCGCCGCCCGGCACCTGAATGGACTTCCGCACTGTCGACAAAGAGACTATATATGGCGCGTTCGGGACTTGTTCCGAAATATGGAGATAAATGCGCGTGTAATAAGCGGACTGGACCCGGGTGCGATTCCCGGCGGCTCCACCAATCGTTCTCCCCCGGAGTTATCGCCGGGGTTTTGCGGGGCCGATCAGCATCGACAGACGTCTAAAGGCGTAGCTTTCTCTCGGCGTGGCTCACCGTTTCGGGCTTTTAAAGCAACTGCGAACGATAACTTCGCTCAAGAGTATGCCCTCGCAGCGTAAGCAGCGAGGTCATCTCGACCTCTACAAGTCCTAGTGTCTTAGCAGCGCTAGGCGGGGCCCCGGGGGGCGCCTGGCAACAGAAGCCCCCCACCTTTCAACGCTGCGAGGCACCCCCACCCCTAACTACGCGCTTGCCATACCGCGAACGAGCGTTAGGGTCCGCAGCATGAGCAAAGTCACGACGCCTGAGGATCTGATCGGTTACGCGGGCATGCAGGAAGCGGCCATGCGGGGCGTGGTGCGCATGGCATTGGAGCGTGCCAAAACCTCTGGCAGTTTACCTGGCGATCATCACTTCTACATCAGCTTTCACACGCTTTTCCCCGGGGTAGAAGGGCCAGATGACCTGTTGGGTCGTTATCCAGACGAAATGACGATCGTGCTTCAGCATCAGTATTGGGACCTCATCGTCGACGACGATAAATTCTCAGTCACGCTGCAGTTTGGCGGGCAGCCCAGGCGAATGACCATCCCGTATCTGGCTCTGTCTAGATTCTATGATCCCAGCGTGCAGTATCTGTTGCAGTTCACCCCGCAGGTTCCAGCCACAGACGCACCCCTACCAAAAACGCGGCTCGTCGCCGTCGAGCCCGCCGACTCTAAGGTTGATGGCCCCAAGGTTGTATCCCTCGACCAGTTTCGGAAAAAATAGCATGGCGTCCGACATCACTGCGCGCGTCACCCGCGACCTCGCCGCGATCAGTACAGACCCTTTAAGTGACGCAGATATTCTGGCGCGATTCACTGGGTCGAAAAACCGACCCAGCGGATCAGAGCTATTGGGATTTCGCCTGCTCAGTGTCTGCCAGGAAAATAAATCCGTGGAAGTCGCTTTTGACGCCAAGGCTGACCTGTTCTCCAATCCCATGAAACAAATCCAGGGCGGATATCTTTGCGCCATGCTTGATGAGTGTATGTCCGTTGCCTGCATGGTCGCCTCGGGCATGACCGCTGTTGCCCCGACGGCGGAAATGAAGACCAGCTTTTTTCGCCCGGCTCTGCCCGGACCCCTGCGCGGCGTCGGACGGGTGGTGCGATGGGGGCGGACCATCGCCTTTACCGAAGGGGAAATCTTCGATGCCGAAGGTCGGTTGGTGGCCAAAGCGACCGGTACGGCCGTCCCCACCCCGTTCAAATCCTATAAATAGCCAACCGATGCGCTGGGCCGCGATTCTTTTGTCTGGCGTCTGGTTGAGCCTGATCGGCCCGTGCAATGAGATATTAGCCCAGAGCCGGTTTGCCAATTGGGCCGGGGTAATCGTGGCCGGCGACGATCATGCTGCGCATACCAGCCGGCTGACGGAGGCCCTCGACAATGCTCGCCATGATGTCACCGCGGCCCTCATCGCCCGAAGTTTTACGAGCAGCAATCTGGCTCAGTTCTCTGTGCGCCCAGCTCATTTCCAGGACGCCCTGACGTTGAAATCCGATGCGGAGGCTATCGGCCGGACTCTCAAAACACTTGCCGCGCACGCGCGGGAGGGCTGCATGATCTATTTCAGCTCGCACGGCGGACCTGCAGGCATAGTTGTTGCTGACCGCCTCATGAGTCCAAGCGTTCTGGCAGATACGGTAGACCAAGCCTGCGGCACTCGACCGACCGTGATTATAATATCTGCTTGTTTCTCAGGTATATTTGTCCCTGACCTGGCCAAGCCCAATCGGCTGATATTGACCGCAGCGCGCGCTGATCGGGCCTCTTTCGGTTGCGGTGAAAGCGACGGATATCCCTATTTCGATGCCTGCATTCTCTCCAGCATGCCCGCAGTGGGCGATTTCGTCGCCCTGGGTCCAAGGGTCCAGGACTGTATCGCCAGGCGCGAGGCCCGTGAACACCTGACCCCCAACTCCGAACCCCAGGTATCGCTTGGCGCGGACCTTAACGCTTCCATGCTGGCCTTCGCCCCTTAAGCGCCATAGCCTGGCCACGCGCGAAGGCTTAGAGGGAATGCCGGACGTTAAGAGCTGGGTCGGAAAGGGAATCCTATGGCGTTAAAACCATTCTGGCTTTGCTTGGCGCTTGCCATCGGGGTGGGCGTCTGTGGACCAGGACCCGCTCAGACACCGCTTGCAGTAGCGAAGCCTGTGGCGCAAACGCCGTTAGTGCCGAGTCAGGGCCTGCCGCCTGTCGAGTTGGAAGCCTTCGTCGATGGCGTGGTGCTTCAGGCGATGAGCGATCACCACATTCCGGGTGCCAGCGTCTCGGTAGTCCAAAATGGCCAGATTTTGCTGAAGAGAGGCTATGGGTTCGCCAACCTGTCGCCGGCGCGGCGCGTGGATCCGGACGCCACGCTGTTCCGCATCGGCTCGATTTCGAAGACGTTCACCTGGATCCTGGTGCTCAAGGAGGTTGAGGCGGGTCGGATGCGCCTGGACGCGCCGGTCAATCTTTACCTGCCCGAAATCCTGCGCATTCCCGACCAGGGATTTAAACAACAAGTGAGATTGCGCGACCTGATGAACCATACGCCCGGGTTCGAAGACCGCGCCCTGGGCCAGCTGTTTGAGCGCGACCCCAGCCGGGTTCGCCCCCTCAATCTCTATCTTCGGCAGGAACGGCCGGGCCGGGTGCGCGAACCAGAGGCCCTCGTCAGCTACTCAAATTATGGGGCAGGTCTGGCTGGGGCCGCCGTGGCAGAGGTAACCGGCAAGCCATTCGAGACCCTGGTCGAGGCCGAAATCACCGGGCCGTTGGGTCTGAACCACACGAGCTTTCGCGAGCCGCGGCCGGCACGGGGCGGACTGCCGGCGCCGCTCAACGCTGCCCTGTCGGCTCAAATGGCTTCGGGCTATGGCTGGACGCGCTCCGGCTATGCCCGACACGATTTTGAATATGTCGGTCAGGTGGCACCCGCAGGTGCCGGATCCAGCACTGCCGGCGACATGGCTCGTTATATGTTGATGTTGCTGAACAATGGTGCCCTGGACGGCGCTCGGATCTACGGTCCGGCGGCAGCGACAGCTTTTTCCACGCCCTTGCCAGTTCAGAGCCCGGGGGTATTGGCTTGGCGTCACGGCCTGATGGAGTTCGCTCTTCCTGGCGGCATGACCGGCGTCGGCCATCGCGGCGACACCCTGGCCTTTCATTCGGCGCTCGTCCTGGTGCCGAAGCTGAACCTGGGCGTCTTCATCACCACCAACGGTGATCAGGGCTCTGAATTGGCGGGCAGCCTGCCGGCGCAGATTGTCGGCCGTTTCTATGTCCCGACCCCGGCGGTGCCCACGACCGGTTCTGCGGCTCTGGTCGCCTCAGCCGGGGACTTTACCGGTGCCTATCTCAGCGACCGGCGCGCCTATCATGGTCTTGAAAGTCTGGTAGGGCGAATCACGGGTGCCTCAAGCGTGTCGGTGAGCGGCGATGGGCGGCTGCTGGTTAAGGGCTTTGACGGCACCTCGCGGTTCACGCCCGACGGCGAGCCTTCCAGTGGGCGGTTCATCGCCGACAACGGTTTCGATCATCTGATATTCAAAATGCGGGATGGGCGGGCTGTTGGCTTTTTCGCCACCAACGGCGCGGTCGCCTACGAACGAGCGGCGATCTGGGACCGACCGGTGGTTCTGTTGATCGTCACCGTGATCGTGCTGGTGTTGGCTTTGCTGTGCCTGCGCGATCTATTCGTGCGAATGCGCCGTGAGTTTCGACAGACCTCGAGCCAAGGGCGGGCGGGCGTCGTTCTGGCAACACAGGCCGCGCTATGGGTTCTGGCGGTCGCCTTGCTGGGGTTCTGGGCAAGCGGGACCGGCGACGTGGCGCATGTGATGTACACTTGGCCGGGCGTCAGCCTGATCATGGCTTCCAGTTGCGCCCTGGTGGCAAGCCTGTTGTGCCTTCCAGGGGTTGCACTGCTGCCCTTCGTGTGGCGAGGCGGTCGGCGGGTGGACAGCTGGAGCGCCGGGCGCAAGGTCGACTATACGATCAAGGCCCTGGTGTTTCTCGCCTATGCAATCCTGCTGGCCACTTGGGGCGCTCTGGAGCCGTGGAGCCGATAGGGGGTTGTCACGCCGTTGCGTCACGCTAAACCCATCCTGCTCTAGCCTTGGAAATCCCGCATGTCCGCCACTCGCACCGAGACCGACACTTTTGGACCCATTGAGGTCCCCGCTGATCGGTATTGGGCGGCGCAAACGCAGCGGAGCCTGGAGAATTTCGCCATCGGCTGGGAGAAACAGCCAACACCCGTCGTGCGCGCTTTAGGCATTGTAAAACGCGCAGCCGCTGAGACCAATACGGCCCTGGGCCGCCTTGATCCGAGGCTGGCGGAAACCATAATTCGCGCGGCACAGGAGGTAATCGAGGGCAAGCTCGACAGTCACTTCCCCCTGGCCGTCTGGCAGACCGGTTCGGGCACCCAATCGAACATGAACGCCAATGAGGTGATTTCCAATCGCGCCATCGAGATGCTGGGCGGGGTCATGGGGACCAAGAGCCCGGTCCATCCCAACGATCACGTCAATATGAGTCAGTCGTCCAACGACACCTACCCCACCGCCATGCACATTGCCGCCGCTGAAGAGGTGGTCCACAGGCTGATCCCGGCCCTGAACACCCTTCGCAACGCCCTCAACGACAAAGCTCAGGCTTGGGCGCGAATCATCAAGATCGGCCGCACCCATACTCAGGACGCGACCCCCCTAACGCTCGGGCAGGAATTTTCTGGCTATACCCAGCAGGTTGAAAACGGCGTTACCCGCATTGAAAGCACACTGCCGATGTTGATGCAGTTGGCTCAGGGGGGCACGGCCGTTGGCACCGGCCTGAACGCCCCGATCGGCTTTGCGCAAATGGTCGCCGAAAAAATTGCCAAGATCACCGGCCTGCCCTTCACCTCTGCGCCCAACAAGTTCGAAGCCCTGGCCGCGCACGACGCCATGGTCTTTACCCACGGTGCATTGAACACGGTCGCCGCCAGCCTGTTCAAAATCGCTAACGACATTCGGTTTCTGGGCAGCGGCCCCAGATCGGGTCTGGGCGAACTGGCACTGCCGGAGAATGAGCCTGGCTCATCAATCATGCCTGGCAAGGTCAATCCCACCCAGTGCGAGGCCCTCACCATGGTCTGCACCCAGGTGATGGGCAATCAGACCACGATGACGATGGCCGGTGCGTCCGGACATTTTGAACTGAACGTCTTCAATCCCGTGATGGCGTATAATTTTCTACAATCAGTGCGCCTGTTGGCTGATGCATCGGCGAGCTTTACCAAGCATTGCGTTGTCGGCATCACCGCGCGTGAGGACAATATCAAGGCGGCGCTGGACCGCTCATTGATGTTGGTCACAGCCCTGGCCCCAACCATCGGCTACGACGCCGCCGCCAAAATCGCCAAAACCGCACACAAAAACGGCACGACGCTGCGCCAGGAAGCTGTGGGCGGCGGCTATGTCACGGACGCGGAATTCGACGCCGTGGTGCGGCCTGAGACGATGATTTCGCCGGGGTAGACTAACCCCGCCGACTGACAGCAAAGTCGGCGACCGCTTCGAGGCCTTGACGCCACTCGTTGTCCGGAAATCCGGCGAGTGCCAGTTTGGCTGTCTCGGCATATTCGCTTGCCAGATCCAGTGTCGCATCAATAGCGCCGGCTCCGACGATCAGTTCGCGGGCGCGACGGAAATCCGCTTCGGTCTGTTCGCGCCGGCCGATGGCGCGCTCCCAGAACTCAACCTCTCGCGGGCCCAGGCGGGCGATAGCGATGAGCAATGGCAGGGTGGCTTTGCCTTCGCGGAAATCATCGCCCGCGTTCTTACCCAAGGCCTCGGTCGTGCCGCCATAATCAAGCGCATCGTCGGTCAGCTGAAATGCCAGTCCCAGGTTGAGCCCATAAGCGCGTAAGGCCGCAGCTTGCCCTTCACTAGCGTTGGCACAAACCGCCCCGGCCTCGGCAGCTGCAGCGAACAACTCTGCGGTCTTGGCGGTAATGATTTCCAGATAGGTGGCTTGGCCCAGGTTCAGATCGTGGGCGCGGCTAAGCTGGAGCACCTCACCTTCGGCGATAATGCGCGAGGCTCTGGCCAGAATCTGCAAAGCGCGAATTGCCCCGGTTTCGACCATCAACTCGAAAGCTCGCGCAAACAGGAAGTCTCCGACCAGAACGCTCGACGGTGCGCCCCAGATCAAATGGGCGGCCACCTTGCCCCGGCGCAGTTGCGAGACATCCACAACGTCATCGTGCAACAGGGTCGCGGTATGGATGAATTCGACCGCAGCGGCTAACTTATGGCTGGCGTCACCAAGTCCGCCAGCGAGACGCGCCGCCGCGACAGTGAGCAAAGGGCGCAAGCGCTTGCCGCCCGCCTCAATCAGGTGATCGGCAAGCGCCGGGATCACGCTGACCGGGCTGTGCATGCGATCAACGATCAGCGCATCAACGCCCGCCATATCGGTGGCGGCCAGTGCGGTCAGACGTTCGACCGAACCGGTGGGCCTGGCGACAATCGCCTTGGCAGCTTCCAACACCATGTCTTTCATCAGATCGCGATCACGCGCAAACTCCGTTAGTCGCGCACTTGAATGGCAGATAGGACAGGGTCAAGACAATCACAACACCGGGGCCGGGCATGGAGTTCACGCAAGACACTGTTCTAGACGGACGCGTGCAACTGCGCCAGTCACGTCACGGTTACCGCGCGGGCTTAGACGCGGCACTTTTAGCGGCCGCTTGCGACGCCCAGGACGGTCAGAGGGTGATCGAGGCCGGGTGCGGCACGGGAGCAGTGTTGTTGGCAGCAGCGATCCGCCGTCAGGGAACCCATTTCACCGGGATCGAGATTGATCCAGGTTACCTCAGCCTCGCCAATGCAAACATTGAGCTCAACGGGCTGGCCGAGCGGACACAGGTCATCGCCGGTGATGTCGGGACCAGGTTCAAATCTCTGGGCCTACCAACCTTTGATGCAGCTTTAGCAAATCCACCATTTTTTGATGACGCTACGCAACTTCGGGGCCTCTCCCCCGCCCGGCACGGAGCCTGGATTAACGACAACGGGCTGGCGGCGTGGATCGCCTTTCTGGTCACCAGTGTGCATGAAGGTGGCACAATCACCCTGATCCACCGGGCCGACAAGCTGGACGTTATCCTCATTGAGTTTGGGCGAAAATGCGGTGGTATCCAAATCCTGCCCATCCATCCCTTTGCCGATGTGCCGGCCAAACGCGTCCTGGTGCGGGCGATCAAGGTGTCCAAAGCGAGTTTGCGGATTCTGCCACCCCTGACCGTGCATGACCGCCAGGGCGGGAGACACACGCCCCTGGTCGAAGACATTTTACGCGGGCGGCTGGCTCTAACCTGGCTAGGCTGAGAAGACTTCGGAGTGCGATCACGTTCGCCGTTCGATTTTTAGTAGCGATAGACCTTATCCGCGACTGTTTAGCGCCACGCCTCCGGCACTACAGACGCGCCAGTGGAACGGTCGAGCCATGCCAACCCTTCTGGGCAAGTGCCAAATCGCGTGCCGCAGAGGCTGTATCCCCGGTGGCGGCTTCTGCCTGACTGAGAACCTGCAGAGTCAGGGGCTCGAGCGGCCAGGCTTTGATCGCCTGACGCGCTGCGGCCAGCGCGCCACGCTTATCGCCTGAGACTAACAGGGCCGCCGCGAGACTCCGGCGTTCGGGAAACCACCATGGCGGTGGATCCATGTTGCTCTCACCCGCCAGTTTTTCATCTTCAATCGTAACTGCGGCGCGAAAGGCGGCAACCGCAGCCTTTGAATCTCCATTGATCATCGCGGCCCGCCCCAAAAGCGTCAGGCGCGCAACCTGCATCAAAGCCAATCCGACACCGCTCAATGGCTTCACGTCAGCAGGCACCGGGGTCAACATCTGGGCCGCTTCAGCCCGCACAGCGCCAGAATCACCTCTAATGGCATAGGCCTCACCCCTCGCGTAATGACGCATGATCACGGCCAAAGGGGCTGAACTGGGTGGTGCCTTTAGGTTCAGTGCCGCAACGGGGTCGTATCGACCGTAGGCTGCATATGTCCTTGCGATTACCTTTGCCGACGTCTCCTGTCCGATCGGACCGGTCGGATAGGCATATTTAGCGTGGGCAGCGAAACGCAGCGCCAGGGGTGCATCGCCAGAGGCCATGGCCCCGGCAAATCCGAAACTGAGGTTGTGTGCGTGATAGTCCACGGCACCTTGCGACGTAGCATCATGGGTGGCGCGCAAATAGGCTCCATCCACGGCAATCGCGTTGGCATTTGAAACCGCAGCCTCTTCGTACCACCCAACCCGAAAAAAGGTGTGTGAGGCCATGTGGACCAAATGGCTGGCACCGGGTGCCAGGGATCCCAACCGCTGCGCATAGGGTAGAGCTATGGCTGCGCGCCCGACGCTTTCTGTAGCATGGATATAAAAATGGATCGCAGCGGTATTATCCGGATGACGCGCCAGGACCGGGTCGAGCACCGAAACCGCCCGCTCCAACCCACGCTTATCGTTGGTGCTGCGCCAAAGGGTCATCCAGGCATCAGAGGTGAAGACCGCCGCTTCGTCATCTTGCGGGTTGGCGATCGAAATGGCATCCATCGCTTTGGCATATGCCAGATAGGACCGAGCCCGGCCCGGCCTATAGCGGACCTGCAAAGTGCCGATCAGAGCCTTATTCTTAACCGACTCGCCGTTGCCTAGCCTTGCCGCCTTTTCCGCGACGATTGCCGCCGCCTTTATTTCGGCGTCGGTGCGGTCAAAATTGATTGTGGGACCCAAAGCCCATGCTTCTCCCCAGACACACATCGCACAATCGGGATCCAGGGCTTCGGCCTTACGAAACGCCTCTATGGCATCGGCATGATAAAAGGCATGTGCCAGTTGCAGGCCATAGTTGAACCAGACCTGGGCTTGCGGATTGGTGGTCTGGATCGCAAAGCCACCCGTGCCGACACCCGCCACCATGACCAGTTGACGTTGGCTGCCAAGTAACGGCGCGTTGAGTTCAGCAGAGCATAAAAACCCCACCGCTGCATTTGGCGCATCACTGGCAGCAATAGCGGCCGGCAGCAATGCAACCGCCAAGGCAGCTACCAGAGCACCGAGTTTCATCCCCATTTCTCCGCCATCACCCGTCCTATGGACAGTTTGGCAGGCTTGGGTGAAATGTAAATCTGCAGTGTGATCTCGCCGGTTAGTTCTTCGCCTGATCTACCAGTTTGTTCTTGGCGATCCACGGCATCATGGCGCGTAGACGCCCGCCGACGTCCTCGATGCCGTGCTCCCCGTTGCGCCGTCGCGTAGCCTTGAAGTTAGGCTGGCCAGCCTGGTTTTCAAGCATGAAGTCGCGCACGAATCGTCCCGACTGAATGTCCTCCAACACGCGTTTCATTTCCGCCTTTGTATCGGCAGTGATGATGCGCGGACCGCTAACATATTCGCCGTATTCAGCTGTATTCGAGATCGAGTAATTCATATTGGCAATGCCGCCTTCGTAGATCAGATCGACGATCAGTTTGACCTCATGCAGGCATTCGAAATAGGCCATTTCAGGCGCGTAACCAGCCTCAACCAGGGTCTCAAAACCAGCACGAATCAGCTCCACCAAGCCGCCGCAAAGCACAACCTGTTCGCCGAAAAGATCAGTTTCGCATTCTTCCCGGAAGGTCGTCTCGATGACGCCCGAGCGGCCGCCACCGATGGCCGAGGCATAGGCCAGGCCCAGGTCCAGGGCTTGGCCAGTAGCATTCTGCTCGACCGCGATCAGGCAGGGGACACCGCCGCCTTTGAGATATTCACTCCGAACGGTGTGGCCGGGGCCCTTGGGGGCGATCATCAATACGTCGAGAGAGGCACGCGGTTCGATGAGGCTGAAATGAACGTTCAGTCCGTGAGCAAACAGCAAGGCGGCACCGTCGCGAATGTTAGGGGCGATCTCGTGCTCATAAATGCCGCGCTGTAGTTCGTCGGGGGCGAGGATCATGATCATATCTGCCCAGGCCGCCGCCGCCGCCACTGTCATAACCTGCAAGCCCTCGGCCTCGGCCTTTTTCGCCGTCGCCGAGCCGGCGCGTAAGGCGACCGCAATGTTTTGGATTCCACTGTCGCGCAGGTTCAGCGCATGAGCGTGGCCCTGCGAGCCATAGCCGACAATGGCGATCTTTTTATCCAGTAGGCGGGCCAGATCAGCGTCGCGGTCATAGTAGACGCGCATGATAGTTAAGTCTCCGGACGGTCAGGTTAATGCGCGAAAGAGCCCCACGCTGAAAGCAGGCCGCTATCGATAGGTTTTTGTCCGCCGCGTCAAGGCAGTGAATGATCCTTATCCCTGCCTGTGGACGAGCGAGACATCGCCCCTGCCCTTGGCAGCGATTCTGCCCTATGGTGGAGACCGCAATGAATGCTCGTGCCAACATCGATAAACTCGCTCCAGCCAATCATCCCGAACAGCAGTATCTAAA
>JAYTXQ010000179.1:0-7999 GCA_043742825.1 Caulobacteraceae bacterium | reverse complement strand
CGGGTCGGCAAAGCTGCTAATCTGCAAATATCACAACTGGACCTACGATCACGAGGGGGCCTTGGTGGCCCTGCGAGATCCGCAGGATTTCATCGATCTGGATCGCAGCTGCCGTAGCCTCAAAGCGGTGCGTTGCGAGCTTTATGGTCGCCTGATTTTCGTCAACCTCAATTGCGACGCTCCACCTCTGCTGGAGGCACTGGGCCCGTTTATCAATGAATGGGAGCAGTTCGCCTTCGACAGCCTGCGTCTTGTCAAACGCTATGAAAAACCTCTGGCGTGCAACTGGAAAATCGGCATCGAAGCGAACATAGAAGTTTATCATGTCAATTCGATCCACCCGCAGACGGTCGCTTCGGTTCTGGACTATGCGACGAATGTGAACACGCTTTATCCGGGCGGGCACGGGCGGATGATGGCGCTGAATCTGCCGGCGACTCTGGTCAGCGGGTCGGAGGCACCGCCCGATGATCGGCCGCGTATCAAAGGCGTCGGAGCCACAGCACTGGCCTGCACGCAGTCTTATAATGTCTTTCCCAATTTCGTTTCGCCGATGGGGGATATGGGCATTCCCCTGATGCTGTTCTGGCCACGGGGCCTGCGGCAGAGCGTTCTGGAGGTCTACTGGCTTGGAGCCGACTGGCACGACGCGCCGACCCCTAAGTTCTGGGATCGTTATATGGATGTCTTTGACGCCGTCCTTGAGGAGGACAGCCAATTTGGGGCCGGGATGCAGCACTCGATGGAGTCTGACGCCATGGCAGGCATCCCGCTTTCCTACCAGGAGGCGCGCATCTATCACGCCCATGCCGCGATGGACGACGCAATTGGCCGCAACCGCGTTCCGGCGGATCTACAGGTCCCAGACGTCATCGGCCCGCAATGGCTGCACCCGGCCGACACACAAACCCGCACGCGCCTGGCGCGCGCGGGCTCGCCAGAGGCATAGAACTGGTTCACTCTCGTTTTCAAAAGATCGTCGAAGCCTAAGCATAGGGAATTGCAGCCGTGGGACTGAAAACACCGCAAGAGTATATCGAAAGCCTGCGCGACGGGCGCGTCACCTATTGGGGCGGTGAGCGGATCGAGGACATCACCACGCACGAACGCTTTGCCGGCCCCATCGCCTCGGTCTGCCGCGACTATGACTATAGCGAGCCGGTCAAGGGCGCGATCCGGCAATATACGACCGAACATGGCACCCAGGCGCACCGAATCTTTCAGATCCCCCGCAGTGAGGCGGATCTGGGAACGCGGATCGAGATGATGGGCATGACCTCGATCGGAACTGCCGTCAGCGGTGTTTATATGGCCCTGATGAGCGTCAAGGATCAGGTGGCCGAGGTCAATCCGCTCTATGCCCAGAACATTGAGGCCATGTATCACTATTGCCGCGACAATGATCTGCGCGGGGCCGAGGTGATCACCGATGCCAAAGGCGACCGTAAACGCCGGGCGAATGAACAGGACGACCCGGACCTCTATGTGCGCATAGTCGAACGCCGCAAGGACGGCATTGTCGTGCGCGGGGCCAAGCTGCACATCACCGCTGCCTCGGTCATCCACGAACTGGTGGTTATGCCGACCAAAGGCATGCGCCAGGATGAAACCGATTATGCGGTCTCGTTTTCGATCCCGGTAAACACGCCGGGGGTCAAGATCATCAACCGCAGCTTTGCCCCGCCACATCTGAACCCCTTTGACTATCCGGCAAGTTCCCGGCACTCGATGCCCGAGGGGTTTGTCATTTTTGACGATGTGTTTGTGCCCTGGGAACGGGTGTTTCTGGCTGGCGAAGTGCAACTGGCCGGGCGGCTGGCACAATCGCTGGGACTGTGGGAGCGGACCGGCGGCGTCGTCGCTGCGGTGGAGCAATCAGAGCTGTTCGTTGGCCTGGGGCAATTGGTCACTGAAATGCAGGGCAAGGAAAACGACGCTATAGCTCAGGCTTCAATCGCCGAGTTGATCACCTATGCCGAAATGCTGCGGATGTGCCTGGACTATTGCTGTCGCAATTATGAGACCACTACCTCAGGGATGATCTATCCCAATGTCCTGGGGATCAATGCGGCGAAGTATTACTACGCAGCCAACTATCATCAGACGGTTCGCTATCTGCATGATCTTGGCGGCGGTCTGGTCCTGACCCTCCCTGAGGAAGCCGATTTAAGACATCCCGAATCTGGCCCCTATATCCGCAAATATCTGCACACCAAGCCGGGTGTGGACGTGGAAACCCGCATGCGCGTCTATAACCTTATTCGCGATCTGACCGCAGACGCCTATGGCGGCTGGCAGTTCGTCGTCGCCCTGCAGGCAGGCGGCGGGCTGTCGGCGCAGCGCACAATGATGAACCGCACCTACAATATGTCGCAGGCGCGCGATCGGGCTTTGCGGGCGGCGGGTGCCTGAACGGGGCCATTACCATCAGTTTCTGCGTGAACTGCGTCACCGCTCGACAAATTTTTCCTGCACATTAACTATCAGACATTTTTGTATTTTTATTGACTCTCTGCCACAATTTACGGCCAAAGCGCGGCGAAAAGACGACTTCTGGGTTGACGGCCAATTGGATCATGTGACATATGGCCGCATACGCCGGATTGGTGGCGTTGTTCATTTCACAAGGGACTTCAAAATGATGATAAAAGCTCTATCGGCCATCGGCGCTGCTGCGCTGGCCCTGGCGGCCTCCTCGGCAGCACATGCGTTCGTCTACCCCGCCTTTGGTGCCGACACCGGCCCCGGCCTGATTGTCACCATCGGCAGCGGCGGCGCTCTCGGCGGCGTCACTACGGGCCAAGGCCCTTATGACGGCATCGAAGACACCTATATCGGCATCGTCAACAACTCCAAGAGCACGGTCTTTTCGGTCAACCTAGGTGTCGGCGGCGGCCCGAGTATCGGCGGCTTTGACGGCGACGGTCCGGCGAACGCGACCTACGGCCAAGTCTCCACCTACGATCCCAATGGCTACGGCGGCCCCCTGGCCTCCTTCACCAACAACCTGGGCAGCACGCTCACAGTGAACTTCGCTGGCGGTCTGGCCCCCGGCCAGACGACTTGGTTCGCGCTTGAAGAAGCGCCGACACTGGCGCAGTTGGGCGTGCCTGAGCCCACCTCCTGGGCCCTGATGATGATCGGCATTGGCGCAGTTGGCTTTGCAATGCGTCGCCGTGCAGCCAAGACGCTCGCCGTCTAAGCCTGAAGCGATCCTATCGACCTGAAGGGAAAGGCCGCCGCGAGGCGGCCTTTTTCTTTAGCCGCAGTCCGGTTAAGCACGCGCATGCTGCTTTCGCCTACCCCCGAAATGACCCGCCATCGCCGTCTGCTGCTGGCGGCGCTGTTGGTCACCGCCGCTGTCAGCACGGTTCTGCTCTATTATTGGGGACGCATAGACGTCACCCTCGGCGACACCGACGATGCGACCCGCCTGACCATGGTCCGTGATCTGTTGTCCGGGCGCGGCTGGTATGACCAGCGTCTGGAGCGGATGGGCCCGCCACAAGGGCAATATATGCAATGGTCGCGGCTGCTGGACGGGGGTCTGGCGGCCATGATGTGGGTGATCGGACGCTTCACATCGGCGGCGGGGGCTGAAACCGCGACGCGCCTGATCTGGCCCCTGATGTGGATCTTCCCCGCTGCCGCAGCGGCTCTGTCGGTCGCCCGCGGCCTTGGCCCGCGCTCTGCCGTGTTTGTCACCGCCATCCTGCTGATCTTCGACCTTCAGGCCTACATCCAGTTTCTGCCGGGACGCGTGGATCACCACAGTCTGCAGATCGCCATGACCGTTATCGCCTTCGCCGCAGCGGTCAGCCGGACCGCCAGTGCGCGCTCTGCGGCGGTGGCAGGTTGCGCTACGGCCTTCGGGCTGGCCATCGGCCTGGAAGCCCTGCCCTTTCATGCCCTGATCGGTGCCAGTTTCGCTGCGCGCCTGGTCTGGCGACGCGAGCAGGCGCGACCGGTCATGACCTATGGGCTGTCACTGGCAGTTGCATCGGCGATGTTTTTCGCCCTGCAGACCCCGCCCTGGCGTTGGTCCCTCTCCTATTGTGACGCACTAGCATTAAACCTCGTAGCGGCTCTTGTTGTGGCAGGCCTAGGGCTTGGCCTGGTGGCGATGATGAGCCGGCGTGCGCCCGCATGGCTCCGGATAACCGCGATACTGGTCGCCGGTGCCGGGGCCGTCGCCGCCTACCTGGGCCTGGACCCTGCCTGTGTGCACGGCCCCTTCGCCGACATGGACCCCCACGTGCGCCCGATCTGGTTCAACCGTATCCAGGAAATCCAACCCTGGCCAGTGATGTTCAAACGCGAACGTGGCCTGGCTATGCATCCCCTGGTGATGGGAATTCTGGCCCTGCTGGCTCTGGTAGGACTAGGCGTATCGCGCCAGGGCCGCCGCAATCCTCGGCTGTTGCTGGCGGGCCTTATGATGCTGTGCGCGCTGGGCGTCGGGTTTGAGGCGCGGAGGATGCACGACTATATTTACTGGTGCGGCATGCCCCTGTTCGGTGCCGGGCTCGCCCTCGCCAGTGATCATTGGCTGCGGGGCAAACTGGTGCCGACCTTAGCCCTGGCGATTGCACTTTCGCCCGGATTCATTGGCGTCGGCGTCACCCGCGCCCTGGCGTTGGGACAGCCCAAAGGGACCCCGCATCATCGCGCACCAGCAGACCGTTGTTTTAACACTGCGGCCTATACGAAACTGGCGAAGTTGCCTGCGGGACTGGTCCTGGCCGATATCGACCTTGGCCCCTACACCCTGGCCAATACCCGCCATTCGGTGGTTGATGCCCCCTACCATCGCATGTCCACAGCCATACTGGCGGCACATGAAGCCTTGCAGGCCCCAACCGCAGAAGCTCAAGCCAGGATCCGCGCTCTGGGCGTGACCTATGTCGTCGATTGCCCCGGCCGCGGCTCGCAGGAAACGGCCGGCAGTTTCGCGGTGGACCTGCGCACCAAATCCTCCCCGCCATGGTTGCAACCCCTTTCGGTTCCCGCAGACGTGTTGCATATCTATCGTCTCAGACCGACCTCATCATCAGGCCGGCCATCCAGCAAAGCCTCACCAGAGTGACCATGTCGCAAGAACCGCTGCCGCCCGTCTTATCGCTCACGCCGCTCAACCCAGCATTCCGCGATGATCCGCACATGTTTCTTGATCGATTGCGAAACGAGGCTCCGGTAATGCGAGATGAGATGGCCGGGGTTTTCATGCTCACCCGGCACGAAGACGTGCGCGGCATCCTGACCGATCTTAATCTGTGGCGCGGCGCTGAACACGCCGAAGAAGCGGCAGTTCTGACCCGCCGGGCTTTGCTCGACGCTGTCCCGGGCCGCGAGGAAGCGCAGATCCGTTCGATCCTGACCATGGATGATCCAGACCATGCCCGAGTGCGCGGGCCGTTGGCTCAGGCACTCTATCGTCGCGTGGCGAAATTCCGGCCCCAGGTAGAAGACATCGTCGCCGCCAGCCTGGACGCCCTTGGTACGGAACCAGGCTTCGATCTGATGGACCGATTTGCCCTGCCGATTCCCATCGACGTGATCGCGGTGATCCTGGGCGTGGATTCGGCACGGCTGGCGGAGTTCCGCGACTGGTCGGAGGGATTGATCCAGACTCTCAATCCCCTGCGCACTGCCGAACAGGCCGAGCATATGGCAACCGCTTCGAAGGCTCTGTGGGACTATATGAGCCATTTGTTAGCTGAGAGGCGCGTGCAGGCACAGGACGATCTGGTCAGCGACATGATCGTCCTGCAGGACCAGGGCGCGCAATTGAGCGACAATGAGTTGATCGTCAATCTGATCGCTCTTTTGGTGGCCGGCAACCTGACCACCACCGACCTGATCGGCAATGGCGTGCGGCTATTGCTGACCCATCCAGAGGAACTGGCCAAACTGCGAGCCGACCCCGGTCTGATCGGGCCCGTAGTCGAGGAAATCCTGCGCTATGAACCACCGGTGGACGTTACCGGTCGCATCATCTCGCGCGACATGATCGTCGGTGGTTGCCCAATGCATAACGGCCATTCCCTGTTTCTCTCGCTGCGCGGGGCCAATCGCGACCCTGAGGTGTTTGAAGATCCACATCGCTTTGATATCACTCGCAAAAAGAGCCCGCATGTGGCTTTCGGCGGCGGAGCCCACATCTGCATCGGAGCCCCGCTGGCGCGTCTGGAGGCCCAGGTAGCCCTGCTTAAACTGTTCGAACGCTTCCCGGACCTGCGTCTGGCCGATCCTGAAGCAACGCCGCAGTGGCGCACCCTGCCCTTCTTCCGGGGGCTGCAACGCCTCGATGTTTTGATCTGAGCGGGGCTTCACCTATGGAAATCGCCAACCTGCTGCTGATAAATCTGGCTGTTTCGGCAACCTGCTTCATCGCTCTGTGGCTAATTTCGATTCGCCTGAAAGACCCCAGCTTTGTTGATGCCTGGTGGGGCCTGGGCATCGTGGTGATCGCATGGACCAGTTATATCATCACTGGCCGGAGTGGACCCCGCCGCCTGGTATTGACCGCGCTGTGCACTGCCTGGGGGTTACGATTGGGTGCCTATCTGTTCTGGCGCTGGCGTAGTCACGGGTCTGACCGGCGTTATGTGACCATGATGGCGCATGCCAAAAAGGAGCGAGGATGGGGGTTCGCCACAGCGTCACTGCTACTGGTCTTCGCCCTGCAAATGCCGTTGCAATTCATAGTCGCCCTGCCGGTACAGCTTGGCCAGTTAGGGCCCGATACGGGGCTTGGACCCTTGGCAATAATCGGGGCGTTGCTGGGCATGGTCGGGATCAGCTTTGAGACCATTGGCGATCTGCAACTGGTCCACTTCAAGTCTGATCCGAAAAACGCCGGCAAGGTGATGCACACAGGGCTGTGGCGTTATACCCGCCACCCCAATTACTTTGGCGACGCCTGTACCTGGTGGGGCCTGCTGCTGATCGCCGCCGAGGCTCCATTTGGCCTTTGGGCCCTGCCTGGCCCCGTACTCCTGTCGTTTTTGCTGACCCGGTTCAGTGGCGTCCCCACCGTCGAGGGCCGTATGCGCCGGACGCGGCCGGACTACGAAGCCTATGTGGCGCAAACGAGTGGCTTTATCCCCTGGTGGCCAAAGCGGGGGTGAAGGGTGACTGGCTCTGCAGATTGCGGCTACCCGCCATCGTTCCACGGTCGTCGCCGCCTAACGGCGGCGTATTGACGTTAGGGGTCGCTGCGATGCGGCCCTTTTTCTTTGGCCCGTTTCGCTATCACAGGACCTTTCGGCGTGTCCTCCAGCAGCGCCGCAAGCGGGCCAAGGTAGGGCTCGTAGAGCCGCCAGCGATCTACTGCCGAGCGATAGATAGGCTGGCGCACCTGCCAGCGGCTGGCGGTCTTGACGATTCGCTCGTTGCGCTCGGGATGCAGACAGGCGTCATCCCAGGCAAGGCCGATGGCGGTGATCAGCCGCCGCATGTGGGGCTCGGGGTCGGTTATCAACCCCTCGTAGTCGACCTCGACAAAGCAGCCCGGCGGTAGCACCCGGCGCCAATGCGCGGCGACCCTCTCATATTCCCGATAGTAGGCGACCAGCGCCGCGCCGCCGGTCGGCAGGTTGAGGGCCTCGGAGAACCAAGTCTGATGGATCGAAAGAGCCGTGTCGATCGGACGTCGACAACAGTGAATGATTGTCGCCTTTGGGAAAGCCAGATGGATCAGCCCGGCCCAGAACACGTTGAACGGTGCCTTATCGGTGATTCTTGCAGCCGTCGGCCCCAAGGGGCGGATATGCGCAAGGTAGTCGGCTGCGGCGCTGGCGACAAAGGTTGCGTCCGGACCCTCCTCACCGACGGCATCCACAAGGGAAGCGCGCTGCGCCCAGAAGCCGAGTTCGCCAGCCCCGGCGACCTCGGGATGGGCGGAGATCATCTGCTCGACGAGTGTGGTGCCGGAGCGCGGCATACCGAGGATCAGCACCGGGGTCTCGTCGGGGCTCCCCCATCCGGCCGACGCAGC
>JAYTXQ010000178.1:0-22017 GCA_043742825.1 Caulobacteraceae bacterium | reverse complement strand
CCGCCAGTTCTTCCATGCGCGCTTCCACCAGGCGCTTGAACTCGAACATCACTCGCGCTCGCCGTTGCGGATTGGTCGCCGCCCAATCGACCTGGGCGTGCAGAGCCGCTTGAACGGCGCTGTCCATCACCGCCGTAGTCGCGAAACCCACACGGGCCTGAACCTCACCGGTATTGGGATTAAAGATATCACCGAAGCGGCCAGCAGCGTCCGCCTCAACAGCGGCACCATTGATGAAGTGGGGGACGTTTCGCATGAACTTAAGAGCACCTGAGATTGAGTTGAGGCTCCTTAGCACTCTGAGCGGTCGGAGAAAGCTTTCTCTTGCCGCAGGTCAGGCGAAAGCCCGCCGATAGAGATCGCCTATCTCCCCGGCCGTCGCAACCCGCGGGTTGTTCCCGGGCGATCCCGATGCAAGTGCCTGCTGCGCCATGGTCGGGATAAGGTCGTGATAGCGGGCCTCGTCAATGCCGTAGGCGCGGGGCGAGGGCACTCCGAGGTCACGGTTGAGAGCGGCCAATTCGTCCAGCAGACGGGCCACTGCGGCCTGATCCCCCTCGGTCACCTGGGCCACCCCCATAGCGCGGGCACAGTCAGCATAACGTGCAAGCGCGGAGGGTGCGGAAAATGCCGTGACCACAGGCAAGAGCATGGCGTTGGAGAGCCCATGCGGCACGTGGAAAAAGGCACCGATTGGCCGGCTCATGCCGTGAACCAGGGCCACCGAAGCATTGGAAAACGCGAGGCCCGCGTGGTGTGCGCCCAGCATCATCGCCTCGCGTGCCTCCCGGTCACCAGGGGCTTCGCAGGCGCGGCGCAGGTTGGCCGAGATCAGGCCCATGGCCGAGATGGCCATAGCGTCGGAAAAGCCATTGGCCTTGCGCGAGACATAGGCCTCTATCGCATGGGTCAAGGAATCGATTCCCGTATCTGCGGTCAGGCGTGCGGGTTTGCCGAGGGTCAGCTCGAAATCGACGATGGCGATCATAGGCAGAAAGGCCAGACCGCCGCAGAGCATTTTCTCGTTGGTGGCCTCATCGCTGATAATGGTAAATCGGGTTGCCTCCGACCCGGTTCCAGCGGTTGTCGGCACGGCGATGACCGGCAGGCCCGCCTGATCAGTGACAGCCGGTGCCTTCATGGTTGAGACCGGACGCCTGTCCAAAGCCAGGGCCGCCACCGCCTTGGCCGTATCCATCGGGCTGCCGCCACCAAAGCCGATGACACAGTCGTGGTCGCCGCCATCCAGTGCCGCCAGTGCGGCCTCGACCACCGCAACCGTGGGGTCGGGGGCCACCTCGGCAAAGATGCGGGCCTGAACGTCGGCGGACGCCAGAGTATCGATGAGAGTTTGAACCAGGCCATGTTCGACCAAAAACCGGTCAGTGATCACAAACGGCCGCGAAAGGCCGCACTGGGCCAGGGCGGCGGGCAAATCACCCAGAGCGCCGCCGCCAATACGGATGATGCGGGGCAGGTGGATGGCGGCACTCATGGTTGTGGTCTCCTTTGGCTCGGCATTGTCCGGCGTACGGCCCCTCGTTCATCCCACAAACCGCAGCCAGCGTTAAGAGCGCGCGAGACGTCGCCACCTCAGGTCTATATAATTAGTTTTTGAGCCACAGGACCCCTGCATGAGCCGAGCCCCCCCCGTCGCCATCATCATGGGCAGCCGCTCCGATTGGCCAACGTTCAAGACCGCTGCGGACACTTTGACCGCTCTGGGCATTGCCTACGAGGCCAAGGTGGTGTCGGCCCACCGCACCCCTGATCGCATGTTTGCCTTTGCCAAAGGGGCACAAGCAGCGGGGTTCAAGGTGATCATCGCCGGTGCCGGCGGTGCGGCGCATCTCCCAGGCATGGTGGCGTCGATGACAAACCTGCCGGTGCTGGGCGTGCCAGTGCAGTCAAAGGCTCTGAATGGAATGGATTCCCTACTCTCGATCGTCCAGATGCCCGCCGGAATCCCGGTCGGCACCCTGGCCATCGGCGAGGCCGGTGCCCGCAACGCCGCACTTCTGGCAGCCCGTATCCTGGCCCTGTCTGACGAGGCCCTGGCCGCCCGAGTGGCGCAGTTCGCCGCCGAGCAGACCGCAGCGGTTTGCGAGACCGTCGAAGACGCTTAAAGACCCTCAGAATGACTGATTTTCCTCTGGCCCCCGGTGCCACCATCGGCATCCTGGGCGGCGGCCAGCTTGGCCGTATGCTCGCTCTGGCCGCCGCGCGCCTTGGCTTTGATGTCGCCGTGCTGACACCGCACGCAGAAGACTGCGCCCTGCGCGTTGCCGCAAAGCGCTTCGTCGCGCCCTATCAGGACCACGGTGCCCTGGAAGGCTTAGCCCGTGCTAGCGATGTGATCACCTTTGAATTTGAGAACGTTCCGGCCGATGCGGTGGGGCATTTGAGTTCATTGGGCGCATCCGTTGCTCCTGGCCCTCGGGCGCTGGCGGTTTCGCAAGATCGGGTGGACGAAAAGAGCTTCCTCAACACGGCGGGTATCCCGACTGTGGCCTTCGCGCCCGTTCAATCGGTCGACCAGCTTGAAGCGGCACTCCAGCGCCTGGGCCCACGCCTGTTGCTGAAAACCCGGCGCGGCGGTTACGACGGAAAGGGACAAACCTGGGTTGAGGGACTGGGCGATGCCGCCGCAGCCCTGGCACGTCTGGGCGGTCAGGCTTGTATCGCCGAAGCCCCCGCAGATTTCCGTCGGGAGTTGGCGATCATTGCCGCGCGTGGCCGAAGCGGGGATATCGCGCTCTACCCGGTAACCCAAAGCCAGCATGAGGCGGGAATCCTGCGACGCACTCTGGCACCGGCGGACTGCTTGCCAGAGACAACCGCACAGGCCGGGCGAATGGCCACGGATCTTTTGACCGCTCTGGATTATGTTGGGGTCCTTGGGCTGGAGCTGTTCGAACTTGGCGACGGTCGCCTCTTGGTGAACGAATTTGCTCCCCGCGTGCACAATACCGGCCACTGGACCCTGAACGGGTGTGAGGTCGATCAGTTCGAACAACATATCCGCGCCGTCGCCGGCTGGCCGCTGGGACCCACTCACCCAATCGCGCAGGTTGAGATGACCAACTTGCTGGGCGATGATGTCGCCAACTGGCCCTCGCTGATCAGCGATGTGGAAACCCGCATCTGGCTCTACGGTAAAGGTGAAGCCCGCCCTGGCCGCAAGATGGGTCACGTGAACCGCCTGTCGAAGGTTCAAGGATAACAACGCTGGGATTCGCCAACCGCCGGATAATGGCGCATGGACATTGTGCCGTCGCTGTACGGCGGGGAGAAGCTCACATGACCGCGTTGATTTTCAAGATCGTCAAACATGACGGGGCTTGGGCCGTCGAGCATGAGGGACATCTCAGCAACCGGGCCCGCGACAAGGCCGAGGTTGTGGCTTCAGCGACAAAGCTGGCCAGGGCTGCGTCTGGCCAGGGCCGCATCGTCCAGGTCCGCATCGAAGGCGAGACCGGCTATTTCTGATCAACAACCCTGATCACAGTTAAAGGATACCTGGGCCATGGCCAACAAAGACCAGAAGCGGAACAAAAAAGAGGTCCGCAAACCCAAGCAAGCCAAGGCTGCGCCCGCCGCGCCGCAATCGGCCTTCATCGTCACCACCAACAAGACCGCGCCGAAGGGTAGTTAGCGGAACCTTTCTCCACAGATGACGCAGATTAGGGCAGATGGTGCGCCGCCTGTGCGCCGCAGACGACAAAACTGCGAACAATTGATTGGCGGCTTCGCCCGATAACCCCCGAACCTATCTGTTTTGATCTGCGTGATCTGTGGATAAACCTTACTCAGTTCACCGTAACCCGGCCGATCTCCAGTCCGTCCTTGCCGGCGCTGACCTGAATGACGGCACCGTCGATCAGCTCGCCGGCCAATAGCTTTTTGGCGATGGGATCGATCAGAGCCTTTTGGATAACCCGTTTGAGGGGGCGGGCACCGTAGACCGGATCATAGCCGCGCTCACCCAGCCAGTGCAGGGCGCTGGCATCCAGGTTGAGGGTCATGCGGCGGTCCTGCAGCAGTTTCTCGACCCGCTTGAGCTGGATCGTGACGATCGTATCCATCTGGGCGCGGCCCAGACGCTGGAAGAGGATGATCTCATCAATCCGGTTGAGGAATTCTGGGCGGAAATGTCGGCGCACGGTTTCCATGACCAAAGGCCTCACCGCTTCGGTCGCCTCGCCTTCACCCTGGGTCGCCAGAAATTCCGAGCCCAGGTTTGAGGTCATGATGATCAGAGTATTGCGGAAATCCACGGTTCGGCCCTGACCGTCAGTGAGGCGGCCATCGTCGAGCACCTGTAACAAGACATTGAAGACATCGGGGTGAGCCTTTTCCACCTCGTCAAACAAAACCACCTGGTAGGGTCGCCGGCGCACGGCCTCGGTTAAGGCCCCGCCCTCGTCATAGCCGACGTATCCTGGAGGGGCACCGATCATGCGGCTGACCGAGTGTTTTTCCATGTATTCACTCATGTCCATGCGCGTGATTGCCGCTTCATCGTCGAACATGAACTCCGCTAAAGCCTTGGTCAGTTCGGTTTTGCCCACGCCGGTTGGCCCTAAAAAAAGGAACGAGCCAATGGGCCGGGCGGGGTCCTGCAGGCCCGCTCTTGCCCGGCGCACGGCGTCGGCAACCGCCTCAAGAGCTTGTTCCTGGCCGACCACGCGCCCGCGCAGGGAATCTTCCATACGCAGGAGTTTGTCGCGCTCGCCCGCCAGCATTTTTTCCACCGGCACACCGGTCCAGCGGGAAACGACCTGAGCGATCTGTTCGGCATCGACCACCTCGGGAGTGATCGCCTCCTCGTCGGCGACCTGGGCTTCGCGTTCCAGACGTTGTTCCAAGGGCGGGATCTCGCCGTAGGCGATCTCTGAAGCACGTTGCAGATCGCCGCGCCTTTGCGCCACGATCAGTTCGGCGCGCAGGCGTTCCAACGCCTCGCGGCCCTGGGCGGCTTGGCCAATCTTGTCCTTTTCGCTGCGCCAGCGGCCGGTCATTTCGGCGGAGCGAGCTTCCAGGCCGTCCAGTTCGTCTTCCAGCTTTTCCAGCCTCTGACGCGAGGCGGCGTCAGACTCTTTGGTCAAAGCCTCGCGCTCAATCTTCAGTTGCACAACGCGGCGGTCGATTTCGTCCAATTCCTCGGGCTTGGAATCGACAGCCATACGCACCCGGCTTGCCGCCTCATCGATGAGATCAATGGCTTTGTCGGGGAGGAACCGGTCGGTGATATAACGGTTGGAGAGGGTTGCAGCGGCGACGATTGCGGCATCGGAAATCCGTACCCCGTGGTGAGCTTCATACTTTTCCTTCAGGCCGCGCAGGATCGAGACGGTATCTTCCACCGTCGGCTCACCGACAAACACCGGCTGGAAGCGCCGGGCCAGGGCGGCGTCTTTTTCGACGTGCTTGCGGTATTCATCCAGGGTTGTAGCCCCGACGCAGTGAAGTTCGCCCCGCGCTAGCGCCGGCTTGAGCAGGTTGGAGGCGTCCATCGCCCCATCGGCCTTACCGGCCCCGACCAAGGTGTGCATTTCGTCGATGAAGAGCACGATGCCGCCCTCGGCAGCTATGACCTCATTGAGCACCGCTTTGAGGCGTTCCTCGAACTCGCCGCGATACTTTGCCCCGGCGATCAGAGCCCCCATGTCCAGCGACAGCAGTTTCTTGTCGCGCAGGCTCTCGGGCACGTCGCCATTGACGATCCGTTGAGCAAGTCCCTCAACGATGGCTGTCTTGCCGACACCTGGCTCGCCAATCAGCACCGGATTGTTCTTGGTGCGTCGGGCCAGAACCTGGATGGTGCGGCGGATTTCCTCGTCGCGGCCAATGACGGGGTCCAATTTATTGTCGCGGGCACTCTGGGTCAGGTCGCGGGCATAGCGTTTCAGCGCGTCATAGCCATCCTCGGACGAGGCGCTGTCTGCGGTACGGCCTTTGCGAAGGGTCTTGGCGGCCTCTTCCAGGGCCGCGGGCTTGGCCCCGGCGCTCGCCAGAATTTTCGCCGTCTCGCCGCCAACTGTGGCGATGGCGATTAACAAGCGTTCGGTGGTTACAAACGAGTCGCCTGCCGCCTTGGCGCCCTCTTCGGCGGCAGCCAGAACCTGGGCAAGTTCCGGTTTCATATACAGTTGCCCTGCCCCGCCCTCGACCTTGGGCAGTTTGCCAAGCTGCGCGTCCACCGCCTGATCGATGGCGTCAGGTTTGCCGCCGGCGCTCTCAATCAAGGCGCGGGCCAAGCCGTCGGTTTCTTCCAGCAGGACCTTGAGCAGATGCTCTGGCCCCAATTGCTGATGGCGCCTGGCGACAGCCAGGGATTGCGCCGATTGGATCGCCTGTTTGGCGCGGTCCGAATAGAGCTCAATATTCATCTCAGTCCCCTTTGCAGGCAGAATGTCCGGTTGCCTTGATCAAGCGCAACCCGTGTGTCCCGCATGTAAGTGTGGCGCAAAGGTCACACAAGGGCGGACCTCGGCTCACAAACTAAACGCTCCCGGCGCAGGAAGGTTCATCACCAGACGAATAAAGGCTGTAGCGCCTGCTCCAGCATCGGTGCAGGCGCGCAGCTCCATTGCATGTCCCAGAGTTCACGGCCCGTTGTGGGCGGGTCTTAAGGCAAGAGGGTCATGCAAACCGTGATCAAAAAAGGTAATTTCAGACGGTTGCCGGGGCCAATCACTTTCTTAACGACGGACCAGTCGATGTTTTGTTGACCCTGCTTGAGGCGGAGATCCCGCAGATCGTGCCTGCGCTGGCGGAGGTGGCTGAAGCTCGGCCCGCCTAGGTTTTTGCGGCATAGCCCGGAGATGAATCCAGGAGACTGCGTAGAGATTTTCAGCGCAAATCAGGCTCAAGGTGGTGCCGCTGGCAGGCGGTCAAAACCGCAGGGACAGGCAGCTTAGGCCGCCGTCCATTTTCTGATACTCCGACATGGCCAGCAGCAGGGGTGTATAGCCCAGTTGGTCAAGCCGCCCGGCGAACCTTGGAAAGCCGGCTGCCACCAGAACCTTGTCGTTGACCCGGATGCAATTGGCAGCATAGGCCTCCGCCGGTGTCAGAACCACCCTTTCAAACCGTGCCAAAGCGGGCAGGTCAGCGATGTCCGGGGCCACGGCTATCCGTCCGTCCCCAAGATAGGACATCCCTGTCTTCAAGTGCAGCAAGCGGGTAAACCCGCGAATATCTACCACTTCTGAGGCACGATCCCGATCGGCCAGCCAGCCTGCCAACTGCGCCGCGCCGGCGGCGTTGGTCCGCGTGCCGACACCGATCAAGACCAGATCTTCGGTCTCACAGACATCGCCGCCATCCACCGTCCCCGGCGATACAATCTCACCCAGGTCGGCGAACTGGCATTTTAGCGTCTCAGCAATCGCGAGGCTCTCGCCGCGTCGGCTGGCTGCGCCGAGACGCGTGATGATCGCTCCCCGCGCCGTGACAAACGCTCCATCCTCGGTGAATGTCCCATCCGGATAGACCTCGTCTGCGGGCAGGATGGTCAGGGCCAGGCCCAGCCCGCTCAGGGCCTGAGCATAGGCTTGGTGTTGTGCCAGGGCCAAGCTCAGATCAGGTGCGCCCAGGTCGCTGGTGGTAATGCCGCAGGCATATCCCGCGCCGGGCCGGCGCAAGATCGCACGGGTAAAGCTGGTGCACATAAGGTCATCTTCGATCTGGCCTATGCAGACGATAGGCGTGAAAACTCCCTAAAGCCACGTTCCGCCTTGCGTCAAAACGTTACGCCGCGCCTCATCCTGAATCACTTACACCCGGCAGCACCTTTGCCCAAACAACTACAACCACGTCTTGACAGGTTTTGATATTTTTGTAAACTAGTTCACAACATAAGCAGGGTTTGGCGAGGCAGGGAGGCGGTCGAAGGTGAGAGGCGATATTTTCCGAGACGATCTGCTTGCCGGCCACATTATCCTGGTCGCTGGCGGCGGCAGTGGCCTGGGCAAGGAAATCAGCAAGGCTCTCGCTGCCAAGGGTGCGACAGTGCATATCTGCGGTCGCCGTGGAAAGCTGCTGCAGGACGCCGCAGAGGAAATCGGTGCTGGCGCTTCGGGCCAGGCGATCAGCCATGTCTGCGATATTCGAGACGCCGATGCCGTGGACACAATGATGGCGGCGATCTGGCAAACCGGCCCACTCACCGGGCTGGTCAACAATGCCGCCGCCAATTTCATTTCTCCGACCAAAGAGCTCAGCCCACGCGGCTATCGCGCCGTTACCTCCACCGTGATGGACGGCAGTTTCCATGTTACCCTAGCGGCAGGAAAGCGGTGGATTGCCGAGGGGCTACGGGGCAGTGTCGTCAGCAATCTAGTAACATGGGTCTGGTCGGGCTCAGCCTTTGTTGTCCCCTCCGCCATGGCCAAGACGGCCCTGCACGCCATGACTATGTCGCTGGCCGTAGAGTGGGGCCCTTACGGTATTCGTCTTAACGCCGTGGCTCCGGGACCCTTTCCCACACCGGGTGCCTGGGAAAAACTCAATCCGATCCCCGACACCACTTCCAGTGCCACAAGCCCGCAGACCGTGCCGCTACGGCGGTTCGGCGACATGACCGAGTTGACGAATCTGATGCTGTTTTTGTTATCGGACGGTTGCGATTATCTGACTGGTCAGACGATCGCCATTGATGGCGGCCAACACCTCGCCGGCCCTGGTACCTTCGCCGACCTTTCCAGCATGACCGACACCCAATGGGCTGAGGCGCGCGAGGCGTTGCGTAAATCGGCGGAGTCGGAAAAGGCGGCGAGGACACAATGAAAATGAGTCTTAGGCGTCGGTGCCTTTGGTCCAGACAGGGATCAGGCGAATGATCGAGCGTACACTCTTCAACGAAGAGCACGTCATCTGGCGCGAAACCGTCAGGCGTTTCGTCGAGAAAGAAATCGTTCCTTTCCACGCGCAATGGGAGCGTGATGGAATTGTCCCGCGCGAGCTATGGCTAAAGGCCGGCTCCCAGGGCTTGCTCTGTTGCACGGTTCCCGAGATCTATGGCGGGCCGGGTCTGGACTATCTGTTTGATGTTGTCGTCTACGAAGAACTTTGGCGGGTCGGGGCCAGCGGTCCGGGCTTCCTGATCCACACCGATCTGGTAGCCACCTATATTCAGACATTTGGCACTGAGGCGCAGAAGCAGCAGTGGCTGCCCAGGATGGTTGCCGGTGAAGTTATCGGTTCGCTTGGCATGACTGAACCCCATGCCGGTAGTGATCTGAAAGCTATCCGCACACAGGCGGTCCGAGATGGTGATGATTTCATCATCAATGGTCAAAAAGTGTTCATTTCCAATGGCCAACTGTGCGACATCCTGGTTCTGGCAACCAAGACGGACGCCTCTGCCGGTGCCAAAGGGGTGACCCTGTTCCTGGTCGACACGCACGCTGAGGGATTCTCTCGCGGGCGGAATCTTGAGAAACTGGGGATGAAGGCCCAGGACACGTCCGAGCTTTTCTTTGATAACCTGCGCGTACCTGCCGGCAACATGCTTGGTGCCGAAGGCCGGGGCTTCGCCATGATGATGACCAAGCTCTCGCAGGAGCGTCTGGCCCAGGCGGTGCGGTCGGCGACGGTGACCGAGACAGTTATTGAGTGGACCGCTGATTATACCGCCGAGCGGAAGGCGTTCGGGCAAACCATTGCCGATTTTCAAAATACCCAGTTTGTTCTGGCCGACCTGAAGGCTCGAGCGGTGGTCTCACGCGTGTTCACCGACAAATGTATGGAGCTTTTCCTGGCCGGTAAGCTGGACCCTCTTGAGGCCGCCATGGCGAAACTTGTGACCTCTGAACTGCATTGCGAAGCGGTCGATAAGTGCCTGCAACTCTTTGGTGGTTGGGGCTATATGTGGGACTATCCGATTTGCCGGGCCTATGCCGACGCGCGGGTAGTCAAGATCGCCGGCGGCTCCATCGAGGTGATGAAAACCATCATCGCGCGGGACATGTTCAAGACACGGCTGGCCCCACGAAAACCGCTGAAAATCGCTGACCATGGAACCTAAAGCGATGTCGCCGCCGATATATAACCTTTGGCGTTTACGTGAATTTCCGCCAGAGAAAGATGGTTTTAGGCGAAACCGTCCAAAATCATCCTTCTCCAGACATAAGAATCTAGAGCTTGATTCAACGCTTGCATCTGTTCTGTGAAGACGCATCAAGTGCTGGCGAGCCAGATGGCCCCTAACCGAGACCCCCCAATGGCAAGAGATCTGAACACCAGTTTACGGTTTGCATTTCTGATCCACGACGTGTCGCGTTTGCGGCGTGTGGTCGTCGACCGCGCCCTCAAGCCAATGGGGGTGACGCGCTCTCAATGGTGGGTGTTGGCGTTTCTGTCGCGTCGCGACGGCATGAAGCAGACCGATCTTGCCGCCGATCTGGACCTGACCAAGGTGGCGATCGGCGGTTTGCTGGATCGTATGGATGCCGCCGGCCTTGTCGAGCGGCGAGCGGATCAGAACGATGGTCGGCTGCGCCGAGTTTATATGACCAAGGCGGGCGCTGCGATGGTCTCGAACATTCGTCAGAATGTCGAACAGGTGGAGCTTTCGATACTGTCACGGGTTTCCGAAGACGCTCTTACCCAGGTCTCGGCGACGCTGTTAGTGCTCAAGGAGACGCTACTCGGACTGGCCGGCGGCGAAGTAGACACCGCGAATATGGCCGACGGTATAGAGATCAGTTGAAAATTTCAGGGAGAGTCTAGATGCGGGGTTTGCTGGATAAAGTTGCCATCGTCACCGGCGGAGGCCAGGGAATCGGCCGCGCCCTTAGCCTTCGGCTGGCTCAGGAAGGCTGTAAGGTGGCTATTTTTGACCTGAACCCAAGTGCGGGCGAGGAAACGGCGGCTCTCGCGCCCGGTGCCGTCATCAAGACCTACGAGGTAGACGTGGGCGACTATGACGCCGTGCAAACGACGGTGGCGCAAGTCGAGGCCGAACTCGGACCGGTGTGGGCGCTGGTCAACAATGCCGGGTGGGACAAGCCGGCACCCTTCCTCGCTACAGATCAGGCCTTGTGGGACAAGATCATCCGGATCAATCTCTATGGCCCGCTGAACACCCATCACGTCGTAGCTCCCCTGATGGTGGCGCGTGGCGGTGGCCGGATCGTCAATATTGCCTCAGATGCTGCCCGGGTAGGCACCAGCAATGAGGCGGTTTATTCCGCCTGCAAGGGCGGGATCATCAGCTTTACCAAATCCATGGCCCGCGAACTGGCGAGCAAAGGCGTGCTGCTGAATGCGGTGTGTCCAGGTCCCACCAATACGCCAATGATGGCCCAGGTCCTGGGTGAAGGCGAGGGGGCGGTAAAATGGAAAGACGCCATGTTGCGCGGTATCCCGTTGCGGAGGATGGGTGAGCCCGAAGACTATGCGGGCATTGTCGCCCTGCTCGCATCTGACGACGGGGCGTTCATCACGGGCCAGACGATCTCTGTGTCTGGCGGGATGAACATGATCTGAGCCGACCCGCTATTCCCACGTTTCTCTAAGGACATAAGCATGCAAAACCCCACCGATTTTGAAGACGTCATCTATGAAGTACGCGGTCGCGCCGCGTGGATTATCATTAACCGCCCCAAGGTCTATAACGCCTTCCGCGCCCAGACCGTCGAGGAGCTGATCTCCGCGTTCCAGAACGCCGCCAACGACAAGAACGTCTGCTGCGTCGTGCTCACCGGGGCCGGCGACAAGGCCTTCTGTACCGGCGGCGATCAGTCCGCCCATGAAGGCAAGTATGACGGACGTGGCGTTGTCGGCTTGCCGATGGATGAACTGCAGGGGATCATTCGCGACATCCCCAAACCAGTGATCGCCAGGGTCAATGGCTTTGCCATTGGCGGTGGCAATGTGCTGGCCACCCTGTGTGACCTGACCATCGCCGCTGACACCGCCAAACTAGGCCAGGTGGGGCCAAAGGTCGGTTCGGTCGACGCCGGCTGGGGCACCGCTCTTCTGGCCCGCCACGTTGGCGACAAGAAAGCCCGTGAGATCTGGTTCCTGAACGAAACCTACACGGCCGAACAGGCCCGCGAGATGGGTCTGGTGAACAAGGTCGTGCCTGCCGCAGAGCTCGACGCTGCAGTCAATGCCTGGACCGATACCCTGGCCCAGCGCTCGCCTACGGCTCTGGCCCTGGCCAAGTGCTCGTTCAATTCGGATTCTGACAGCATTCGCGGCATCAGCAATTTTGCGCTGCAGGCGGTGAAACTGTTCTACGACACTGCGGAGTCAAAAGAAGGCGTCGCCGCATTCAACGAAAAACGCGCACCGGATTTTCACAAATACACTGCCTAACGGCTCCGCGTCCGGAGCAACGGAGACAAGGCGATGGCGTCAAATACGGTGATTATCAGTTGCGCGGTGACGGGGTCGATTCATACCCCGTCGATGTCGCCACACCTGCCGGTAACTGCGGAGCAGATCGCGGAATCGGCCCTTGGTGCCGCCGAGGCTGGGGCAGCCATCGTGCATCTCCATGCCCGTAATCCCGAGGATGGCCGTCCGGATCAGTCACCAGAAGCCTTCGAGCCCTTTCTAAGAGTGATCAAACAGGCGTCCGGTGTGGTGGTAAACATTACGACGGGTGGTTCGCCCTACATGAGCGTTGAAGAACGCGTTCGGCCGGCGGCGGTGTGGAAGCCGGAAGTGGCCAGCCTGAATATGGGCTCAATGAACTTCGGGCTGTTTCCGTTGCTGAAACGCTTCAAGGACTTCAAATACGACTGGGAGCCGGCCATGCTGGAAGGCTCCCACGACCTGGTCTTCCGCAACAGTTCCAAAGATATCCGCTATGCGTTAGAAACCCTGAACGGGACCGGCGCACGCTATGAGTTCGAGTGTTACGACACCAGCCACCTGCACAACCTCCACTATTTCTGGACCGAGGGGTTGGTCAAGGCACCGCTGTTCATCCAGACCTGTTTTGGCCTGCTTGGTGGGATCGGCGCGCATCCAGAGGAAGTGATGCACATGAAACGCACGGCGGACCGGCTGTTTGGTGACAGCTATCGCTGGTCAGTGCTGGGCGCGGGCCGCAGTCAGATGCAAGTCGCAGCCATTGCCGCCGCCAATGGCGGACACGTCCGGGTGGGCCGCGAAGACAGTCTGTGGATCGGCAAGGGAAAGCTGGCACCCAGCAACGCCGCCCAGGTCACGCAGGTGCGAAAGATCATCGAAGGCCTTGGCCCGAGCGTGGCCACACCCGACGAGGCGCGGGAGATCCTGCAGCTTAAGGGCGGCGACAAAGTGGGGTTCTGAACCGATGGCGCGCCAAGGCCTCCCCGAGCTGCAGCAATTCCGCCTGGAGCCGCAAACCAATGGCCTCATCCATCTGGTTTTTGATGCGCCGGGCAGGACGATGAATGTGTTTTCCAACGCGGCGATCGGCGAACTGGGCCGGTTCGCCTCCTGGCTAGCGGTTTCGGACGTTAGGGGCGTGGTCATTCGTTCGGGCAAAGAGACCGCTTTCTGTGCTGGTGCCGATCTCGCCGAGCTTGGAACGGCCTATGAGATGATCATGGCCAAGGTCCCGTCGGCCCGTTTCAATACGGCGTTCGATCATTTCTTCCAGCTCAGCGCCGCTATCCGCGCTTTGGAGACATCGGGCAAGCCGGTAGCCGTCGCCATTGCCAACCTGGCGCTGGGTGGGGGGTGTGAGTTTGCCATGGGCGCGCATTATCGGGTGCTCGCAGACGATCCGCGCGCTGCTTTTGGCCTGCCGGAATCGCTGGTGGGCCTGTTGCCAGGCGGCGGCGGCACGCAAAGGCTGCCAAGGCTGGTGGATCTGACCGCGGCCTTGCCGATCCTGCTCGCCGGAGAGCGCCTCAGCGGTCAGGCTGCGCTCGATGCCGGCTTGGCAGACCGACTGGTCCCACTCGGACAGGAAGTCGAGGCAGCCGAGGCCTGGCTACTGGGTTCGCCCACCACCGTGCAACCCTGGGATCGGCCGGACTGGCGACCGATGTCACCCGCCGCCATTGGCGAGGCCATAGATGCCGCTCGCCGGCAGGCTCTGAAAGAAACGCTGGGCCACTATCCTGCGCCCCTGGCCATTCTCGACTGTCTGGAGTTCGGCCTTCCGCAGACTTTCGATGGCGCGATCAGAAGCGAGATGGCGATCTTCGCCAAGCTCATACAGCGCCCTGAACCCCGCAACATGATCGCCAGCCTGTTCCTAGGCAAAATGGACTATGATCGGCGACGAAAGCGCGACATCATGCCCGCCTTCGTGACCGAAGTCGTCACCCGGATTCGCACTGTTGTGGCGCAAAATAAGACTGATCACGAGGCGATGGCCGCAGCCGGATTTTCTGGCTTGATCGATCAATCGCCTGCACCCGTGAGGGACGGCAGCGCGCCCGGTTTCTGGCTTCACGAGGTATCTGCCGACCCCCGTGCTGCCGCCGCCGCGAAAATCCTGCAGCTTATTTTCATAGCCCTGGCCCCCCTGGCTGAGACGCTATCGACCGACGAGCGCCGCCTCGCAGACTATGCCGCCGTTCAGGAAGTCGGCTATCCGGCTTACCTCGGCGGTCCGTTTACCCATCCCGGTGAATATGCCGCAGAAATGCCTTGACCCGTAGCAGCCCGAAGAAATCGAGCATGGCGGGCAGGGCCTTTTGCAACATGGCGGCAGCGGCGTCTTCGTCGATTTTACCCTCGGTCCGGTCCAGGAAGATCGAAGCTTCCTGAGCCGCGATCGTCTCGGCCGGTTCGACGTAGAAGGTCAGGATATTGGGTGGAAAGCCGTTTTCCTCGGTAAAGCCGTGGGTTCGCATTTCGCCCCAGATGCCCACCAGACGGGCATCTGTCAGACTGAGTGCTGCCCCCGATGTGGTGTCGATGATATCGACCAGTCCGATGGTTTGCATGACCTGTGCATCGTGGGCTGCAAAGGGAACCGACGCCTGCAACGCGGCAATCATCACCAACTGGTCATCAATACCCACCCGTGAGGCGACCAAAGCCTCCAGGTTCTGGAAGGCACCCGCTTCGATGCGGCGCTGAGTGTGTTGGCCGCTCAATACCCCCGCAATTTGGCGCAGGGTCAGGCCACTGTCGCGTTGCAGATCGCGTACGGCGAGGATCGTGCGGACATGGCTGTCATCGTAGTCGGCGACGTTGCGGGCCGGCCTGGCTGGGGCGGGCACCAGGCCGTGGCGCAGGTAAACGCGAATGGTTTCCCGACTCACACCCGTACGGGTTTCCAGATCGCGCATCTTCATGCCGCGTTTGATAGGGCGGAATCACGCGTTTGTCGCGCTGCCAGAGAATTTTGATCACCGCTTTACAAAGCCAATATTGCGTGTATCCTTTACGCAAAATATAAATGGGTCGCAGAGGCGACATCAGGAGGCGACATTGGACTACGTTCGTTATTATGCCGCTGCGGTCGTGCAACTTATCGCCTATGCCGGATTTGCGGTGGGCGGGAATTGGGTCTGGCTAGGAATCCTCAGTCTGCCAGTTATGGGCCTGATCGACAGCGTGCTACCCAACGACATGGCACCTCGCCGGATGCAATCGGGGCTGTTGACTGATTTGCCGGTGTGGATTTCCACCCTGCTGGCACCGGGCCTTTACGTGATGGCTGCATTGTGGGTGGCTCGAACACCGCATATTTCGCCTTGGCAGTATCAAGGTGCCGGACTGTCATGCGCGTGGCTGAGCGTTGTGCCCCTAATCCCCACCTCACACGAACTCTACCACCAACGCGGTAAGATCCAGCGGTTTATCGGCCGCTATGCGCAGATCTGCTATTTCGATTGCACCCGTGAGATCGCCCATGTCGTGGGCCACCACATACACGTTGCCAGTACGCTGGACGGCGACACGGCGCGCCGGGGAGTTAATCTCTATGCCTTCACCTACCGCGCGGCCTGGGTGGCCCTTAAAGACTGTCTGAAAACCGAGAGCGATTCACTTGAACGTCAGGGCTACGGCCGCTGGTCGATCCGTCATCGGCTTTGGAAGGCCATCCTGGCCCAGGTTATTGCCCAGAGTGTGATGTTCGCCATCGGCGGCTGGCCCGCCGTCGCCCTGGCCGTCAGCGCCATGATCACGGCGCGCTTTTGGGCCGAGTCGTTCAATTATTTCCAGCACTACGGACTGATCCGGGTGGAGGGTGGTGCGATCAGCCGTCGGCACGTGTGGAATCATTTGAAGCCGCTGTCGCGGGTGATGGGGTTTGAGATCACCAATCATGCCGACCACCACACCTACAGCTTCGCCAGCTTCCACCAGCTGACACCGGACCGGCAGTGGATCCCGATGCCCAGCGTCTTTGTCTGCTTCTTTTCGGCATTGATCCCACCGCTCTGGCATAACCTGATTATCAAGCCGGCTCTGAAGCGCTGGGACAACGAACTGGCGACACCGGAGGAACGCGAACTAGCCCGGGTCCAGAACAAAGCCGCCGGCTGGCCCGACTGGTTTGACGAAAAGACCACACCTCAATTCGCCCCAGCCTGAGGGGGATCGCGCGCTGGTCGCTGTTGGCGTGATCGTACGGCAGGCGTTTTCCATGCCAAGGGCCTAGTCGTCGGGCTTCAGGCCTTGGTACTTGCGTCCGTAAACTTATCGTAGTGGATGTGGTCCAGGGTGATGCCCTGTGCGGTCAAAACCGTAACGGCCGCGTTGATCATGCCGGGCGGCCCGCACATGTACCCGTGACATCCCGGTCCGAGTTTCTCTAAGGCCGCCGGAGCGAATGCCGTGACCAGACCGTGGCGATAACCTTTGGCGGTCTCTTCCGAGAGAATGGGCCAGAAATCGAACCCGGCCGTCCAGGCGTTGCGGACCGCGGCAATTTCCTCGGAAGCATAGAGGTCTCGCAGACCGCGCGCACCAAACAGGACGATACAGTCGCGCCTCACCCGCCGGCTGGCCGCATCCTGTAGCAGGCTGAGGATGGGGGCCAGGCCGCTGCCGCCGGCGATACAGATCAATGGCTCCTTACCTTCGCGTAGGTAAAAATTGCCGTGCGGCCCATCGACTTCATAGGTGTCGGCGAAGGGATCTGGCCCAAAGATGTGATCGGTAAAACGCCCACCCGGTACGTGACGAACGAAGGTGCTGATTTCGCAGCGCCCTTCCTGCGCCGGCGCGGTTGAAAATGAATAGGATCGCGCCGCGTCATCGCCAGACCATTTCAGGTTCATATACTGGCCGGCGCGGTATCTTACCGGTGTCTCGACCCGCCAGACGGCACGTTTGATATCATGTGTCAGATCGTCCAGATGGATGAGCGTGGCGGCCTGTTTCTCCGCCACACCGGCGATTGTCGGGGTGACATCGACTTCGAGGACCAGGTCGGACTTGGCGATAGCCTGGCAGGCAAGAATGTATCCTGCGTCCAATTCCTCCTTGCTCAGCGTATAGCCAAAGGGTGTGATTGCTTCGACCTTGCCTGAGATGAGCCTGCTGCGGCATGTTCCGCAGGTGCCGACCGTGCAATCGTGAGGATAGGCGATCTTTGCTTGTAACGCCTGTTCCAGCACCGTCTGGCCGGGCCCGACCTCGAAATGGTCCTCGCTGGGCAGCAACCGCACAACGCGGGCGGGGGCCTTTTTGAACATAGTCGTGAGCCAGGACATAGTTTCACCCATTCTTTAACGGCTGCCTTACCCTTGGCGCATCGAACCAGATCCGTTCGGATAAGTATAACCAAGCTGTATCAGACAGTTCCGACGATATTTGGGCTCAGGCTTCCCAGTCGATTTCGCCCGAGGTTATTTCGTAAATAGGTTGACAGGTTTTTGATATACCCTAGATTACGTTGAGGCGTGACGCAAAAAAACATCGCGACGCCCGCGATCCGGTGCGGGTCGCATCCATCTAGGGAGGATCTGATATGAAGCACATTTCCGGTGTCAGCCTGATCGCTTTGGGCGTAGCCTTGTCCGCCAACGCAGGCTGGGCCGCCGATGGGTCCACGGTCGCAACCACCGATACCGCAACCCATCTGGAAGAGGTCGTGGTCACCGCCACAAGGCGGGCGGAAAACCTTCAGAACGTCCCAGTTTCGGTGTCCGCCATAACTGCGTCGGCGCTGGCAAAACAAGGTGTGTTCGAAACCTCAGACCTCAATCACGCAATGCCGAATTTGCAGGTTTCCTCACCCTACGGAGAGGCGCAGCCTAACTTTTCTGTGCGCGGCGTTGGTGTCGGTACTGAATTTAACGCTAATGCGGCCTCTCCTGTCGGCGTCTATGTCGATGAGGTCTATCAGGCCTTCCGGGCCTCGCATGGGCAACAGCTTTATGATCTGGAGCAGATCGAGGTCGTGCGCGGGCCCCAGGGTACACTTTATGGTCGCAACACGACCGGCGGCGCGATCAATTTCATCACGCGTCAGCCGAAACTCGCGGGCACCAACGGAAATCTGACCGCCGGCTACGGCAATTACAATCGGGTCAATGTTGAGGGCGCGTTCGAAGCCACGCCGATTACCGATAAGCTTGGCTTTCGCATATCCGGCACCTACGTCAAATCCGATCCCTATACGCATAACCTGCTGGCCGCAGGCCTGAACGCCTCGGCCGGCGGCGGCGCATCCGGCAAGAACTTCGATTCCGGCCTACAGCCCGGCGGGTCGCGAAATTACGGCGTGCGGGGCATCGTCCGTTTCAGGCCCTCATCGATGGTCGATTTGTCATTGAAGGGCTATATCGCTCGGTCCGACGGCGGCACCGAAACCCCTCTGCCGACAGGATCCTCACAGACCAGCGACAAGATCGATTTTCTCAACCCCAATTTCCTCTTTAGCGGCCTGTTCTCAGCCTTGGTTCCAGCGGGCTTGCTGCCCGCAAGCTATAGCCGGTCGGCCAACGGTCTAAGCGTCAATCAAATCCAGGCGGACACAGTCGGCAAGGCCTTGACCCGGTCCGACGGTGTGGTTTTCACCGCCAAGATCAACCTTTCATCGGATTTGAAACTGATCTCGGTGACGGGCTATGATGCCGGTCGCTATGAGCAAAGTACCACCGATTGCGATGGCACACCCCTGAGACTCTGCGCCATTGCCTATAATTCGCGGTTCCATGCCTTCAACCAGGATCTGCGGTTCGACTTCAGCCATGGACCGGTCAAACTTATTGCCGGTGGCTTCTACGGCAAAGATAGCGTCACGACTGACAACCACCCGGACTTCTTCAATTTCCTCAGCGATGTGAGAGCGGCGGTCGGTCTCCCGGCCTCTTATTTTAACCCGGGCGGCGCGTTTAACGGCAAGGGACTTTCTGCGACTTCGCTGCCGACCGGGGTGAATGCCAACCAGCATTTCCGCCAGGAACGCACGTCCTATGCCATCTATGGTGAAGGCAGCTATCAGATCATCCCAACGGTCAGGGTGACCGGTGGCCTGCGTTATACCCTCGACCGCAACCATTTCCGCGATGGGATCGCCACTTATTTTGACGACACGGGCGCGGCGCGATTAATCACGGTGTCAAACTATACCTAGGGCGGCGTTTCAACGCCCTATTTCCTCAAGGACGTGCTCAACGAAGCCGGAACAGTTGTCATTCCCGCCGCGCTTGCCTCCCCCGGCCCTGTGCCTGGCGGCCTGGCCCGCGACGGCAGTTCGAACAAACTCTCAGGAAGGGTGATCGTCGATTGGAAACCGATCGACACCGCCTTGGTATATGCCAGTTACAGCCGCGGCTACCGCTCCGGCACCTTCAACGGCCTCGCCTACGGCAGTTCAAATCAGGTCTATTTCGTCAAACCCGAGCAGGTCGATGCGTTCGAGGTGGGTTTCAAGTCACGCTTCGCCGACAACCGCCTTCAGGTGAATGGCTCGCTGTTTTACTATGATTACAAAGGCCAGCAGGGTCAGGTGGTCGATGGTACAGCCACGGCCAACCTGATCTCATTGAATGGCAAGCTGAAAGGCCTTGAACTCGATGTGCAATATGCCGCGACCAGCCGCTTGCGTCTGAACGCATCGCTTGGGCTGTTAAACACCAAGTATGACAATACGACCTGTCCAGCCGCGCCGATCACAGGGTTTCCTGCCCAGATAGGCAGTTGCGTCGCCTCCGCCTACGTGGCGGGTAACCCTAACGTCAGCGTGGGGGGTAATCCTTTCCCCTATGCGGCAAAGTCATCGGCCAATCTGGGCTTTGACTGGGACGCGTTCGACGCCGGTTCTGGCAAGGTGACTGTGCATGGAGACGCGGCCTACACGGGGCGGTTTTACTATGACTCGTTCAAGGATTATTCCGCCGGCCCGCTGCCGAAAGTGGCCTCTGGTGCCTTCAACCACGGCGAAGGCGACTACTGGGTGCTCAACGGTCGCATCACTTTTGAGGTCTCGAAAAAATATGCCATCTCCCTCTGGGGCAAGAACCTGACCGATAAGCTCTACTATCCGTTCGGCATCTCCCTCGAAAATCTGTTCGGCGTTGGCTACCGCGTTCGTGCGCAACCCCGAACGTTCGGGGTCGAGGCGATGGCTAAATTCTAAGAAGGGGCCAGTTGCCTGAGGGCGTTTTGGATTCCGGACGCGTCATCATTTCAGGCTGGACAGTTCTGGCCGCCCCCATCCCAGGCAGCTATTGGCTTGTATGAGAGGAAAATTGGATGTTCGATAACGCGGTCTTGGCCGAGCCTGAAATGGCTATTGATCCCGTGCATGACGGCAGGCACAAGCTACCAGACGTTGCCAATGGGCGTGAATCCATACCCTACATCGTCGTTTTGCCCGAGCACAGGATTGCCTTCTTCACCTATACCTGGGTGTCGAAAGACAGCGTTGCCGGCGCGGCCCTTGCCGTCTTTGGTCCCGGTGTTGGCACAAATCCGATCCAACAGCGACTGGCCGACCGACCGGTGCCCGCTGACATGGATTTCGACAACTGGTCGATCGAGGGCTTCCACATGGCTCAGGACCTGAAATTCGACAAGGCTCATGTGCGGTGGGAGACGCCGGAGGCGACGGTCGATTATTCGTTTGAGGCCTACCATCCTCCCTATGCTTATGGTGCCGACCCGCGCGGTTGTCCCCCCTATTGTGCGACCGACCGGGTTGAACAGGCAGGACGCGCGAAGGGCACTCTGAGGCTCGGGGACCGGGTGATTGAGTTCGACGCGACGGGTCATCGCGATCCCAGCTGGGGCACCCGTGACTGGATCCCGTTTCAGCAATATGAGTGGTGCGTCGCCCAGGTCGGCACCGACATTTCCGTGCATTTCTGGCGTTTCAACGCTTTGGGCAAGGAGCAAATCCGAGGCTACGTCTATAAAGACAGCTTGATGTCGCGGATCGACACGGTGGAAGTCGATGTGACCTATGATGATCAGTTCTGGCAGACGGCCTATACGGCCCAGATCATCGATGCAGCCGGGCGTCAGACGAGAATCGAAACCGAAGTCTTCGGCTGCTACACTCTGGTTCCCGATCCGGCGATCAGCCTGAATGAAAGCGGCGGCGCCGCTAGGATCGACGGTAAGCCAGGTGTCGCCTGGATGGAATGCGCCTGGCCGACCAGCTACCTGCAACATATTCGTGACAACGGCCCCTATTGAGACCTACGGAGCTTTGCATGACCCTGGATATGGAACCGTCAAACCAAGTCTTGATCGCCAAGCGCCAACACCGTCGCGGACAACCCCCCTATATCGCGCGCAAAAACGAAGAGATTGTCGATAGCCTCACCCGTTTCTTCGCCCAGGAAGTGCCAGGCGCGCGCATCAGTGATGTTCGGCGCATTGGCGGGGGGGCATCGAAGGAACAGTTCGTCTTCACCCTGGAGACGAACGGCAAGGCGGAAAAGCTTGTTTTGCGGATGGACCCGCTCGAAGCGATCACCGAAACCAGCCGCAAACGCGAATTCGAGATTCTGGCGGCCGTGCAGGGGATCATCCCCGCACCCAGACCGCGCTGGATAGACGAAGACGGCGTGTATTTTGGCAGACCCTGCGCGATCATGGAATTCGTTGATGGCGTCACCAAACCCACCGGTGCCGGCCTCAAAGTGT
>JAYTXQ010000177.1:0-13695 GCA_043742825.1 Caulobacteraceae bacterium | reverse complement strand
CTGGTCTTAGCAAGAGCCCATAGTCAATCTGCGGCTTTGCCCTTTAAGCCTGCTTGGCGACCACCTCGGTGAATAAACACGCGCGGGCGCACCGCATCTGCTAAATTGAGTGGCAAAGGTGCCAAACTCCACAGCCTGACGGGCCCAGCCCCTTTAATTCCGGGCAGAATTGCCCCTAAATACTTGCTTCGCTTGCCTGGATATCTCGAATGACCACTGGTCGCTTCCCAGCCCTTTCTCTGGTCGCCACAGCCAAGATCGCCTTGCCTGCTGTTGATGAGGCCGCCGCAGCGCTGAAAAAGGCCCTTGTGGCCAAGCTGGCCTACACGGTGGGAAAGGACCCCATCGTCGCCAGCAATCACGACTGGTACCTCGCGACAGCCCTGACCGTGCGCGACCGCATTGTCGATCGCTGGTTTCCGTCAACCCGCGCCACCTACGCCAACCGACCTAAGCGGGTCTATTATCTTTCGCTGGAATTCCTCATCGGCCGATTGTTGGGCGATTCTCTGAATAACCTGGGCCTGACCGAGGCGATGCGCGCGGCCCTGAGCGATCTGGGTGTCGATCTGGAGGTCTTGAGGGCGATTGAACCTGATGCCGCTCTGGGCAATGGCGGTCTTGGCCGCCTGGCTGCCTGTTTCATGGAGAGTCTCGCCAGCCTCGGTATCGCCGCCTATGGCTACGGTATCCGCTATGACCACGGGCTGTTTCGCCAGCAGATCAAGGATGGGTGGCAGACCGAGGCACCGGAAAACTGGTTGGCGTCGGGCAATCCTTGGGAGTTCGAGCGGCCGGAGGTTCTCTATCATGTCGGTTTTGGCGGCAGTGTCGAAGCAAACGAGGGCACCGATGGTACCCCGCATTATGACTGGCAACCGGGCGAAACGGTCGAAGCTCTGGCATATGACACCCCGGTGGTCGGCTGGCGCGGCCAACACGTCAACACACTGCGCCTGTGGACCGCCCGTGCCCCCGACCCTCTGGCGCTTGAAGCCTTCAACCGCGGCGACCACATCGGGGCGCTAGCCTCGCAATCGCGCGCCCAGGCGATCTCTCAGGTCCTCTATCCCAGCAATGAGAGCGCCGCCGGTGAGGAACTGCGTCTGCGCCAGGAATATTTCTTTTCATCCGCAGCCCTGCAGGACATCGTCCGCCGGCATTTGCACCAGCATACTGGCGACATTCGTCATCTGCACGAGCACGTCGCCATCCAGTTGAACGATACCCACCCGGCCATCGCCATACCTGAGTTGATGCGCCTGCTGATGGATATGCATGGGCTGAAATGGGATGAAGCTTGGTCGATTACGCAGCAGACCTTTTCTTACACCAACCACACCCTGTTGCCTGAAGCCCTGGAACATTGGCCGGCGGCTCTGCTCGAGCGGGTCCTGCCGCGGCATATGCAGATCATCTACATGATCAACGCCCGCCACCTTGACGGGCTGATGGCCGCCGGCAAGATCGAGGCGCGCGAACTGGGTGAGGTGTCGTTGATCGATGATCATGGCGGGCGCAATGTGCGCATGGGCTGGCTCAGCTTCATCGGCGCGCACAAGGTCAACGGGGTTTCGGCCCTGCACACCGACCTGATGCGGGAAACTGTATTTTCGACCCTGCACCGGATCTATCCTGACCGTATCGTCAATAAAACCAATGGCATCACCTTTCGCCGTTGGCTGATGGAGGCCAATCCGGGCCTGACCGAGCTCTTGTGCGAAACTATCGGCGGCAAGGTGCTGGATGACCCCGAAGCCCTGGTCGATTTCGCCGCCTATGCCGATGACAGCGGGGTGCAGACGCGTTTCGCCGGTATCCGGCATCAGCATAAATTGTCACTCAGCCGTCTGGTCTCTGAGCGCCTGAACACACGTATCGATCCGGACGCCATGTTCGATGTCCAGGTCAAACGTATCCACGAATATAAGCGTCAGTTGCTGAATATCCTGGAAACCATCGCCCTCTATGGTGCCATGCGCGCCCAGCCGACCCGCAACTGGACCCCGAGAGTGAAGATTTTCGCCGGCAAGGCTGCCGCCAGTTACCATCAGGCCAAGCTGATCATAAAGCTGATCAACGACGTCGCCCAGGTGATCAACAATGATCCAACCTTGCGAGGCCGACTGAAGGTGGTGTTCCTGCCCAATTATAATGTCACGCTGGCGGAGGCCATTATTCCGGCCTCTGACCTCTCTGAACAGATTTCCACTGCCGGGATGGAGGCGTCAGGGACTGGCAATATGAAGCTGGCCCTCAACGGGGCCTTGACCATCGGCACACTGGACGGGGCCAATGTGGAGATCAAAGAACGGGTCGGCGACGGCAATATCTTCATCTTTGGCCTGACCGCAGCTGAGGTCGAAACCCGCCGACGCGAGGGCCTGCGCACCCGCGAGATCGTCGCTGCCTCACCAGGCCTGGCCCAGGTACTCGACGAGGTCGCCAGCGGAGTCTTTTCACCTTCGCAACCCGATCTCTACCGGGGCCTAGTGGAGGGTCTACTCAATCACGACCACTTCCTGGTGGCCTCGGATTTTGACGCCTATGCCCAGGCCCAGGCCGACGTTTCCGCCCGATGGGAAACCCCCGCCGCCTGGTGGCGTTCCGCTATCCTAAATACCGCCCATATGGGATGGTTCTCCTCTGACCGCGCCATCCGCGAATACGCCAAAGACATCTGGAACGTTCCTCTGCGGGGCTAAAGCCATTCCGCAGATGACGCAGATTTAGGCAGAAGGCGGTAGTGCTTAGCCGGCGAAGCCTGCTGACGAGCGACCGCCGACAGCACAAAAATCACCTGACATCTGTATAAATCTGCGTCATCTGCGGACAGACTCAATCTGGGAGCCCCATGACCTGGCGACTTGACGAAAATGCGGTCCAGGCTCTGGTGGCAGCGCGTCATGGCGATCCATTTGCCGTCATGGGACCCCATGCCGTGGCCGAGGGGACCGTAATCCGGGCCTTTGTGCCCTACGCTCAAACGCTTGAGGCCAGGGATCACAGCGGCGACCTCATCGCGACGTTTGAGCGACGCCACGATGCGGGTTTGTTTGAAGGTCTGGCCCAGGGCACGATCACACCCCTGTCCTATATGCTGAAGGCGGCCAATACCGGCGGCAGCTGGCAGGTCGCTGATCCGTTTGTCTTCGCGCCTGTGCTTGGCGAAATGGATGATTATCTGCTGGTCGAAGGCGCGCACCTGAAACTGTATCAGCGGCTTGGCGCTCAGGTGGTCACACACCAGGGCATTGCTGGTGTGAATTTTGCCGTCTGGGCCCCGCATGCCACGCGCGTCTCTGTGGTCGGCGACCTCAATGGCTGGGACGGACGCTGCGCGCCCATGCGTAAGCGTATTGATAGCGGCCTCTGGGAAATCTTCATCCCTGGCCTGGGCACTGGCGCGGCTTACAAATACGAGATCATTGGTCCAGCCGGCGAACTCCTGCCGCTGAAATCTGATCCATTCGGCTTTGCCGCAGAACTTCGTCCCTCGACAGCTTCGGTGGTTTCCCGCATCGACACCTTTGACTGGACTGATCAGGTCTATATGGCCGCGCGTCGCACTGCAGATCCGCGTCGTGTGCCGATGAGTGTCTATGAGGTTCACTTGAGCTCGTGGCGGCGGGGGCGGACAGGCGAGTTCCTCACCTATGACCAGATCGCCAGTGCCCTGATCCCTTATGTTGTCGATATGGGATTTACTCATATTGAGCTGATGCCGATTAGCGAACATCCGCTGGACGCCTCGTGGGGCTATCAGCCGATCGGCCTGTTCGCCCCCACCCGGCGCTTTGGCGACCCTGCCGGCTTTGCCCGCCTGATCGATGCAGCTCACGCCGCCGGCCTGGGCGTCATACTTGACTGGGTGCCGGCGCATTTTCCTGTGGACCAGCACGGCCTGGCAAATTTCGACGGCACAGCGCTTTACGAGCACGCTGACCCCCGGCGCGGTTTTCACCCGGACTGGAACACCGCGATCTTTGATTTTGGCCGTCGCGAGGTGGCCAACATCCTGCTGGCCAATGCCCTCTACTGGCTGGAGGTCTTCCACATTGACGCCCTGCGCGTCGATGCCGTGGCCTCCATGCTGTATCTGGACTATTCGCGCAAAGCCGGGGAGTGGTTGCCCAACACCCAGGGTGGACGCGAAAACCGTGAGGCCGAGGCCTTTCTCAAGCAGCTAAACACTCTGGTCTATGGCCTGGATAATGGCGCGATCACGATCGCGGAGGAATCGACGTCTTGGCCGGGCGTCACCGCGCCGGTGCACGAAGGTGGATTGGGCTTTGGTTTCAAATGGAACATGGGCTGGATGAACGACACCTTGGACTACATGTCCAAGCCCCCGGTTCACCGAAAATATCATCATGATCAACTGACCTTTGGCCTGGTCTATGCCTTCAGCGAGAACTTTCTTCTGCCGCTGTCACACGATGAGGTTGTCCACGGCAAAGGCACGATCCTGGGCCGCATGCCCGGCGATGCGTGGCAGAAGTTCGCCGGCGTTCGCGCTACCTACGGCTTCATGTGGGGCTATCCAGGCAAAAAGCTGCTGTTCATGGGCCAGGAATTCGCCCAGGGCCCGGAGTGGGATTTCAACGGTGAGCTGGACTGGGGTGCCCTGAGCGATCCGCAACATGCCGGGGTGCAGCGCGCGGTGCGCGACCTCAACCGCCTCTACCGATCGACGCCGGCCCTGCATGCCCGCGACTGCGAGGCTGATGGCTTTCGTTGGATCGTAGTCGATGACAAGGACCAGTCGGTCATAGCCTGGCTGCGCTTAGGGGCACCTGGCGACACCCCCGTCGCCGTGATCTGCAACCTGACCCCAGTGCCGCGTCCGGGGTACCGGCTAGGTCTACCGCAAAGCGGCCATTGGACGGAGATTTTCAACAGCGACGCCGAGGCCTATGGCGGTTCGGGCATGGGAAATCTGGGAGCGATCGAAGCTGAAGCGGGCGGCGCGCACGGCTTTTCAGCCTCGGCACAGGTGACCTTGCCGCCGATGAGTACGGTGTTTTTGCAGTGGGAGGGATAGGGGCGGGGCTCAACGTGGCTCGACCTAAGGTCAGCATCTGGATCGAGGCCCCTTGCCATGCCGATGCACGCAGGTGATGAAGGAAGGCAATGATTTTGCCGCCCCTGACGCCTCAACCCGCTGATACGCCCTGGCCGACGCTCGACTGGCCGGTCGGGGTATTACCACCCGGCATTGCCGCGCCTGTTCAGACCTCAGTGAGCCACGCCTTTTCTGCCGAGTCGACTGCAACCCTGGGCGTCACCCACGCCCTTCTGATCATCCATCAGGGACGCCTGGTCCTGGAACACTATGCGCCGGACTTTGGCCCGCAGGTGACCTGTCCGTCCTGGTCCATGGCCAAGTCGATCACCCATGCCCTGGCCGGGCTCCTGGTCGCTGATGGCGTTCTGGATATTCATGCCCCGGCCGGCGTGCCCGAGTGGGCCGCAGCCGGGGATGCGCGTGGGGCCATCACCCTGGACCAACTCCTTCGGATGTCCAGCGGCCTGGCATTTGCCGAAGACTATGACCGCTCGCACCCTTCGGACGTGATCGAGATGCTGTTCGGTAAGGGGCAGGGTGACGTGGCGGGCTTTGCTGCTGCCCTTCCGCTTGAGCATGCCCCCGGCGCGCATTGGTCCTATTCAAGCGGGACCACCAATATCGTCAGCCGCTGTCTTTCCGAGGCCCTCGCCCGAAGCGGCGGCGGAAGTCTGCAGAGCTTCATGCAGGAGCGCCTGTTCGCACCCCTGGGAATCACCAGCGCCATCCCCAAGTTCGATGCTGCGGGCACCTTCATCGGCTCGTCCTTCTGCTTTTGCACCCCGCGTGATTTCGCCCGCTTTGGTCTGTTGTATCTGCGTGACGGGATTTGGGATGGCCGACGCATCCTGCCGCAGGGCTGGATCGACTATGCGCGAACGGCGACCTTTCAGCAGATCGGCAGTGAAGCCCAGGGCCGCTATGGTGCCAGTTGGTGGCTGGATATTGCTGGGCCTGGCAGCTTTTCGGCTAATGGTTATGACGGTCAGTTCATCGTCCTGTGCCCAGATCGCGACCTGATTATCGTGCGCCACGGGGCGACACCTGAGCCGCTCGGTCCCAACCTGAAAGCCTGGATCAAAGACCTCGCCGGGATGTGGGCATAAGGTGGCGGCTTCCGCCGGACCTGAGATTGAACGCCTGATTGCTTTGTTGGCCAAGCTGCCGGGGCTGGGCCCGCGGTCGGCGAGACGGGCAACGCTGATGCTGCTAAAAAGGCGCGACCAGTTATTAATTCCGCTGGGCCAGGCCTTGGCGCATGCCGCCGAGCGGGTGCGGACCTGCGGGGTCTGCGGCGCGCTGGATACCTCCGACCCCTGCGCCATCTGCGCTGATGGTCTTCGTGACGGGGCCCTGTTGTGTGTGGTCGAGGAGGTCGGGGCGCTCTGGGCGGTGGAGCGCGCGAACGCCTTTCGCGGCCGCTATCATGTCCTGGGAGGGTTGCTCTCGGCTCTGGACGGCATTGGCCCCGACGCCTTGAAGATCAGCGCGCTGGTCGAGCGTGCCTCGGCCGAAGAGGTGTGCGAGGTTATTCTGGCCTTACCGGCCACGGTGGATGGCCAGACCACCGCTCACTACCTCACTGAGCGGCTGTCCAACACTGATGTCTCGGTGACCATGCTGGCCCGCGGCGTCCCCGTGGGGGGCGAACTCGACTGGCTCGACGACGGTACGATCATCCAGGCTCTGCGCGCCCGGCGGCCGGCTTAGAGATTGCGCTTAGCCGGGACCCTCGAAGTGTCCGCCAAATCGTTCAGTTTCTATGAGTTTTTCTCCGGTGGCGGCATGGTCCGTGCGGGATTGGGCCCTGGCTGGACGTGCCTCTTCGCCAATGACGTCGATGCGAAAAAGGCGGCGGCTTATCAAGCCAACTGGGGCGCGGGCGGTGAGCTTAGGGTTGGCGATGTCGGTGCCATCAAGATCGGAAATCTGCCCGGCCACCCCGATCTAGTATGGGGCTCATTCCCCTGCCAGGACTTGTCCCTTGCCGGGGACGGCCAGGGTTTGCAGGGCGCGCGATCTGGCACCTTTCATCCCTTCTGGAACCTTATAAAGGAGTTGATCGCCGCCGGGCGAGGGCCCAGACTCATCGCTATCGAAAACGTACCGGGCACGATCACCTCTCATAGCGGTCGGGACTTCGTCGCCATTTGTACCGCCTTTGCCGATGCGGGGTATCGGTACGGGGCGCTGGTCGTCGATGCCGAGCTCTTTGTGCCGCAGTCGCGCGCCCGGCTGTTCATCGTTGCCGTGCGACGGGATGTCGAACTCGATCCGGCATTAACGTCCCCCGTTCCCACGGCCCCGTTTCATCCAGCAGCGTTGCAACGTGCATTCAGTGGCATTGGCCAGGACGCTCTCAGTCGTTGCATCTGGTGGAACTTGCCCGTGCCACCAAGGCGTTCCATCACCTTTGCCGATGTAATTGAGCCGGTTGCGACAGGCGCAGACTGGCACAGCCCGTCACAGACCGCTCACCTGCTGGCGATGATGTCAGACGTTAATCTGGCCAAGCTGGAGGCAGCCAGACGCTCCGGCCGATGCCGGGTTGGAACTCTATATCGGCGCACCCGACGCGATGACCATGGCGGCCGAGCGCAACGTGCCGAGGTGAGGTTTGACGATATTGCCGGATGCCTGCGCACCCCCGCCGGTGGCTCCAGCCGTCAGGTGATCCTCATGGTCGATAGCAACAGCGTGCGCACCCGACTGATCTCGCCGCGCGAAACCGCGCGCTTGATGGGCCTGAGCGACGACTACGTTTTGCCGAAGCGTTATAACGAAGCCTATCACCTCACCGGTGATGGCGTCGTCGTGCCGGTCGTGCGGCACTTGGCGCGACACATCTTCGAGCCGATCCTAAGTGCGAATAGCAAGAGCCTTGAGGTCGCTGCCTGACAGCCGCCCTATCTGGGCAACTCCGTCACCCCCATGAGTGCCTCATCCACCGCCGCAGCACATTGGCGCCCTTCGCGTATGGCCCAGACAACCAGCGACTGGCCGCGGCGCATGTCACCGCAGGCAAAGATGCGGGGGACACTGGTGGCATAGGCTTCGGTATTGGCGGCGACGTTACCGCGGGCGTCCAGGGCCACAGCGGATTGATGCACGAGACCTTCACGGACGGGACCTAGAAAGCCCATGGCCAGCAGCACGAGGTCGGCATTGAGGGAAAATTCGCTGCCGGCGATTTCGGTCATGGTCATGCGGCCGCCTGCATCGGCGGTCCATTCCAGGCGGGCACATTCCAGGGCTTGGATAACGCCGTTTTCGCCCAGCGCCTGGCGGGTGGTGACGGCGAAATCACGTTCCGCCCCTTCTTCCTGCGAAGATGAAGTGCGCATTTTCAGCGGCCAGCCGGGCCAGGTCATGGCCTTGTTCTCTCTCTCCGGCGGGGCGGCCATGATCTCAAGTTGGGTGACTGTAAGCGCCCCCTGGCGGATGGAGGTACCTATACAATCGGAGCCAGTATCTCCGCCGCCGATGACGACCACGTGCTTGCCCTTGGCGCTGATCGCCGAGCCTCCCGGAGCGGCAACGGCTTCCGCATCGCCGGCATTGCGTTTATTTTGCTGGGTCAGGAAATCCATGGCAAAATGGATGCCAGTCAGGTTATGCGCCGGCAGTTGCAGCGGGCGAGGGTGTTCGGCCCCGCCGCTCAAGACCACGGCGTCATGTTCGGCCAGGAGTTGATCGACACCGACCGTCACGCCGACGTTTACGCCGTGGGCAAAGGTTACGCCTTCAGCCGCCATCTGAGTGACCCTTCGGTCGATCAGGTGTTTTTCCATTTTGAAATCGGGAATACCATATCGTAGCAGACCGCCGATGCGGTCGCTTTTTTCGTACAGTGTCACCGCATGGCCGGCTCGAGCCAATTGCTGGGCACAGGCCAGGCCTGCGGGGCCCGAGCCAACGACAGCCACGGTCTTGCCGGTTGGAGCTAGCGGGGGTTGCGGCTGGATCCAGCCCTCTTCCCAGCCGCGATCAACAATCTGACACTCGATGGTTTTGATCGTCACCGCGTTTTCGTCGATATTCAGCGTGCACGCCGCTTCGCAGGGAGCGGGGCAGATACGACCGGTAAATTCCGGAAAATTGTTGGTAGAATGCAGGGTTTCCAGTGCCCCTCGCCAGTTACCGCGATAGACCAGATCGTTCCAGTCGGGGATCAGATTGTTCACCGGACAGCCGGTGTGACAGAACGGGATGCCGCAGTTCATGCAGCGGGCCGCCTGGTCGGCAACCTGTTGCCTCGGCAATGGACGCACAAATTCACGCCACGTCTTTGTGCGTGCTGACGCCGGCTCATAGCTACGCTCGCGCCGCGCGATCTCTAGGAACCCGGTAACCTTGCCCATGATCGAACCTTCTACTCGGCCGCCACGCGGGTTGTGGTGGCGCTCTCTGCGGCGAGGTCCTGCAGGGCGCGGCGGTAATCTTTCGGCATCACCTTAACAAAGGCGGCCAGGGTGGCATCCCAATCGGCGAGCAGGGCGGCGGCTCTCGCACTACCGGTATAACGGTGATGGCGCTCAATCAGGATGCGCAGGCGTTCAGCGTCGAAGCGCAACGGATCACCCATGCCGCTGTCATCCACTGCCGGCGAACTTTGCTGCGGGGCGGCGGCATCGTGGTCGCTCTTCAGGCCCCAATTGATCGGTTCCAGGTCTACCATTGCGGTGTTGCACAGGGCGGAAAAACGCGCTGTTGGATCATAAACGTAGGCGATGCCGCCGGACATGCCGGCGGCGAAATTGCGCCCGGTTTCGCCAAGCACCACGACTACGCCGCCGGTCATGTATTCGCAGCCATGGTCACCCAGGCCCTCGACCACGGCCACGGCCCCAGAGTTACGCACGGCAAACCGCTCGCCTGCCACGCCTTCGAAATAGGCCTCACCGGCGATGGCACCGTAGAGCACGGTATTGCCGACGATGATGTTGGCGGTGGGATCGCGGGTGGATGCAGCGGGCTGGCGTACCACGACACGGCCCCCGGACAGGCCCTTGCCAACATAATCATTGGCATCCCCGGTCAGTTCCAGGCTGATACCTCGAGCCAGAAATGCCCCGAAACTCTGTCCCGCCGTACCGGTAAAACGGGTGACGATGCTGTCTTGCGGCAGGCCCGCATGACCCCAACGGCGGGCGACATCGCCCGATAGCATAGCCCCTACCGAACGATTGAGATTGCGGATGGGAAAAGCAAGCTCGACCCGTTGTGCGTTTTCGAGTGCAGGTGCGGCCCCGGCGATCAGTTTGTGATCGAGCGCGCTCTCTAGGCCGTGGCTCTGGCGCTCACTGTTCCACAGACCCTCGGACGGGGCATCAGGGATGGCATAGAGGATCCGAGAGAGGTCGACGTCCCCGGCTTTCCAGTGCTCGACCGCACTGCGCATATCCAAACGGCCGACCTGACCGATCATGTCCTGGACCCGGGAAAAGCCCAGGCGGGCCATTATCTGACGAAGTTCCTCGGCGACGAAGAAGAAGTAATTGATCACGTGCTCGGGCTGACCGGTGAATCGGGCGCGCAAAATCGGGTCCTGGGTCGCCACCCCGACGGGACAGGTATTGAGGTGACACTTACGCATCATGATACAACCTGAGGCGATCAGGGGGGCGGTGGAAAAGCCAAATTCGTCGGCCCCCAGTAGCGCCGCGACTGCGACATCGCGACCGGTGCGCAGCCCCCCGTCGGCTTGCACGGCAATACGTGAGCGCAAGCCGTTCAGCACCAGGGTCTGCTGGGTCTCGGCCAAGCCGATTTCCCAGGGTGAACCGGCATGGGTCAGGGAGGTTAGGGGGCTGGCACCGGTTCCGCCTTCATAGCCGCTGATGGTCACATGATCGGCGCGGCACTTGGCGACGCCCGCCGCCACGGTACCGACGCCCACTTCGGAAACCAGTTTTACCGAAATCCGGGCCTCAGGATTAACGTTCTTCAGGTCGTGGATGAGCTGTTTAAGGTCCTCGATGGAATAGATATCGTGGTGCGGCGGCGGCGAGATCAAGCCAACGCCGGGCGTCGCGTAACGCACAGCGGCAATGGCCTTGTCTACCTTGTAGCCGGGCAACTGTCCGCCCTCCCCAGGTTTTGCGCCCTGAGCCATCTTGATCTGAACGTCATCGGCATTGACCAGATATTCGGCTGTAACGCCGAAGCGGCCAGACGCCACCTGCTTGATCCGCGAGCGCATGGAATCGCCGTTGGCCATAGGCACAAAACGATCCGCCTCTTCGCCGCCCTCGCCGGTATTGGAGCGACCGCCGATACGGTTCATGGCGATGGCCAGTGTGGTGTGTGCCTCGCGACTGATGGAGCCGAAACTCATGGCCCCGGTGGCAAAGCGCTTGACGATGGCGGCGGCCGGTTCAACCTCGTCGATGGGGATCGGCTCAGCGGCCCAGCGGAAGTCCATCAGACCGCGCAGGGTCAGCAGTCGTGTATTCTGCTCGTTGATGCTGTCGGCAAAGGCCTCATATTCTGCCGGCAGGTTGCCGCGTACGGCATGTTGAAGCCGCTCGACACTAACTGGCGTCCAGGCGTGCTCCTCACCGCGCAGGCGGAAAGCATAGACACCGCCGACATCCAACATCTCGCGATAGATCGGGGCATCGCCAAAGGCGTCGCGATGACGGCGCACGCTTTCACGCGCGACCTGACCCAGGCCGACCCCTTCGATCGTGGTCGCCGTACCGGTGAAATATTTATCGACGAAGTCGCTGGAGAGGCCGACCGCATCAAAGATCTGCGCCCCACAATAGGACTGGTATGTCGAGATGCCCATCTTCGACATCACTTTCAGAATGCCTTTGCCGATGCCCTTGGAATAGGTTTTGGTGACCTCGGCGGCGCTTTGTTTCCAAGCCTGTTCCACGCGCAACTGTTCGAGGGTTTCAAAGGCCAAATAGGGATTTATCGCCTCAGCCCCATAGCCTGCGAGGACGCAGAAATGATGCACTTCGCGCGCTTCCCCGGTTTCGATGACCAGACCGGTCTGCATGCGCAGACCCCGCCGGATCAGGCTATGATGCACAGCAGCGGTAGCCAAAAGCGCGGGAATAGGGATGCGCTGCGCGCTGGTGGCTCGGTCTGACAGGATCAGAATGTTAGAATCGTCCAGCACCTTGTCCGTTGCCTCAGTACACAGCCGCTCTAAGGCCCGCTCCAGGCCCGCTTCGCCTTCGCTGGCGTCCCAGGTGGTATCTAAGGTTGCGGTCTTGAATGCCCCGTCCAATAATTCGTTGATGGCGCGAATCTTTTCCAGATCAGCATTTGTCAGTACCGGTTGCGCCACTTCCAAACGCCGGTGCGTACCGGCCTGACGGCCTAGCAGGTTAGGCCGGGGCCCGATCATCGAGACCAGACTCATCACTAACTCCTCGCGGATCGGATCGATCGGCGGGTTGGTCACCTGGGCAAAGTTCTGTTTAAAATAGTCGTATAGCATGCGTGAGCGGTCGGAGAGGACCGCCAGGGGTGTGTCGGTACCCATTGAGCCCAGGGGGTCATCAGCCGACTGGCCCATAGGTTCGAGGAAAAACTTGATGTCTTCCTGGGTATAGCCAAAGGCTTGCTGGCGATCGAGCAGATCGCCGCCATCGGCCGAAGCGGCAGGTTGCCAGGGCACCGAATCGGCCAGATCTTCCAGCTTGAACTGGGTGCGGCTCAGCCATTCGGCATAGGGCTTTGCCCCGGCAAGCTCAGCCTTGATCTCTTCGTCCTCAATGATGCGGCCAGCTTCCATGTCAATCAGCAGCATCTTGCCCGGCTGTAAGCGCCATTTACGCACGATCCGCTCTTCGGGAATGTCCAGAACCCCGACTTCAGAGGCCATGATCACATGGTCCTGATCGGTGATGACAAAGCGTGCCGGGCGCAGACCATTGCGGTCCAGGGTCGCGCCGATCTGGCGACCGTCGGTAAAGGCGATGGCAGCCGGCCCGTCCCAGGGCTCCATCAGGGCAGCGTGGTATTCGTAAAAGGCCTTGCGCTCATCGCTCATCAGCGGATTGCCGGTCCAGGCTTCCGGGATCAGCATCATCACCGCGTGGGCCAGGCTATAGCCGCCAGCCAGAAGCAGCTCCAATGCGTTGTCCAAAGACGCAGTATCGGATTGGCCATGCGGGATCAGAGGCCACATCTTATCCAGGTCCGGGCCTAGAAGGTCTGATTCCAGGGTGCGACGCCTGGCATTCATCCAGTTGACGTTGCCGCGAACAGTGTTGATCTCACCGTTGTGGGCGATGAAGCGATAGGGGTGGGCCAGTTTCCATGACGGGAAGGTGTTGGTGGAAAACCTCTGGTGTACCAGCGCCAGGGCAGACTGGGTCAAAGGGTTGCGCAGGTCTTCGTAAAAGCTTCCCACCTGGTCGGCCAGCAACAGGCCTTTGTAGACCACGGTGCGGCTGGAGATGGACGGCATATAGAGTTGCGTCATGCCCGGCAGACCGTATTTGACCGCCAGGTCCTTCAACGGGTTCTGGGTCTGTTTGCGGATGGTCAGCAGCTTGCGTTCAAACGCATCCTGATCGGCGGTATCTGGCCCGCGAGCGATTATCGCCTGACGGATAACCGGCATCTGCGCTAGCACCGCAGCGCCCAGGCCCGTGGTATCCACA
>JAYTXQ010000176.1:0-13568 GCA_043742825.1 Caulobacteraceae bacterium | reverse complement strand
CCAATCTCGATATTCGCTCAAGGTGGGGCCGGGATGTCCATGAAACGGGTCGTCTGACATACAGCCCACATGCGCATAACCCGGAAGAAGAAAGCAAATGCTGGTGACGCCATGCCAAGATTGGTAGGCAACCCATGCCAACGAAAGGACTGCCCATGCGCGAAATAGTCCGCGTCGCCAATTCAAGAGCGCTGCCCCCGATGCTCCACCACGATAGCTGCCCTCAAGGCCTTCACGAATGACATGATAACCCCCATTTGCAGCTCCACAAGAGCCACCACCGACTGAAAGGGGTCAGGGTGAAATGTGGTGACAACGAAGCGGATCCTCATACAGGTTCCCGTTCAATTGGAACTGACCATTTCCTTCTTCGCGTTGTCCCTCCATCACGCCGCCGCGCGCAGATCAAAGTCGGCGTGAATCACGGTGTAGGGCACGAAGAGCTTGCCCGCGTCGTTCCATTCGACGAGACCCCATTCAAGCAGGACACCCACATCCTCATGCAATCGTTTCACGTCCCGGCCCAGCGCCCGGCCAAGACCCCTCAGGCTGATCGGGCCGATGGCCTGCAACTGCTCGATCAGATCCCACCGACGGGGCGTCAGCACCGAAAACAACTGGGCCGGCGAGGAAAAAGTGAAGACGTCCGCCGCCGATTTCCCGGCGTTCCAGGCGTCGATAAACCCAGCACCCGCTTCAGCCAGGACAGCATCGTCGTTCTTGCGAATTTGCAGGGTCGCCACTCTCATTTCGTCCTCCGACTTTCTACGTCAGCCAGGAAATCTCGAACCAGGCCTTCCACGCTGGTGAATTCGTACGGTGCGTCGATCCCATCGAGATGGCGATGGTCACCCTTGGGTCGCTCGTTGTCATAACCCACGACCCTCAACCCCGCTTGGCCATAGAACAGGCGGTATTTGTAGGCGTGAGCGCTGCCGACAACAGGGCTGGGAAGCCGCCAAATCACCATCTCCAAAATCGCACCGTTCGACAGAATCGATTTACGTCGAAGGAGCAAAACCGCTTTCACGTTGGCGATTATGCCAACGGTCTAGGCTGTTGTCAAGTTCGCCAACGGCTCTGTCCATGATCGCTTCGATAGGTTAACGCTGTCACCAGATGGCGATCAAAATCGCCCAGAGGCACCAATGAAAACCCGTACCGACCTGATGGCGTTTCTCGACGCCCACGCCATTGCCTATACAACATTCGAGCACGCGCCGGTCTTCACTGTGGACGATGGCGAGGAGATCAAGGCGGCCCTGCCGGGGGGCCACAGCAAGAACCTGTTCCTGAAAGATGCCAAGGATCAGCTTTGGCTGATCTCCGCCCTGGGCGAGACACGCATTGATCTCAAACGCCTGCCCACCGCTATCGGATCTGCGCGCCTGTCGTTTGGCTCAGCGGCTCTGCTCGAAGCCAATCTGGGGGTGACGCCTGGGTCGGTTACCGTTTTCGCTTTGATCAACGATCCAGGTAAACGGGTGCGGTTCATCCTGGACGCGGCTCTGGCCGCTGCGGATCCGGTGAACTTTCACCCACTGGTCAATACTGCAACGACCAGCCTGAGCCAGGCGGGACTGCAAGCCTTTCTGCGGGCCCTGTCCGTCACACCTCTGGTCGTCGATTTCGCTAATATCGGCTAAACAGGAAAAAACATCGGTTGCGAGTTTCAGCCCGCGCAACCATGTTACTGGCACTGCCTTCCGCACCCCGGAGTTCTGAATGTCTCTTATCGGCGAACGCCCCCCCGGCCAGACGGCGGCCGATCTGATCATGGACGGCACGGATGCCAGTTTCGTCGCCGATGTGATCGAGGCGTCGCGCGTGCAGCCGGTGATCGTCGATTTCTGGGCCACTTGGTGCGGGCCTTGTAAGCAGCTCACACCCGCTTTGGAAAAGCTGGTTCTGGCCGCCAAGGGTGCGGTTAAGCTGGTTAAGATCGATGTCGATAAGAATCCCGTGTATTCGGGGCAATTGCGCGTCCAGTCGATCCCCACTGTTTTCGCCTTTTCCGGTGGAAAACCGGTCGACGGGTTCACGGGCGCTTTACCCGAGAGCCAGATCAAGGCTTTCATCGACAAGCTCGTCGGCCCCACCGGAGATACTGAGGTGGAGACTTTGCTCGCTCAGGCCAAGGAGTCGCTTGAACTGGGGGACCTAGGCGGGGCGGCACAGGCCTATGCCGGGGCTTTGCAAATGGAACCCGACAACCTCTCGGCCATCGGCGGTCTGGCGCGCTGCTATCTCGCCGGCGGGGATTTTGAACGAGCAAGCGAAGTGGTAGCCATGGCCCCGGCCAATGCCAAGAACGCTGACCTGGAGAGCGCCCGCGCCGCCCTGGCCCTGGCCCGCGAAGCCCCCGCCGATACTCAGGATGCCGAGGCGCGCCTCGCCCGCGATCCCGATGACCACGCTGCGCGCCTGGATCTGGCGAAGGCCTTGGCTGGGCACGGCCGGCTGAAAGGCGCGGCTGCGGAACTTCTGACCATTATCGCAAAAGACCCTGACTGGGATGATGGTGCCGCACGTAAGCAACTTCTGCTTGTGTTCGAGGCTGCCGGGCCCGCCTCTGAGGTTACGCTCAAAGGCCGTCGGCAACTTTCATCAATCCTTTTTTCTTAATCGGACGCGCAACCCATGGCCTCCAGCACCTACAAAACGGCGACCGACCTGCCCCAGGTCATTCCCGTCTTTCCCCTCAATGGGGCTTTGTTGCTGCCTGGCGGGGTGTTGCCGCTGCAGATCTTCGAACCGCGATACCTGAATATGGTTGATGACGCGATGGCCGGTGACCGGATGATTGGTATGGTCCAGACGCGCGCCGGCGGCGATGCAGAGCGCCCGCGGCTGGCCAGAGTGGGGTGCGCGGGGCGAATAACAAGCTATTCGGAAGCCGGCGATGGGCGCTACATGATTGCCCTGACCGGCGTCAGTCGCTTCGAAGCTGGCGCGGAGCTGGGCCTGCCCACACCCTATCGCCAGGTGCGTGCCGTCTATGACCTCTTCGCCGAGGATCTGGCGGTTGATGATGACGCCGAATTGGAATTTGACCGCGCGCCGTTCCTCAACCTGCTACGACGCTATCTGGATCAAAGACAGCTGGGCGTCGAATGGGAGGCAGTCAATGCGGCACCTGGGCCGGCTCTGATCAACAGCCTGTGCATGGCCCTTCCGTTTGGTGCTCCCGAGAAACAAGCTCTGCTGGAAGCGCCGGGCCTGGACGAACGCCGCGTGACCCTGCAGGCTCTACTGGAGATCGAGGCTGCCGCCACGCGGGACGATGGTAACGACACCCCTCCGGTGATGCAGTAAGGGTCAGCTAATGACCTCCTCCGATACCCCCGGCGGCGTCGATCCGCGCCTTTTGGACATCCTCGTCTGCCCGGTCACCCACGGGCCTCTCGACTATGACCGCGAAAAAGGGGAGCTGATCAGCCGCTCAGCTGGGCTCGCCTACCCCGTACGCGACGGGGTGCCGATCATGTTGCCGGAGGAGGCTCGGACCCTAGAGGCGGAGGCGTAGCAGCGGTAGAGCAGGATGATTTCAGACGGACCCGTCCAAAATCTAAATCCTGCTCTAAAGACAAAAGCACAGAGCTTGTTTTAACGCTTGACCGTTCCGTGCAATCGCATCAAGCTCTACCCCGCTTTGTCACTGGTTCGATAATCGCCGAAGGTGCTGTCGCGGGCGTCAAGGGCCGATTTCACCCCTTCGCGCAGCTTGGCCATATAGGTGCGCGACGCCTCGGTATGCCAACCAAGTGCGTGCAGATCGGTGCCGGAGCGCAGGCCCGCACGCATACCCATGGCTTCCATCTGGCGGTGTACCAGACGTTTGTTCAATTGCGCCAGTTCTGGATCGATCTTGGCAATGCGACTGGCCATGGCCAGGGTCTGGGTTTCCAGGTCCGCCGCCGCAAAAGCGCGGTTGGCAAAACCCAGGCGCACCGCCTCGACCCCGCTGATAGAATCTCCGGTCAACATCAACTCCATGGCCGCGCGCATGCCCATGATCCAGGCGTGATACTGGTTGTCTGGCGGCGACATGGTCCGCACGGCCGGATAGCCGATCTGGGCATCCTCGGCGACGTAGACAAGGTCGCAGGCAAAGGCCAGCTCGCTGCCGCCGGCCAGGCACCAGCCGTGCACCTGAGCAATGATCGGCTTGGCCATATCCCACATGCGAAAGCAGCCCTCGACCACGTGGCGGGCCCACTGTCCCTGGTTACCCGCCGTGTGAAACGGCAGCCGCCCGGTCCCCGCAAGGTCATAGCCAGAGGAAAAACAGCTCCCAGCCCCGCGCAGAATAATCACGCGGACCGCGTCGTCGCGGTCGGCGGCTTCAAGGGCGGCAAACAGCTCGCCGCGCAGGGCGTTGGAGAGGGCATTGCGCTTTTCCGGACGGTTCAGGGTCAGGCGGCGCAGGTGCGGCGCAGGCTCATCAATGATGATCAGGGGCTCTTGAGACATGGTCGCACTCCACGACGGTTGGGGTTGGTATCAGTTTTGCCGGGTGGCAAAGACCACAGGTAGATCGTCAAACAGCAATGGCGCGTCACTTAACTGCGCACGCTCGATCGACAGCATACGTGCCTTGGTTGCCACGCCACCGGGGGCGGAAAAGCCGCCAGTTTTGCCGCCGCTGGCCAAGACGCGATGGCAAGGCACAATGATCGGGCAGGGATTGGCACCCAGGGCCTGACCAACGGCCCTGGACAGGTTCAAGTCGCCCAGTTCGCGGGCGATCTGGCCGTAGGTGCGGGTGTGGCCGGGCGTGATGGCGCGGGCGATCTCATAGACGCGTTGCTCGAACGCTGCGCTGGCCGAAAGGTCCAATGCGATATCGCGCAGATCGTCGGCGTCGCCGTCCATCAGCGCCGTCATCCGTTGGGCCGCCTGGGCGACAGGCACCGGCATAGGGGCCCCGCCCACGCCCCTGAATCGCCGCAGCAGATCGGCTCGCGTGGTAGACTGGGCGGTGTGCGGCAAGGTTACACCCTTGATCCCCAGGTGCGACCAGACCACAGCGCACTCACCGATAGCAGTGGCGAAAAAAGCAAAGCCCGGAACCATCTTTTAGTTTGCGCCCCTATTCCCTATAGCTTGACGGCTTCAGCAGAAGCCCCGATTGATGCCTCAATTCCCAACAAAAGGAAACGTGCATGACCTATGCCAAGATCAAGGTGTCGCACCAGGGTGCGGTCACCATCATCCACCTGTCTGATCCCGCGACAATGAATGCGGCCGGTGCTGACTTGGCGGCTGAGCTGTTGGACGCGCTGAAACAAGCCACCGACGGGCCTTCGCCGGCGCGAGCACTGGTTCTTACCGGTGAAGGGCGCGGTTTCTGTTCGGGTGCGAACCTGCAGTCCTCTCCGGGTGGAGGTAAGATGGATGCGGACGGAAAACCCGATGCCAGCGCCTCTCTGATCACTGTCTATAACCCCCTGGTCACCTATGTGCGTGAGATGTCCGTTCCCCTGGTCACGGCGGTAAACGGGGCGGCGGCTGGGGTGGGGTGTTCTTTGGCCTTGTTGGGCGACCTGATTGTTGCCGGCGAGTCAGCCTACTTCCTTCAGGCCTTCCGCCGCATCGGCCTGGTCCCCGACGGCGGCTCCACCTATCTGCTGCCGCGTATGATCGGCAAGGCGCGGGCCATGGAGATGGCTCTGCTGGGGGAAAAGGTTTCCGCTGCTAAGGCCCTGGAATGGGGCCTGATCAATCGTGTCGTCGCCGATGCCGATCTGATGTCGACAGCTTTGGAACTGGCCCAGACACTGGCGACAGGTCCAGCCTCGTTGGGGCTGACCCGCCAGATTATCCTGTCGGCTCTGGATAGCGATTGGGCGCAGCAGATTCATCGCGAAGCCATGGCCCAGAAAGCCGCTGGCAAGACCGATGATTTCGCCGAGGGTGTCGCTGCTTTTCTGGAAAAACGGCCGGCTCGGTTTACCGGCCACTAGTTATGTCCATGTCCGACCTCGCCGGGGACGTCCTATCCGCAAATTTCCGTATCGCCATGCGCGGGGTGGCCTCGACCATACATATCGTTACCTTGCTGGTGGACGGTGCCCCCAAAGGCATGACCGCAACCGCTGTTTCGTCTCTGTCGCTGGAGCCGCCAAGCCTGCTGGTGTGCATGAACGAAACGGTTTCCATGCATGCGGCGATGGCGGACATCGATTGGTTCTGCGTCAATGTTTTGACCACCCGCCATGTCGAGGTCGCCAAGACCTTTTCCGACAGCCGCCTGCGCGATATCCGATTTGAGACCGGGGCGTGGAGCATTGATGCTGAGCATGCGCCGCATTTGGTCGATGCCCAGGCGACACTTCTGTGCCGAAAAGCCGGACAACACCGCTTTGGCACCCACAGCATCTTTCTGGGTGAGGTCCGGGAGGTCAGGCTGTCGGGCGAACCCGAACCGCTAATCTATCTTGACGGCCGCTACTGCAGGGTTGGCGAAAGCTGATTCCGACTTGTGAGTCGCTGCGTCTTCAATCTTGGTAAGTCTGCCTCGGCGGCTTGCCGGCCTTAAGCCGATGATTTTCATCAAGGAGGTCGCTGACGATGACCATCACGATTACCGCCTTTGAACGGTCACCTGATGGCGGCAAGGGACTAGCGCGTGATATGCGGGTTCGCTGGGCGCTCGAAGAAGCGGGCCAGCCTTACGAGGTTCGCCTGGTTTCGTTTCGCGCGATGAAGGAACCAGCGCATCTGGCACTTCATCCTTTCGGCCAGATTCCCACCTATGAGGAAGGCGATCTCGCCCTGTTCGAGACAGGCGCGATTGTCTTGTATATCGCCGAGCACCATGCCGGCCTACTGCCGGAGGATACCACTGCCCGAGCGCACGCGATCTCATGGATGTTCGCTGCGCTCAACACGGTGGAGCCGCCGATCCTCGAGCTTACGACCGCCAAACTTCTGGAGGGCGACAAGCCCTGGAGTCAGGAGCGTCTGCCGCTGGTCGAGGGTCGTGTGCGCATCCGGCTGCAAGAACTTTCCGTCCGGCTGGGCGATGCCGACTGGCTCGATGGTACGTTCAGCGCGGGCGACCTCATGATGATATCGGTGGTGCTCAGGGTGAAATCGTCGGGCATGCTGGTCGACTACCCGAACCTGGCAGCCTATGTCGCCCGCGGCGAAGCGCGGCCCGCCTACAAGCGGGCTTTCGCCGCGCAATTGGCGATTAACACTGCCGAGCCAGCGGTCGGCTGATTGAGGTCCGTCCCAGCCTTGGCTTCTTGGGTGTGTTTGGCGTTGAAGAAATCTCTCCGCAAAGCCCACTTGCGAGTTTACCGCTATGTTTTGTGGACTCTGCCTTGTCCTGTGCGACCACCGTTCACTCTGAACGGTTGATCATTGGGCCGGGTCGTGTCTTATGGCATTTCGAAGTCCGAGCTGTGCAGGGAGCACCCTATGATTTGGAAGACACCTAAGATCGTCGAAATTGTCTGCGGCGCGGAAATCAATTCCTACGTCAGCGCTGAGATCGTCTAAACTGCAAAGATGAAAATCGCGGTGTTGGGTTCGGCTGCGGGAGGAGGCTTCCCGCAGTGGAACTCTAATGCCGCTGGGTGCCAGCGCGCCCGAGCCAGTGATCCCTCGGCACCGGCCCGTACCCAGGCTGGCCTCGCCGTCAGTTCCGACGGGGATCTCTGGTACCTGATCAATGCGTCGCCTGATCTGCGTGAGCAGATCGGACGTTCGACTTTCTTGTACCCTCGAACGGGGCTCAGATCTTCGCCGATTGCTGGTGTCGTCCTGACCGGGGGCGATGTCGATGCCATTGCCGGGCTCCTGAACCTGCGCGAGCGTCAGGCCCTGACGGTCTGGGCCACCGCCAAGACCTTGGCCGTGCTTGCTGCCAACCCTATTTTCGACGTGTTGTCGGCTGAAGTCGTCTCACGCCAGGCGGTAGGCTTGAGCATCCCTGTCGCGCTGGGCCCTGACCTGACTTTGGAGCTCTTCGCCGTCCCTGGTAAGGTGCCCCTGTATCTGGAAGCGGGTGGCACGCCATTTATCGAGGTTGGCGAGACCACGGTCGCTGCAGAGATCACCGACGGTCATCGCCGCCTAGTTATTGTTCCTGGGTGCGCCGCCATGACCGATGACCTCGCGCGACGTTTAACCGGCGCCGATCTTGTCTTTTTCGACGGAACCCTGTGGCGCGATGATGAGATGATCGTCCAGGGCGTCGGCTCAAAGACGGGACTGCGCATGGGCCACATGAGCCTGAGCGGTCGGACAGGCACTTTGTCGGCCTTTGAAACTCTCCCCGTTAAGCGTAAAATCCTTATCCACCTCAACAACTCCAATCCGGTTCTGCTCGCGGACTCGCCTGAACGGGCTCAGGTTGAAGCCCGTGGTTGGGAAGTGGCGTTCGACGGCATGGAGATCACGCTTTGACCCCCAATCCGGCCAGGGAGCTGTTATCGCCGCAGGATCTGGAGGCGGCCCTGCGCCAGATCGGGGCGCAGCGCTATCACAACCTGCATCCGTTTCATCGCCGACTGCACAGCGGCGCGCTTGACCGAGGTCAGGTTCAGGCCTGGGCGCTGAACCGGTACTATTACCAGAGCCAGATACCGACCAAAGACGCGATCATTATCTCGCGCTTGCCAACCTCGGATCTGCGCCGCGAATGGCGACGGCGTCTGATCGATCATGATGGTGAGGGCGAGAATGGCGGCGGTATCGACCGCTGGTTAAACTTGGCTGAGGGCGTGGGGCTGGACCGCGCCTATGTGGAAAGTACGCGCGGCATTCTGCCAGTGACCCGGTTCGCGGTTGACGCCTACGTGCATTTCGTCCGTGATCGCACCTTGCTCGAAGCGGTGGCCTCGTCTCTGACGGAGCTGTTTTCGCCGACGATTATCGCCGAGCGCGTGTCGGGCATGCTGGCCGGCTATGACTGGATTACGCCCCAGACCCTGGACTATTTCAACGCCCGCCTGACCCAGGCCCCGACCGACAGTGCCTTTGCTTTGGCCTATGTGAAGGAGCATGCGACCACGCCGCAGCTTCAGGGTAGCGTGCTGGATGCCTTGCGGTTCAAGTGCGACGTGCTGTGGTCACAGCTGGATGGCCTGTATCTGGCCTATGTCGAGCCTGGGTTTATCCCCCCGGGCGCTTTTGATCCCCGGGATGCTCCCTGATGCCGGAAGGCGTCTCCATCCCCCGCCTGCGCCCTGGCGTGAAGTTCCGCTTTGACGCGCGTCGTGACGCCTGGGTCCTGCTGGCGCCTGAACGATTGTTTGTGCCCGACGAGATCGCCTCCGAGATCCTCAAACGTGTCGATGGTGTGCGTACGACCGAGGCCATCATCAACGAGCTGTCACAGGCGTTTGCCGCACCGAGAGACCTGATCGCCGGCGATGTCATGACAATGTTGCAGGATCTCAGCGACAAGGGAGCTGTGTCGCTGTGAATGCCCTGGCCATAGCCACTCTGGAACCCCCGATTGCTCTGATAGCCGAGCTGACCCACCGCTGCCCGCTAAGTTGTGGCTACTGCTCTAACCCGTTGGAGCTTGAGCGCGCCGGCTCGGAACTGGACACCGCAAACTGGGCGCGGGTCCTGGGCGAGGCCGCTTTTATGGGCGTCCTGCACGTGCATTTCACCGGCGGTGAGCCAATGGCCAGGAGGGATCTGCCCCAGCTTGTTCGCGCGGCGGCGGAAGCCGGGCTTTACACCAACCTGATCACATCCGGGGTGACCCTGGATGACGCCGCCCTTACCGCTTTGTGTGCCGCAGGGATTGACCACATCCAGCTTAGTTTTCAGGACGCTGTCGCTGCGTCGGGTGATCGGATCGGTGGCCTTAGGGGCGGGCATACCCGAAAGCTGGCGGCCGCTGCGCGCATTACGGCAGCCGGTTTGCCTCTGACAGCCAATTTCGTCGTGCACAGAAATAATCTGGATCGCTTGGATGAGATGTTGATCCTGGGCCAGGAGCTTGGGGCTTCTCGCATCGAGATTGCTCATGTGCAGTATCACGGATGGGCCCTGGTCAATCGCGCCGCCCTGATGCCGACCTTTGCCCAACTCGAGCTTGCGACGGCGCAGGTTGAGGCCGCGCGCGCCCGTCTCAAAGGCCAGTTGGTGATTGACTATGTGATCCCGGACTATTTCGCCACCCGGCCAAAAGCCTGCATGGGCGGGTGGGGCAGGCGGATCATCAATGTCACGCCTTCGGGCCTGGCCATGCCTTGTCACGCAGCCATGAGCCTGCCCGAAATGGTGTTTCCGTCAGTGCGTGACCAGAGCCTGGAAACCATCTGGAACGAGGCTGAGGCTTTCCGCCGTTTCCGCGGACCGGCTTGGGCCCCGGCGGCCTGTCGCAGCTGTGAGCGGGTGGAGATTGATTTCGGCGGCTGTCGCTGCCAGGCCTTCGCCCTCACCGGCGATGATCAGCGCATGGATCCCGCCTGCGAGCTGTCATCCGACCACGCCCTGATGGCCGCCGGCCGCACCATCCTAGATGCCTCCGCAGCGATCCGCCCCAGGCGGTTTGGCAACGGGTCCGGCAAGACCAAAGTCTCTTGAGCCTGTAAAACGAAGGTCCTTGGGTGACATATTTAAGGTTTCAGGCCGGTGAGGCGACGCTAATTCTTCGCTGCGCAAAGGGTGAACCGCCGAGCATTCTGTACTGGGCCACGAAACTGTCCCCAGAGATATCGGAGGCAGAGGTGGCAGATCTGGCGCTTCAGGGGAGTGGGCCGGGCGGGGCTAACGTAAGTATTGCCGCCTCCCTGGCCTGCGAACCAGGCTTAGGATTGCTGGGGCCAAGCGGATTTTCTGCCCACAGGTCCGGGCGCGATTGGGGCAGCCGGTTTGTCGTTCGGGAGGTTCTTGCGGGGCCGAGCCATGCCCAGATAGCCTGCCACGACCCCCAAACCCGCCTTACCCTCGCTTATGAGATCACAGCTGACCCGGACACTGCGGTCGTAACCATCAGTTCACGGCTCACCAATAACGGTGAGGGGACGCTCGATTTGGTCGAGATGGCGACAGCTTGCCTGCCGATTCCCCGCCACCTTGATACGATCATTGGGTTTTCCGGTCGTTGGGCAGATGAGTTTCGCCATGAGCGTTTCGCCAGAATGTCGGGCGGCTACATCCGCGAAAATCGACGGGGGCGGACCTCGCACGATAGCTTTCCCGCCGTCATCCTGTGCACCCAGACTACAACGGAGTCTCAGGGCGAAGCCTTTGGGCTCCACTTGGCCTGGAGCGGCAATCACCGGGTGCGGGTCGACACGGATTTGGACGGGCGGGTTTTCGCCTCGTTAGGGGCTTTGTTCTGGCCTGGCGAAATGCGGCTTGAGCCGGGCGAACACTATAATAGTCCAGCCATTGTCGCGAGCTATTCGGCGAGCGGACTTTCAGCGCTCAGCCGCAATTTCCACCGGCACGTGCGTCAAACCCTGTTGCGGCCGACGACGCGTGCCCGGCCCAGACCAGTTCACTACAATACATGGGAAGCGGTCTATTTTGACCATGATATAGAAAAGCTGAAGCTGATTGCGCAGAAAGCAGCGGCAATCGGCGTTGAACGTTTCGTGCTCGATGACGGCTGGTTTGGTGGCCGCCGTAATGACCGGGCCGGCTTGGGCGACTGGACGGTTTCAGATGCAGTCTATCCCCAGGGCCTGGGACCGCTGGTGGACCATGTGACCGGTCTGGGCATGGAAATGGGCATCTGGTTTGAACCCGAAATGGTCAACGCCGACAGCGACCTTTACCGGGCGCATCCCGATTGGGCGCTGGAGATTCCGCATATCGAGCAGGTTCCGTTTCGCCATCAATATGTGCTGGATATCTCCCGGCCCGAGGTGTCGGAGTATTTGTTCAGGCACATCGATGCCATGCTGAGCACATATGCCATTGGCTATATCAAATGGGATATGAATCGCGATCTCAATCACCCTGGTGACCAGCACGGCAGAGCCCGCGCCCATGCGCAGGTTGGGGCCCTCTATGGCCTGATCGATCGGGTGCGTGTGGCCCATCCAACCGTGGAGATCGAGAGCTGCTCATCGGGGGGAGCGCGCCCGGATATGGGCATTTTGGCCCGGACCGACCGAATTTGGACCTCGGATACCAATGATGCGCTTGACCGGCAGGCAATCCAACGCGGCGCGAGCTTTTTCCTGCCGCTTGAGGTGTTGGGTGCCCATGTCGGTCCAAGACGTTGCCACGTCACCGGTAGGGTTCTGTCCATGGCCATGCGCGCCGGGACCGCCTTGATGGGACATATGGGGCTTGAGTTAAACCTTCTGACCGAGCCTGAATCCGAACTCCAGGCGCTGAGTGAGACAATAGCCCTGTACAAAACCCACCGCCGCCTTCTGCACTCGGGTGATTTTCATCGTCTGGATGGTCCGACCTATATGAATGGTATTGGCGTCGTTTCCGCCGACCGGCGCGAGGCACTGTTTTCGATCGCAATGCTGGAGGGTTGTCCAGCGACCCTGCCAGGGCGAGTGAGGTTTGTCGGGCTTGATCCCCAGCGCCGTTATAACCTCACATTGGTGCATCCCAAAGCCTGGTGGCCCATGCGGTCGACCAGGGGTGGTGCTTTGGGTCTGATCGGGCAGGCACCGATTTTGGGTGAGGCTCTGGCTTCGGTGGGGTTGGAACTGCCGCCGATCAACCCCGCCACAGTCCTAATCTTCCACCTTGTAGCGGCAGATTGTCAGTGACCCAGCTCCTGAGCCCCACGACAACCGGTCATTCTAGCGCTGGCAGGTAGGGTTGGTTTCGCCGCTGCGCGGTCGAGTTGCGATCAAAACCTGTTGGAACCGGGGCGGCGAATATTGGCGTAGCGGCATCAGCCGGCGAGGTGAGGTTGAGTGCGACAAGGGCGATCTCTCGCCTGGACCATAGTGAAAACCCGCACCGCACCAATCTACGCTGGATCACGGCCCTCGCACTTCGAAATCAATTCGGTCGTCACCGCGAAAAAGGGGCCGGCGATTGCTCGCCGGCCCCCATATTTTCGTCAGACCAAGTCGTGATCCTTAAGCTTCGGCTTCCGCCGGAGCTTTCAGGCTGAGGTCTTCGCCCGTCGTCTGATCGACCAGCTTCATGGACAGCTTGGTCTTGCCGCGGTCATCAAACCCGACCAGCTTCACTTTGACCATCTGACCTTCGCTGAGGACGTCGGAGACTTTGTTCACCCGCTCGTTGGCGATCTGGCTGACGTGGACCAGGCCGTCTTTGGCACCGAAGAAATTGACGAAGGCACCGAAGTCGACAACCTTAACGACCTTGCCGTCATAGATCTGGCCGATCTCAGGCTCGCTGGTGATCGACTTGATCCAGTCGATGGCGGCTTTGATCTTCGCCCCGTCGCTGGCCGAGACCTTGACCATGCCTTCGTCATTGACATCGACCTTGGCCCCGGTGGTGGCGACGATCTCGCGGATCACCTTGCCGCCGGTGCCGATCACGTCGCGGATCTTGTCGGTGGGGATGGTGATGGTTTCGATCTTGGGGGCGTATTCGCCGACATCCTCGCGGGCCCCGTCGATGGCCTTGGCCATTTCCCCCAG
>JAYTXQ010000175.1:0-2314 GCA_043742825.1 Caulobacteraceae bacterium | reverse complement strand
TAGACGCATGCGGCCACCTGATCCCGTGCGTCTGGCTCCGGCGGCTGGCCGGCCAGTGAATTTCCGTCTGGGGTTCAGTCTGGCACCTGGCATGCGGGTCGGGCTCTATGGCGGATCGTTCAACCCGCCGCATGCGGGCCATGCGCATGTCGCCCGCGTCGCCTTGCGGCGGCTGGGGCTGGACCGAGTGATCTGGCTGGTGTCACCGGGCAACCCGTTGAAGGCAGAGGCGGGGGTGAGTCTGGACGCCCGCCTGGCGCTCGTGAAACGCCTAGCAACGGGGCCTGCGATGATTGTTTCCGACTTCGAGCGCCGCGTTGGCGCTCGCTATACCCTCGATACGGTCCGAGCTTTGAAAGCACGTTTTGCCGGCGTGCGGTTTGTCTGGATCATGGGGGCCGATGGCCTGGCCAATTTCCACGCCTGGCGCGGCTGGGCCCGACTGATGCGCGAAGTGCCCGTAGCCGTGATCTCCCGGCCGAATGTAACTACGGAGAGCCGCCTTGCTCCAGCTGCCCGCCGCTTTGCCGCCGCCCGCCTCGCCTCTACCGCCGGAAGCACGTTGTCCCGCCGCGCAGCCCCAGCCTGGATCTGGCTGAACGGCCCGCTGCACACAGCCTCGTCAACCGCCCTGCGCGATGGCCTGAATGATGCCACCTGACCTTGCCGCCGGTTTATGTTAAGGTGACTGCTGTCCGAGGCGTGAAGAGGAATATCCACTGAAACAAGATCTGGCGCCCAGCGCCCCCGAAGCGGCACTTGTCGCTGAGGTCAACCCGGTTTTAGCCCTCGGCCGCACGGCCCTGGAAACCCTCATTCTGCACCGCCTGGATGACGAAAAAACCCACGACATCGTCTTCATCGACCTAAAAGACAAAAGCACGATCGCCGATTCCATCGTTGTCGCCTCGGGCCGTTCGCACCGCCATGTCAGCGCCGTGGCAGATCACCTGCTGCGCGCCATCAAGGAAGGGGGCCATGGAAAGGCGCGTGTCGAGGGCATGCCAGCCTGCGACTGGGTCCTGATCGACGCCGGCGACGTTATCGTGCACCTCTTTCGTCCCGAAGTGCGGTCATTCTACAATCTGGAAAAAATCTGGTCGGTAGATTCGGCGCACCGGATCGATGTGGGCTGAGCGAGGCCGTGAAAATCACGCTGCTCTGCGTGGGTCGCCTGGGCAGCAGAGCTGAAGGACAAATGGCCAAGGACTATGCTGCGAGAGCCACAGCGACCGGCCGCCCTTTGGGCCTGGGTCCGGTCGAGATCGTCGAAGTCGAAGCGCGCAAACCTGGCAAGGCCGCAGAAGCAGAAGCCCTGACCGCTCGCCTGCAGGGCGATTACGTTTTGACCTGTGATGAGCATGGAGCGGCCTGGACGTCGCGGGCTTTTACCACGCGGCTGGCGAAGCTGCGCGATGAGGGTGTGCGCCACCTGACGTTCGTCATCGGCGGTGCTGATGGCTTGGATGAGGCGATTTTGAGCCAGGCCCGCGAGCGCATCGCCTTTGGACCACAGACTTGGCCACATGCTCTGGCCCGGGTGATGCTGGCTGAACAGGTCTATCGTGCGGCGAGCCTTTTAGCGGGCTCCCCCTATCATAGAGATTAGGCTATCTTGCGGGTTCAGGGACGCAGCCCCATAATCAGGCTCTAGGCGATCATATGCGAAAAGAACTTCTGGTCGGTGCCGCAGCCTTTGTTCTGGGGGCCGGCACCATGGCCTATCTCAACCCGACGGCTCGGGCGACACCGGAGTCGAAGCCTGGCACCTATCGGCTGCTGGAGATGTTCGGCAATGTGCTCGACGAGGTCAAACAAAAGTATGTCACGCCGGTCGACGACAAAAAGCTGATTGAGGCGGCCCTGAATGGCATGCTGACCTCGCTCGATCCCCACTCCGACTATATGGACGCCGAAACATACCACGAATTCGAAGACACCAGTCGGGGCGAGTACGGGGGGCTAGGCATCGAGATCACCAGCGAAGATGGCGTGGTCAAGGTGATCTCACCGATTGATGGCACACCCGCCGCCCGGGCTGGGATTAAGCCTGGAGACTATGTGACTGCCGTCAACGGCCAGACTGTTCTGGGCCTGACAATCAACGACGCAGTAAAGAAAATGCGCGGCGCCGTCGGCGAGGTAGTGACCCTGACTATTGCCAGAGAGAAAACTGATCCGTTTGATGTCAAACTCAAACGCGAGATCATTCAGCCAAAATCGGTCACCTTTCATGCCGAGGGTGATTTTGGCTATGTTCGCCTCGCCAGCTTCACCGAAAAGGCAACCCTGGAGACCAAGGCCGCCATAGATT
>JAYTXQ010000174.1:0-19633 GCA_043742825.1 Caulobacteraceae bacterium | reverse complement strand
CCGATAATGGCTCACACGCCAAGTCACTCATTGGGTCCTGATGATTTTTACCGCCTATGCTGACGGAGTGCTGGACCTGGGTCTTGTCCAGGTTCGCTGTATTCTGGGCGCTGCCGGCGTCATTGATGCGGCCGCAAAGCGAGAGGGTGACGGGGCCTCGCCGGCGGGTATCTGGCCCCTGCGCTTTGTCTATTATCGCCCTGATCGGGTCGCGCCGCCCAAAACTGCCCTGGCGAAAAAGGCCTTGGCACCTGACCAGGGCTGGAGCGATGCGCCTCTGGACGGGGCCTATAATCGACCCGTTCGCCTGCCGCATGACGCCAGTGCCGAGATACTGTGGCGTTGCGATCACGTTTATGACTTGATCGTCGTTCTGGGTTACAATGACGACCCGGTGGAGATTGGTGCCGGGTCGGCGATCTTTCTGCACTTGGCGCGCAAAGATCACACACCAACCCAAGGATGCGTGGCTTTAAGCTTTGATGATCTGGCGCATTTATTGGCCGTAGCCCGACCTGGCGATGCCCTGGCCATCTCCGCTCGCAGCTTTCCGAAGGGCATCAATTGACCCGCATGGGATTTCTGCGACGCGTGTGCGCTCTCAACTCAGGTCACGGCGGCTCAGGTTCTGGCGCGCTCACCAAACAAAGCCGAGCCAATGCGGACGGATGTGGCCCCAAGACGGATCGCAGTGCGGAAATCAGCGCTCATACCCATGGAGAGACGCTCCAAGCCGTTTCGGTGCGCGATTTTAGCCAGAAGGGCAAAATGCGGCCCCGGCGGCTGATCTACGGGAGGAATACACATCAGCCCTTCGATCGTCAGGCCCAGATCATCTCGGCACATCGCCAGAAAGCTGTCCGTCTCCAGCGGCAAAACACCGGCCTTTTGCGGCTCCTCACCGGTATTGACCTGGATATAGAGCCGGACAGACTTGCCCTGAGCACTGAAGGCCTCAGCGACGGCGCGGGCCAGTTTGGGTCGGTCAAGGGTTTCAATGACATCAAAAAGCTCGACTGCCTCAGCGGATTTGTTCGTCTGCAACGGGCCGATCAAATGCAGTTCAACGCCGTTTCGCCGAGGGGCCCAGCGCTGGACGGCCTCCTGGACCCGGTTCTCACCAAAGATTTTTTGTCCAGACGCCAACACTGGCTCTATGGCTTCCCATGGCTGTTGCTTGGAAACTGCGGTCAGGGACACATCGGCGGCCGCACGTCCGGCCGCCAGCGCGGCTTCGGTCATTGCCCGCAGGATCGCGGCTCGGCCGGCGGCAGGATCAAACGGGGGGCTGGACATTGAGCGGGCAATCCATCTCGCAACTGTGGAAACTGGCAACCAAGCTAGGCCGCGGACGCGCCCAGGCAAAGCCCCTGCCACCCCTTCTGTTTTTTTCTGACCCCCTGCGTACACCCGATCCCGCCAGGATCATCGCCCAGCTTCCGCGCGGAGCCGGCGTGGTCTATCGCGCCTTTGGCAATCCGGATGCGAAAAAACTCGGCCACCCATTGCGCCAGCTGGCGCGCAAACGGGGCGTTATGTTCCTGGTCGGTGCCGATGTGCGGCTAGCCATCGCCCTGGCAGCAGACGGGATCCACTGGCCCCAGGCCCTGGCCACACGCAGGGGCCTGAACCGGGTCCTTGGCAGACGTTTTCGGCTGACGGCCGCTGCGCATGACCTTCCAGCCATCCTGCGCGCCAGCAAGGCTGGGGTTGAGGCTGTCGTGGTCTCACCGGTCTTCACCAGTCGTAGCCCTTCGGCCGGGCGCGCCTTGGGGGTCTTGAGGTTCTCAATACTGATCCGGCGAACGCGCCTGCCAGCCTATGCGCTTGGCGGCGTCAATGCACATACGGCCCGGTATCTCGCCCTCAGTGGGGCCTCTGGCTTAGCTGCGGTAGATGGATTGGAGCTCAGCTCTTCAGGAGATCCAAATTCAAATCCTGGTCCTAAAACCTGAAGGTGGTTTCCAGGCGGACCCTTGGTTGCGCGGGGCGAGGCTCAATCAGGCGCTGAATGTTGCTTTGATCGGGGGCAAGGCTAACCGCCCCGCCGATGTGCAATCTGGGGGTCAAACGGTAGTAAAGACCCGGCTGCAGATCTTTCCAATCCATGTCACGATCCAGATGCTGTTCAACACCCAATTTGAGGCCCCAACGCGCTTTTCGAGAATCCCATTCCAACGTGCGTTTTGGAATAAAACCTAAGCCTTGACTGCTGATTTCACGGCCTGCAAGGACAAGGTTGCCCGCTGCCTGTTCCGCGCGCACACCCCCAGCCACAGCCAAACTGGCTAAGCCAAAAGCTACCGCAAACATGTGCCGAACGGGCAGGCGCATTTCAACTCCAGGTTGCGACGCACGCAGATAGCGGCAGTTTTAGCCGCACGTACATCGTCGCCATTGCGTTTAAGTCCCAGAGCCCCAAAAGGTCAATGCTGTCGCGAACAATTCACAAACTGAAGGGCGCTTGGCTGGAGACCTGTTGCAGGGGTGCCACGATTCCCATTTGGCGTGGAGCGGGGGATGTTATAGACGGTGCTGGCGGCGAGGGGCGTTGCCGATTTTAGAAAAGTGGAGCCGACTGCATATGCCGTCCAAAGTGTCTGCAAACCTTATCGACCATCCGGCCCGCCTGTTGCGTACTGCCGGCCGCGCCCTTGTAACCCTTGGCTTGGTCGCTGGTCTGGGTCTGCTCGCCGGCTGCGGAGGTCTGCGCCATGGTGGTGACCATGCCGCCAAGGGCGGTGCCGGCAGCGAGATTGGGGTTAACTCGTATCTTTGGCGTGCCACCCTCGATACCCTGGCTTTCATGCCGCTGTTATCGGCCGATCCCTACGGCGGGATTGTAAATACTGACTGGTATGCAAACCCAGAAAAGCCCGAAGAACGCTTTAAGACCACGGTCTATATTTTGGATTCTCGCCTGCGCGCTGACGGCCTGAATGTCACCGTGTTCAAGGAAGTGAATACCGGCGGTGTTTGGACAGCGGCACCAACGTCGCCACAGACGGCCAGCGACATCGAAAATGCTATCCTCACTCGCGCGCGCCAGCTTCGCTTGTCCAACCTTAAAGGTTAGGTCTGCGGCTAAAGGCTATGACAAGGTACAATCCCAAGGAGGCCGAGCCCAAGTGGCGCGCGGCCTGGGCGGATGCCGATGCCTTCGCCGCCGAGACGGGGTCGGATAAGCCAAAATATTATGTGCTGGAGATGTTCCCCTATCCTTCGGGGAGCCTGCACGTTGGCCATGCGCGTAACTATGCCATGGGCGATGTGATCGCCCGTTTTAAACGGGCACGCGGTTTCAATGTCCTCCATCCGATGGGCTGGGATGCCTTTGGCCTTCCGGCAGAAAATGCCGCCGCAGAACGCGGGGTCGATCCCGCAGCTTGGACTTGGGCTAATATCGACAAGATGCGGGAGGAGTTAAAGCGACTTGGTGTTTCCATAGACTGGTCACGTGAATTTGCCACCTGCGATCCGTCGTACTACGGCCATCAGCAGGCGCTTTTCCTCAAATTGATGCACCGGGGTTTAGTCTATCGGAAGGAAGCCTGGGTCAATTGGGACCCGGTAGACATGACCGTCCTGGCCAACGAACAGGTCATTGATGGTCGGGGTTGGCGTTCGGATGCCCCGGTCGAGCGCAAAAAACTCAGTCAGTGGTTTTTGAAGATCACCGACTATGCCGACGATCTGCTGGCCGGTCTGAAAACCCTTGATCGTTGGCCAGACAAAGTCCGGTTGATGCAGGAAAACTGGATTGGCAGGTCAGTCGGTCTGCGTTTGAGCTTCGCCTTCTCCGCCGCCGAAGGGGGTGTTAGCGTCTACACCACCCGGCCAGACACCCTGTTCGGAGCCAGCTTTCTGGCCGTCGCTCCCGATCATCCGCTGGCCGAGAAACTCGCGGCGTCTCGTCCAGAGGCCAAAGCCTTCATCGCCGAATGTCGTCGCGGCGGAACCTCAGAGGCGGCAATTGAGTCAGCGGAAAAGCTCGGCTTTGATACCGGACTGACAGTCATTCATCCTTTTGATTTAACTCGGAAAATTCCTGTCTGGATCGCCAACTTCGTACTTATGGACTATGGCACAGGGGCGATTTTTGGCTGCCCTGCCCACGATCAGCGTGATCTGGACTTCGCCCGCAAATACGATCTGGCCGTCTTGCCTGTGGTGCTGCCCGCCGGCGAGGATCCGAAGGTGTTTCACGTGAAACAGGACGCCTATGTTGGCCCAGGAACCATATACAACTCCGGCTTTCTCGATGGAATGGACATCGAAGCTGCCAAAGCTGCGGCAGTTTCTCACATTGAGCAGGCCAGTGTGGGCGAAGGGGCGAAAGTCTATCGCCTGCGCGACTGGGGTGTGTCACGTCAACGGGGTTGGGGATGTCCAATCCCCGCCATCCATTGCGCCGCCTGCGGTGTAATGCCCGTGCCTGAGGCCGATCTGCCGGTTATTCTCCCCTCCGACATGGATTTTTCGCGTCCCGGCAACGCTTTGGCGCGCCACCCGACGTGGAAACATGTGAATTGCCCACAGTGCGGGTCGCCAGCCGAGCGGGAGACCGACACCCTCGATACATTCGTCGATTCATCCTGGTATTTTGCCCGTTTCGCCGATAGCAAATCAGCTGATCCGATCAATGTCGCAGCAGCCGACTACTGGATGCCGGTGGACCAATATATCGGTGGCATCGAACACGCAGTTCTGCATTTGCTCTATGCGCGATTCTTTACCCGGGCGCTGCGTGATGAGGGCTTGATTGCCCATCCCGAACCCTTTGCCGGCCTATTTACCCAGGGCATGGTCACCCACGAAACCTATCAACGCCAAAATGGGGAATGGGTTGAACCGTCGCAGGTGCTCTTGCGCAGCGAGGGCACCACGCGGCGCGCCACTGACGAGGCGACGGGTGAGCCTTTGATCATTGGCGATGTGCAAAAGATGTCAAAGTCGAAGCGAAACGTCGTCGCCCCAGCCGACATCGCCGATATCTATGGTGTCGATGCCGCACGGCTTTTCGTGCTCTCTGATTCTCCTCCTGATCGGGATGTTCAATGGACCAGCACCGGCGTGGAGGGAGCCTGGAGACTGATCAACCGCATCTGGTCTGAGTTCGACGTTTGGTCCGAGAAGGATGGCGGGCCATCGCTTGAAAATGAGGCCCCAGCCGCACTGCGCCGGTCAACGCACCGGGCGATCCGCGCCGTGACCGAGGCGATTGAAGGCTTTCGCTTTAACAGTGCCATCGCCCGCCTGTACGAACTGGTTGCCGCACTCAAGGCTTCACCGATCATGGGGCCCGCCAGGCGCGAAGCCCTCAGCGCTGTCGCCCGACTGGTTGCACCCTTTGCACCGCATCTGGGTGAAGAGTGCTGGTCGCGCCTAGGCGAGAACGGTCTGGTCGCCCAGGCACCTTGGCCAGTTCATGATCCTGCCCTGTGCGAGGATGCCGAACGGGTATTGCCGGTGCAGATCAACGGCAAGCGGCGCGGCGAAATCCGTGCGCCCGCCGGCGCGACGTCCGCTGAGGTGGAACGCCAGGTTCTGGCTGACCCGCAGTTGATAAAACGGCTTGCGGGTCTGGCTATCAGCAAGATCATCGTCGTCCCCGACCGCATCGTCAACATCGTGGCAAGGTAGGCTCAGATGGGGTTTCGGCTTCTGATCACAGCGGCAATCCTGGCAGCCTTCGGTCTGGGTGGATGTGGCTTCACACCCCTTTATGCAACCCGTGGCGTCAGCCGTGGGCTGTCCGGCGTGCAAGTAGTTGTTCCCGACGGCCGCGTCGCTTTTCGCCTGCGCGAAGCCCTCGATGACGATCTGGGAAATGAAAAAGGTGCTCCCCCAAGCTGGCGCCTGGACATCACCTTAGAGCAGTCCCGCAGTCCTCGCGGCCTGAGAGTCGATAATGTCGCCGAACGCTATCAGCTTGGATTGACGGTGAAATACACCCTCACAGACCTGGCCACTGGTAAAGTTGAACACACCGGCCAGGTTGCCACAGACGTCAGCTACGATGCGTCTGATGCACCCTATGCTGGAATTGCCGCGCGCCAGGACAGTCAGGACCGGGCTGCACAGGACGCTGCCCGCCGCATCCAGATTGATCTGGCCGCGTGGATGGCCAGACCCCGCGGCGGTTAGGGCAAGAGTGCCGCAGTGATCCTAAAGCTCCGCGCAGAAATTGACCGGTTTCTGAAAAGCCCAGGACCACAGATACGCGCGGCCCTCATCCATGGCCGGGACCTGGGGGTTGTCCGAGAGCGGGCGCGCGCGCTGGCGCAGGTGGTGACTGAGCGGCCAGACGACCCTTTCGATGTTGCACTGCTCAGTGAGAGCGATGTCGTGTCAGAGCCTGGAAAGCTGGAAGGCGAGCTCATGGCGATTTCGATGATGGGCGGCCGCCGCCTGGTCCGTCTGAGGCTGGATGGTGAACGTTCCGGCCCTGATCGCGCTGCGGCCGAGGCCTTGAGCGATCATCTGAACGGAAAACTAAATCCTGATGCTTTTTTCCTGATCGAAGCGGGGGGATTGGTCCGCGACTCTCAGGTGAAGAAAGTTGCAGAAGCCGGTGCCGGATGTGTCTCCATCGCCTGTTGGGCGGATGAGGCGGGCGATCTGGTGCGCATGACCCGCGATGCTTTGATGTCAGAGAAGGTCGGCTTGGCCGCTGATGCCATGGACCTTTTCGTCTCTCGCCTGCCACAGGAACGCGGCGTGGCGCGTCAGGAAATCGAACGTCTCAGCCTGTTCCTCGGCCCCGGATCGGGAAAGACCGCAACGGCCGCCGAATTGGCAGAGTTTCTGGGGGTCGAACCAGAGGCTTCGCTGGGTGAATCGGCGATTGACGCATTTGGTGGACGACTGGGGTCTGCCTACACAGGCTTGAGGCGTGCGGCGCGGGAAGGTGAGGCCGGTCCCGCCGCCGTCCGGGCGATCAGTTTGCACCTGGCCAAACTACGACGTATCGCCATGCTGCAACAAGAGGGCTCTAGCGCGGCCCATGCCGCTAAGACCAGCGGCGTGTTCTGGAAAAATGAGCGTGAGGTCCTGCGTCAAGCGCGGGTTTGGACAGGCGCTGAACTGGACAAGATGCAGGACGCTGTTCTGGGTGCCGACCGGGCATGCAAACAGACCGGGGCCCCTGATAGCCTGATCGCCGAGCGCCTGGCTCTAACAATCGCGGGCCGCGCCCGCCGCCTGGGACTTTGAATATCTACGTTATGGCCCCGGTCAATCGGCGGCACAGGTCATCGAGCTGCTCCAGGGTTTTGTAGCGCAGGCGCAACTCGCCACTGCCGCCCTTGTCCCGCAGATCAACTTCGAGGCCCAGAACCTCGGCCAGATCGTCCTCGAGAGACTGGGTATCGGCGTCCTTTTCCCGGGCGGCAGGCGCTTTGACATCTGCAATCCCGTCCCGAGAGCGTTTCGCCAGAGCCTCGCACTGGCGCACATTCAAACCCAATCGAATCACCCGTTCGGCCAAAGCCTCCGCATCATCCACACCCAGCAAAGCTCGGGCGTGACCGGCACTCAATCGGCCCGCTTGTAAATGTTCCTGAACCGTGCCCGGCAACCGCATCAGACGCATTGTATTAGCTACGTGACTTCGGCTTTTGCCAATGAACTTGGCAATAGTCTCGGCGCTGCGACCGAATCTCTCACTCACAGAGGCATATCCCTGGGCTTCTTCCAGAGCATTTAGATCGGCGCGCTGAATGTTTTCGATCAGGGCGATTTCCATCACCTCCAGATCATCCAGAGCCCGGATCAGGGCCGGAAGGGATGACAAGCCCGCCAGCTGCGCTGCGCGCCAACGCCGCTCGCCGGCAACGATCTGGTATACACCGCTGGCACCCGGTGCCGCCCGCAGCAGGATCGGAGCAATCACGCCGCGCTCGCGGATTGAACTGGCCAATTCCTCCAGTGCCACGGGATCAAAGGTTCGCCTCGGTTGACCCAGGTTGCGATGGATCAGCTCAATCGGTATCTCCTGGACTCCAGCCTCGCGACGCCCTTGCGGTGTTGTTGCCGAATTGGTTTCGTCCAGCAGCGCTGCCAAACCCCGACCCAAACCCCGTCGACCCTCAGCCATCAGACCATCTCCTCTATGACGCGCCCGCGCGCGCGCTCACGGGCCACGACCTCCCGGGCCAGCTGTAGATAGGCCTGACTGCCCGCGCATTTTAGGTCGTAGATCAACGCCGGCTTGCCAAAGGATGGGGCCTCGCTAATGCGCACATTGCGCGGAATAACAGTGCGATAGACCGTTTCGCCGAAATGCCGCCGCACATCAGCGTCTACCTGACGAGACAGCGAATTGCGCCGATCATACATGGTCAGGACGATGCCCTGAATCTCCAGGAGCGGATTGAGCGCGGCTTTCACCTGGTCAATCGTCCGCATCAGCTGCGTCAGACCCTCAAGGGCAAAAAACTCACACTGCAGGGGCACCAAAACGGCATCGGCTGCCGACATTGAATTGACCGTCAGCAGATTCAGCGACGGTGGGCAATCGATGAGGACATAGCTGTAGGATCCCCCCGATCTCAGCGGCACCATAGCCTCTTTCAGTCGGTGCGAGCGTCCATGCCGATGACCCAGCTCCAGCTCGACGCCTGAGAGATCGGCATCCGCAGGTGCCAGGTCCAATCCCGGAACCAGTGTGTTTACAGCCACCTCCGACAACGCCGCCGCGTCGATCAACACATCATACATGCTGCGGGCTCGCATCTGCGGCGCTACACCCAGGCCAGTTGAGGCATTGCCCTGGGGATCCAGGTCGATCAGCAACACACGCTCGCCGACAGCGGCCAGGGCTGTGCCCAGGTTGATCGCCGTTGTGGTCTTTCCCACACCGCCCTTCTGATTGGCAACCGCCAGCACGCGCAAGGGTTTAGCCGCCATGGGTCACCTGTGAAACCATTAAAATCCGCCCGCGCGGATCACTCAGGCTGGGGTGGGTCACAGCATCAAACCCCCAGGTTTTGCGGGCTACAACGATTTCTCCAGCGACACCTTCTCCTTTAAGAAACATAGCTTTAGCCCCGCGTTGCAAATATGGAGCGGCAAAGCCCAACAGCCGAGCCAGTGGCGCACAGGCTCGGGCGGTGACAACCTCAACCTTCAACTTCAAGCTCTCGGCCCTGGCATTGTGGACCTGAGCCGGCAGGCCAAGGGCTGTGACCACCTCATCCAGAAACCGGCATTTCTTCGCCTGGCTCTCAACCAGGTGAACCCGGGCGCCCGCTTCGCACTTCAAAAGGATCGCCAGAACCAGACCGGGGAAACCCGCCCCCGCGCCAAGATCTGCCCAGACACGCGCCTCCGGCGCATGGCCCAAAAGCTGAGCGCTGTCCAAGACGTGCCGCCTCCAGAACTGCGTCAGACTTGCGGTTGCAACAAGGTTCATCCGCGCATTAGCCTCAATCAACATTTCGCGAAAGACCGCAAGATCACTCACCTGCGAAGGGGCAAGGGCGAGCATTCCCACCACGTCATCCTGGGCAGGGTCCAGCTCAAGCGGCACGGCGGCGAACGTGTCCCAGAAGTGCCATAAGCGCTCCGGGCGTCACGCCTTCAATGCGGGTTGCCTGGCCCAGGGTCATGGGCCTGATCGCCATCAGCTTCTCGCGCACCTCATTAGAAAGACCGCCGAGCGCTGCGTAATCCAGCCCTGCGGGCAAAACCATGTCTTCCTCGCTGCGAAACAGGGCCACATCCACATCCTGGCGCTGCATATAGCCATGATAGACCGCATCGATTTCAAGCTGTTCGCAGGCAAAAGCTGGCCAGGCTGAAATCTGCGGCCAAACCCGTGCCAGATCGTCCAAGCTGATATCACGATAGGCCAAAAGCTGCGTCAGGCTGCGACGCTGGCCGTCAGCATTGACCCTAAAGCCCGCCTTGCCAGCCTCCGCAGGCGTCAGACAGAGCCCTGCTGCCACCGCGCGAATGTCAGCCAGGATTGCAGACTTACCAGCAAAGACATCCGCGCGCTGCGACCCGACGCACCCCAATGTTATGCCCATCGCCGTGAGCCTTTGATCAGCATTGTCGGCCCGCAATCGCAGACGAAACTCTGCCCGGCTCGTAAACATACGATAGGGCTCCGTCACCCCATGGGTGATCAGATCATCGATCATCACGCCGATATAGGCTTGGTCGCGGCCAAACAGGGCGGGTTCAGATCCACCGGCCGCCCGCGCTGCGTTTATCCCCGCAACCAGACCCTGAGCCCCGGCCTCCTCGTAACCAGTTGTCCCGTTGATCTGGCCTGCCAGATATAGCCCAGGCAGGGTCTTGACCTGGAGCGCGGTATCCAGTTCTCGCGGATCGACATAGTCGTACTCAATCGCATAGCCATAGCGCAGGACCTCAACCCTTTCGAGACCAGGAATGGAGCGCAAGAACAGGGCCTGAGTCTCTGCAGAGACCGAGGTTGAGATGCCATTGGGGTAAACGGCAGGGTCGTCCAGACCCTCAGGCTCAAGGAATATCTGGTGACTGCTCCGATCAGCGAACCGCACCACCTTGTCCTCAATCGATGGACAATATCTCGGACCGCGGCCGCTGAGTCGCCCACCATAGACAGCCGATTCCCCCAGATTTGCGGCGATAATCGCGTGTGTCGCGGCGGTAGTCGCGGTAATTCCACACTCGACCTGCGGTGTCACAATGGTTTCTGTCATGAAGGAAAACGGAATCGGCGGTTTGTCCCCCGCCTGCATATCCAGGCCACCCCAAGCGATCGTGCGGCCATCAAGGCGCGGCGGTGTTCCGGTCTTCAATCGCCCCATATTCAGGCCAAAACCGTAGAGACGTTCCGCGAGGGCTATAGCCGGTGCATCGCCCACCCGGCCAGCTTCGAGCCTTTCCTCACCTCGGTGAATCACCCCTTTGAGAAAGGTCCCGGTGGTCAGGACCACCGCAGCCGCACGGTATTGCTGGCCCGTATGACCCACCACACCGGCGACCCGTCCGTGGTCGAGGATCAAGTCTTCTACAGCTTCAGCACGGATTTCCAGATTGGCCTGTTCGCGCAGCGTCGCCAGCATGGCCGTCCGGTACAGCCTTCGATCAATTTGAGCCCGGGGGCCACGCACGGCAGGGCCACGTGAACGATTGAGCAGGCGAAACTGAATGCCCGCCTCATCTGCAACCCTCCCCATCAGGCCATCCAGGGCGTCGATTTCGCGCACCAGATGACCCTTACCCAGACCGCCAATTGCCGGGTTGCACGACATCTCGCCGATGGTCTCAATCTTGTGCGTTAGTAAAAGTGTCGAAGCCCCACAGCGCGCCGCCGCCGCCGCCGCCTCACAGCCGGCATGACCGCCGCCAATAACAATGACATCCCAGGATTGGTTCACAACAAGGCTCTAGAAAATGCGGATGTCTGCGATGAATGACGCAGGCGACATACATCCTTAGACCAATGTGTGCCTTCGGTCGAGCAACGCTACGGCCCACTGTTTCACGTGAAACAGCGCCTATTTACCGATACAAAAACTGGCAAACACCAGATCCAAAACGTCCTCCGCTCCAATTCGCCCCGATATTCGCATCAGTGAGCGGGCCGCCAGCCGCACGTCCTCCGCCGCCATCTCCGGCGAATCGAGGTTGGCCAATGCCCGTCCGATATGCGCCTGCGCCTCTGCTAGTCGCGCTACGTGGCGGGCGCGGGTGGCGGCTGGGAACTCTGCCCCGTCAAGATCACACATGGCCCGCGCCGTCAGCCGGCTGGAAAGCTCGATCGCCTTTCCATCTTTAATTGACGCCTGCCAGACCTCCAGGCCCGCCGCCACTGCTGCCCGTTTCGCTGACTCAGCGTCAAGCCCTGGTGGCCGGTCAGTCTTATTGATCAGACATACATCTCCTGGGCGACACAGAGACACCACCCCTTGCCACTCGCTCGTGTCAGACGAGCCATCGACCACCCACAACCGCAGGTCTGCGTTTTGCGCCCAAGCTTTGGCCCGTCGCACCCCTTCGATCTCCACAGGGTCGGTTCCAACCCTTATGCCGGCGGTGTCAGCGACGATTACGCGATAACCCGCAAGGTCGAGGTTGACCTCAATGATGTCACGCGTCGTGCCGGGCGTTGGGGCGGTGATCGCGGCGCTTCTATCAGCTAAGTAGTTGATTAGACTACTTTTACCGGCGTTCGGTGCACCGATGATGGCGATCCTATAGCCCTCCCGCACACGTTGCCCACGCCCGGCATCGGCCAAGGCAATGGCCAGATCGGCCGCCAACAGCCGCAGCGGTGCGGCGGCCCGGTCGGCGACATCTGCGGGAACGTCCTCATCGGGGAAATCAACAGCCGCTTCCAGGTTCGCCAACGCTTCAATCAGAGTCTCGCGCCAGGCTTCGTACCGACGACCCAGCGCGCCACGCAGCTGGCCCATGGCCTGGCGGGCCTGAGCTTTGCTCTGGGCATCCACCAGATCTGCCACTGCCTCGGCCTGATCGAGCGAGAGTCTGCCGGTTTCGAAAGCGCGGCGAGTGAACTCGCCCGGCTCTGCAGGGAACAGACCACCGTCCAGAAGGCAGGCGCTGACCTGATCAACGACCCAGGTACCACCGTGCAGATGCAGCTCGAAGCTGTCTTCGCCAGTATAGCTCCCGGGCCCTGGAAACCATAGCACCAGAGCGCTATCCAGCACCTCGCCATCGCGGTCACGCAGCGTGCGCAGGCTCGCCATGCGGGGCACAGGTAAGGGCGAGGTCAGGCGCGCAAGGACTGATTGAACTCCGGGGCCGCTGGCCCGGATCACCGCAATGGCACCGCGCCCAGGCGCGGTGGCCAGGGCGAAAATCCCCCGGTTCATCAGCCTCGGGTCGTCGTCGTTGCCGCAGTGGCCGCCGCCGCCATCAGCTTGCGAAACTGTTCGCTCGCCTGACCGCCGAAACTCATCCAGGTCTTCATCAGCTCTTCAGGAGCCGCCATGGCGATATTGGCATCCATACGGGCCTTCATCTCACCGATCATGTGATCGTTGAGCGCCGTCACATCAGGTAAACCCAGAAACGCCCGCGCCTCGGCCGGCGTGCAATCGCACTCAATCTTGATTTTCATCAGCGAAACCTCCGGAGATTGAGGTTTATTATGCGACATTGACACTGGCAAAAGCTAGTGCGGTTTAGGCATGGTCATCGCCCCTCGACGATCATGGCGGGCTACATACCTGAAAATGTACGAGGCATTGTGTCTCACAGCCCGGACGATAGAAAGTTTCGTATGGCCTCTGAGGTTTCAATTCGCATTTTGACGGCGACCAACCGCGCCCCTTACAAACTACTTCGATTGGAATCCCTGCGAGACGCGCCAGAAGCTTTCTCCTCCGCGTATTAGGACGAGCTCGAACAGCGGTATGAGGTCTTCTTAAGTCGCATGGGCGTTCCACCGGATATGGTTTTCGGCGCATTCGACGGCACCACCCTCATCGGCGTGGCCGGCTTCTTAGTCGAGAAAGGCATCAAAGTGCGCCACAAAGGGCCCATGTGGGGCGTCTATGTTTCCGCTGCGTGGCGTGGCCGTGCCGTTGGGGGAAGCCTCGTCAGCAGGGTCCTGGACCAGGCTCGCCGGCGTGGAGAGATCTTAAGGACAGGGGTTGTTGTGAACGGCCAGGGTGGCGTCAGACTTCACCATCGCCTGGGGTTCAAAACCTATGCTATCGAGCGCCGCGCCCTAAAGATTGGCAGAGCTTATTTCGACGAGGAGTTGATCGAGATCAGTTTCTGAGATCGCCGCAATGAGGCACCCACCAGACCCAAACCACCCAACATCAAGGCCCAGGTTGCCGGCTCAGGAACGTTTCCAAAGAATGAAACCTCACTGATGAACACCCAGCCATAAAGCGGGTTCTGGTCAAACTGGATCGTGTGCATGCTACCAATCAAGTTCAGACCCGTCAGATCAACGACCCCGACCGTTCCTCCCGGAGGAGCCGTAAACGAGGTATTTACACCGTCAATCAGGATACTGGTTGGTGCAGCGACGCCTCCGTACAACGTGTTGTCCATCTGAATCTTGATGTCATTGATCGCCGGCGACCCTGAGAAATGAAACGTTATCGTTGGATTTACCGCGCCAGACTGACGCCAGCCGACATACTCGCCCGTACCGGAGGAATTTGAGACAGTGTACCAAGGGCTGCTCGAGGAGAAACCATCGGTCAGTTTACCAAGCCCGCCGCTAAGCGCCGCATCGTCTGTGGTGGTTGCGCCAGCACCAGTGTAGTTGGCATCCCAGTAATTAAAAGTGCCGCCATGGGCGTTGCCGTCACCGTTGGGCATATCATAGCTCGAAACTGCGACTTGGCTCGCCATGGCTGACCCAGCTAGTGTTGCCAAAAAAAGGGCTACCAAACCCCCAGAGCGACCTACGAAAGCAGACATTTTGACTTCTCCAATAGTGACATATCGTCGCAGATAGTCACGAACTCGTAGGCGAGTCAAGACAAATTGAAACGGGTCCCAGAAGCCCTTTACGTATTCATCGACTGGAAAAAATCGGCGTTGTTCTTGGCGTTGCGCAACTTGTCGAGGAGGAACTCGATGGCGTCTTGCGATCCCATGGGCGAGAGAATGCGGCGCAGGACATAAGTCTTTTGAAGCTGATCCTTGGGCGTGATCAACTCATCCTTGCGTGTTCCTGACTTGAGGATGTCGATGGCCGGATAGATGCGCTTGTCGGCCACCTTGCGGTCCAGCACAATTTCGCTGTTGCCGGTGCCTTTGAACTCTTCGAAGATCACCTCATCCATGCGGCTGCCGGTGTCTATCAGAGCCGTGGCGATGATGGTTAGCGAGCCCCCTTCTTCGATATTGCGCGCCGCACCGAAAAAGCGCTTGGGCTTTTGCAAGGCGTTCGCATCAACGCCGCCCGTCAACACCTTACCCGACGAAGGGACAGTCGTATTGTAAGCGCGGCCCAGTCGGGTGACGCTATCGAGTAGGATAACAACATCGCGCTTGTGTTCCACCAGACGTTTGGCCTTTTCGATCACCATCTCAGCCACCTGCACGTGGCGGCTGGCGGGCTCGTCGAAGGTGGAAGAAATGACCTCGCCGCGTACGGTGCGCTGCATGTCGGTAACTTCTTCAGGACGCTCATCGATCAAAAGCACGATCAGATAGGAATCCGGGTGATTGGCGGCAATTGATTTGGCGATGTTTTGCAACATCACCGTCTTACCGACTCGGGGTGGGGCGACGATCAGGCAACGTTGTCCTTTGCCCAGGGGCGCGACAATATCGATTACCCGGCCGGAGCGATCTTTCAGCGTTGGATCATCGATTTCCATGGTCATACGCTCTTCAGGATAGAGCGGCGTCAGGTTATCGAAATGCACCTTGTGGCGCACATTGTCAGGGTTTTCGAAATTGACCAGATCCACTTTAACCAGAGCAAAATAGCGCTCACCTTCGCGCGGAGCCCGGATCGATCCCGCGACAGTATCGCCAGTGCGCAGACCGAAACGACGGATCTGCGAGGGGCTGACATATATATCGTCGGGGCCAGGAAGGTAATTAGCCTCCGGGCTCCGCAGAAATCCAAACCCGTCCTGGACCACTTCGAGGGTGCCCGAGCCAAAGATCTCAACACCTTCCTCTGCAGAGGTCTTCAAGATGGCAAACATCATGTCCTGTTTGCGCATGGTATTGGCATTTTCAATGTCAAACTGTTCGGCAAAAGCCAGCAGATCAGCGGGCGATTTCTCCTTCAGCTCTTGCAGGCTCATTCGCTTCAAACCCAAGGCGGCAATCGCCTTGCTCGCCTCAGTGGGCTCAAACTGTTCGGCAGCGCTTTCAGGGCTGTCATCGCCCTCCTCATCGATCAGCGAGGCTTCGATATCGTAAACATCAGACATGGGGGTGTGGGACTCTTTATTTGGCCAGGTTCGGTCCCGTGGCACGGAACGCGAGGTCTAGGGATCGACGATACGCACAAGAGATTGAAAACTGCGGTCGCCGGGATCGAGGCTTTGGGAGCGGACCCAAGCGTCTGCCCCATAGGGGCGACAGGGTCCAAAGGAAGGAGGCAGGAGAAGCCCGGCCTGTTGACCAGACAGACTTCAACTACAGCGGAACCACAGTGCCGGTTCAGCGTCAAGCGGAGAGTTTTCTCGCTTTGGGCTGAGCCCTGGTCGTCGGTCTGACAATCGGGCCTCTACCAACACCATTCACAGAGTGAATTTCGTCGTCACGGCAAGCACAATAATGATCGCAGCAACAAAAGGCAGTTCATTGATTATTCGCCAGAACCTTTGGCTGTGATCTCTATAACCTAGCGCCAGCCGTTGGCGCGCCTGCCCCAGAAAATACTGTATGACAAAAAGAAACCCCACTGCAATGAGCTTCGTGATCATCCAGGGTGCAACGAGAATCCCAATGCCCTCCAGCACCACCAGGGCCCCGCCCAACAGTAGAACCGCCATACTGGCCGGCTGCATTATGATCTTCACAAGGCCACGCTCCATAGCCTGAAACGTTGCGTCAGTTTCGGAACCTGGAGCCGTTGGCGTGTGGTAAGCAAACAGGCGTGGCAGATACAACAATCCGGCCATCCAAGCGATCACCGCCAAAATATGTACGCCCTTGATGATATTGATCAGCACCCGTGAATACCTCCCAATCGCCACGGACATTTTGCGAAAGTGCCCGGGCAGGCACGACCCTCCGGGTTTAGACCTTTAACCTGCAGCGCCCGTTCCACCGCTCCGGCCAATCCAGCGATGAAGACTGGCCCCAGACCCACAACTGGCACCCGCAAATAGGTTGTCATACCCAGGTCTCTGGCCAGGTCAGCATAGTCGCGGTCAAGCTCGACCAAGGTTTCAACGTGTTCGGAAACAAAGGCGACCGGATCGATCAGGACCCCAACCCCATCACGTGCCGCTTCGGCAATAGCCTCAGGTGTTGAAGGGCCGAGCCACTGCATCGGCCCAACCCGGCTCTGATAACAAAGACGCCAATCCCAGGTAGAGCCCAGACGCTGCGCAATCGCCGCACAGGTCGCCTCGATCTGCCATTGATAGGGGTCACCCTTTGCGACAACACTTTTTGGCAGACCGTGGGCAGAAAACAGCAGGCGCACGTTGGGCCGACCGGAACCCTCCCAGGTTTCAATGATACGCGCAACATGGGTATCAATCAGGCCTTCGTTTTCGAACCAGCAGCAGAGGCTGTGGACCTCTCCAGAGCCGTGGTAAGCTTTGCGCCAGGCTGCGAACGAAGACCCGGTTGTGGTGGTCGAAAACTGCGGGTAAAGCGGGGCCAGGACAACCTGATCCGGTGCAAATTCTGCTACCTCACTGGCGGCTTCTGCGGTGAAAGGATGCCAGTGTCGCATTGCGACAAAAACCCGTACATCAGCCTCAGGAAACCGCTCAGTCAGTTCCACCGTCAAAGCGTGACCTTGATCCAAAGTATGAGCCAAAATCGGTGATCCACCGCCCATATGGGCATAATTGGCTCGTGCTACTTTCGCGCGTGTCACCGAAATGACCTGCGCCAATAGTTGCCGAAACGGTGTAGGCAAAGCAATTATCGCCTTGTCAGCAAAAAGATTCCGTAAAAACGGTTGGACAGCTTCTGGACCATCAGGCCCACCCAGATTAAAAAGTACGACCGCAATGCGTTGTGCCGCTTTTTTCATCCGCCAGTTACCCGACGCACAACCTGGGCAATGTGAGCAATCGGTGTATCGGGAAGCACGCCATGACCTAAATTGAAAATATAGGGGCCCCCACCCCACTGCTCTAACAATGACTCAACCCGCGCGTGCAGAGCCGAGCCGCCCTGCCGCAGGAGGATTGGGTCCAAAGCCCCCTGGACCGTTACATGCTGCTGAAGCCTTTGCCCAAGGGCGGCTGATGCCTGGACGTCCAGGCCCACCCCCTGAACGCCTGCGCTCTCAGCGTAGCCTTCGACGAGCGCGCCCGCCCCCCGCGGAAAGCCGATAATTGGGACTGTAACGCCCAGCGCTCTGAGACCTTGTACAATCTTGGCATGCGGCCGTGTGACCAATCGCTCAAAATCATTCTCTGGCAGGAGTTCCGCCCAGGACTCAAACAGCTGTAAAACCTGAGCACCCGCATCCACCTGCATCTGAAGATAGGCTATGCTGGAACGGACCAGAATATCGATCAGGCGGTCAGTTTTTTCCGGCTCAGCCACCGCGAAGGCCCGCGCGGCGGCTCGGTCGCCGCCACGACCCTCAAGCATATAGGTGGCCACCGTCCACGGGGCTCCTGCAAAACCGATCAGAGCCCGCTCCGGTTCCAGGCTTGCACGAACAAGGCGAAGAGTTTCGCCCACGGGGTCAAGCTTGGCGGCTGAAGTTTCGATCGCATCCTCAAGTACGTTCAAATCAGGCAGGGGCCCCAGCCTTGGACCCTCACCGGCCTCGAACCAGACGTCTTGCCCCAGGGCACCGGGCAGCAACAGAATGTCGGCAAAGACAATAGCTGCGTCAAAGGCAAACCGCCGCATTGGCTGCAATGTCGCCTCGGCTGCCATGGCGGGGTTCATACAAAAGCCTATGAAGTCCGGGGCCTTTTCCCGGAGTTGCCGATATTCAGGCAGCGAGCGGCCTGCCTGGCGCATAAACCATATCGGCGGGCGGTCCATGACCTCACGGTCCAGGGCACGTAAAAGACGGGGTCGGGAAGGTTCGGACATTAATCCCTTAAACCGCGTCCTTGCCAAGCGCTCAAGCCCTCTTCGAAAGGTTGTTCGTTCTTCAGACTCTAAAAGGTAGAATCCTAAATCTTATCTGTAGTGGTAGATGGTGAGCCAACGATGTGAGCGACTGTTGCAAAAACCTCTTGCGGGCGAGTTATCCCCGTCGTTTCTACGGGCGGTGTCGAAAGCGTCGTCCCCTTAGTTGGGCAGGATAAATACCTTAAAACTATGATTTCATAAAGAAGTCCTGGACACAAAAGTGTGAAAAACCTAAAGACAGATTCTATCTACGCCTTATTTTTGGCGGGGTGATCACAAGGGGTCCGTGGAAAACCTAAGTTGGGGAAAAGTCATTCGTGAGCGCTGCCGATATCCACAGTCGGGTGCTGGATTTGGAACAGCGTCAATTCCCTCCACAAAATTTCCGCCGCAGTCGTGGAGTCGTTAAGAACTTCCTAACCGCTTACCCACAGGTGTTTTGCGATGTTGACGATGACCGGCCAAAAAAGCTCTACGCTGTGACCACGCCGCCACGCCTCGCCACCTATTTTCATGTCCATCTGGTGTCTGACGCAACAGGTGAAACCCTCAATGCGCTGGCAAGAGCGGTTTGTGCCAGATTCAACAACGTTTTGCCGATCGAGCATATCTACGGGCTGGTCCGCTCGCCCATGCAGCTGGAGCGAGCACTGGTTGAGATTTCCGGTGCTCCGGGGGTCGTATTACACACTATTGTCGATGCGGCATTAAGACAGATGCTGGAGACTGGATGTTTGGATCTGGATATGCCCTGTATCGCAGCTTTGGATCCGCTGATTTCAACTCTTTCGCGCTATCTGGGCGCGCCGCTGTCGACCCGTGTCGGGGCTCAATATTCATTGGACAATGACTACTTTAATCGGATGGATGCACTATCCTATGCCCTCGGGCACGATGA
>JAYTXQ010000173.1:0-2585 GCA_043742825.1 Caulobacteraceae bacterium | reverse complement strand
GGCAACGGTTGAACGCCCAGATGCAGCCGATCTTGATCGCGTCATAGAGCTGTCGCCGAACCTGCACTATGAGTAGAATCAGTTGAGTCGATCATAACGTGCGTGCGGCATATGGAGGGCGCGATGCATGTGCATAGCCATCCGCCGTCCGGCGCACCAGCCCTGGTCCTGAACGCCGATTTTCGGCCGCTCAGCTACTATCCTTTGTCCCTGTGGTCCTGGCAGGAAACGATCAAGGCCGTCTTTCTTGGCCGGGTCGATGTGGTCTCCACCTATGACAAGACCATCCGCTCCCCATCTTTTGAAATGAAGTTGCCCAGTGTCGTCTCACTGAAGCACTATATCGCTCAGGATCGGCCCCCCGCCTTCACCCGGTTCAACCTGTTTTTACGCGATGCCTTTTGCTGCCAGTATTGCGGCTCGCCCGACGACCTGACCTTTGACCACGTCACACCCCGCTCGCGCGGGGGACGCACAACCTGGGAAAACATCGTCACTGCCTGTGCGCGGTGTAATCTGACCAAGGGCGGGCGCACACCGCGCGAGGCGGCTATGATACCCCGCAGCCGTCCACGACGGCCGAGCATGTATGAGCTGCAGGAACATGGACGTCGATTCCCGCCCGGGCATCTGCATCAAAGCTGGCTTGATTATCTCTACTGGGACATCGAGCTGGAGGCCTAGGGCGCGAGGGCAAAGGCGATCAGTTGGTCACCATGCTTGGTGCCGGACATGCCGTGTCCCCCCGCAGCGATCACGACATATTGTTGGCCTTTGAAAACATAGGTCATGGGGGTCGCCTGGCCGCCAGCTGGCAGCCTGCCGCGCCAGAGTTCACGACCGGTTTTGGCTTCGAACGCCCGCAGGTAATTGTCCAACGTGGCTCCAATGAAGACCAGGCCGCTGCTGGTGATGATCGGCCCACCGAAATTGGGCATACCCACGCCCCTCAAAACATATTGCGAGAACGGGGCTTTGTCCTCAGGTGTACCTAGGGGCACCTGCCACAAAAACCGACCGGTGCGCATGTCGATCGCGTGAAGCTGGCCCCAGGGCGGAGGGTTGCATGGCAGACCCAGCGGCGACAGCATCACCTGACGTCGCATACCGAACGGCGCACCCGACTGGGGCGAGATTTCAACATTAGGTTCGGCGCGTTGTGCTGCCGCGACCTGAGCTGTCGGGATCAGAGTGACCAGATGCATTGCACTGCTGGTATTAACAAAGGCGATCCCATTGGCTGGATCAAAAGCCAGCCCGCCCCAGTTTGAGCCGCCGCCGGTGAACGGATAGAGGATTGTGCCCTGGGTCGAGGGCGGTGTGAACAGCCCTTCGTGCCGGGCTTTAGCTATGGCAACGCGGCAGGCGCGGCGGTCGAAGGGCGTCAGACCATAGGCCTGTCCCGGTTCAATATGGCTGGGGGCCAGGGGTTGCGGTGCGACCGGGAAGGGCTGGGTTGGAGACAGGCGCTCTCCGGGAGCTGCGCCCTGGGGCACCGCACGCTCCTCGACCGGGATGACGGGTGTGCCCATGGCCCGATCAAGGGTAAATAAAAGACCCTGTTTGGTGGTCTGCAGCACAGCGGCCCGCCGGATCCCGCCCCAGGTTACGTCAGCTAAGGTGGGCTGGGCAGGATTATCATAGTCCCAGATGTCATGGTGCACAGTGGCAAAGGCCCAGGCTACGGCACCGGTACGGGCGTTCAGAGCCACGACCGAATCGGCATGACCGCCAGCGTCAGCGCGCAGGCCGCCCCAGAAATCAGGGCTTGGGCTGGTGGTGGGCAGGAACACCAGACCACGGCCCTCATCGACCGACATCGGGGCCCAGACGTTGGCTGCGCCGGCCAGATTCGTCGGGGCTGCCCCTGTCAGGGGGTCAAATGTCCAGCGCGGCGATCCGGTCCGAAGGTCAAAGGCGCGCACAGCCCCGGAGACTTCCTTGACACGCTGGTTATCGTCAATTGAAGAGCCGACGATGATCACGTCAGCCGCAACCACCGGTGCAGAGGTGATCTGCATTTCGCCGGATCGCGCCAGCACGATCCCCTCGGCGACATCGATCTGTCCATCCTTGCCAAAGCCCGGGCAGGTTCGACCGGTTGCCGCGTCCAGAGCGATCAGGCGCCGATCATTTGTCGCCATGAAGATGCGGTCAGCGCAGGGCTGTCCCACTCGCGCTGCGGGATCATGCCAATAGGCGACCCCACGGCAGACGAAATCGTTGGGATAGCGAACACCTGCATCAATGTGGGCGTCATAGCGCCAAAGCGGCTTGCCGCTGGCAGGGTCCAAAGCAAAGACCTCGTTGAACGGGGTGCAACCATAAAGCGCTTTGCCAACCAGGATCGGGGTCGCTTCGAACGCGGAATGACGTAACGCTCCGGCAGGTTTGCTCTGCATATCGCTGGTAGAAAAGCTCCAGACCTGCCTCAAGCTACGGACATTCGCGGGCGTGATCTGCGCTGCAGTCGAAAATTTTTGCCCGCCGGCATCACCACCATAGAATGGCCAGTCCACATCCTGGGCCTTGGGGATTGGCGCGTGACGCGCACAGCCGAAGAGCCCAAGTGCCAGAACCAGGCC
>JAYTXQ010000172.1:0-6422 GCA_043742825.1 Caulobacteraceae bacterium | reverse complement strand
AGGGCGTCAGCATAAAAACACCGGAGCGCGCCCGGCCCCCCCGACGGCGTCTATCGAATCTGCCTTGTCTTGGAACACTGAAGGCCTGGGCTAGCCACACTCAGCCTCTCCGGAAACATGCACCAGGCCGGTTTCGCGATCTTGCAGCCGCCAGCCGAACACCGGTCCATTACCGCGCACCAGCAGCCGTGCCGTCGCCCGGGGCAACGCTGGCGAGACGAAGCGGCCGTTAAACCGCCGGATCCGGCTTGTATCGCCGCCGAGCTTCAGATCGGCGAGACGCACGCCCGACAGAGCCCAGAGAATGGTGCCGTGGACGATGATCCGCGGCAGGCCCGCCGCTCTGGCAATCGGTTCCTCGGTATGGATGGGGTTCCAGATGTCGGCGCATTCGGTGTAGGCGTGCGTCAGGTGGATCGGGAAGTGGATATCGGTCGCCACCTCGGGACCGTCGGCGGACGGGGCGAGGTCCGGCGGCGAGGGGACCAGGCAGGTCGGCGTGATCGGCAGCGGAACGCCGCGATAGATGCCCGACGACCACGAGGTGACGGGCGTGTCGCCATGGGTCAGCGAGCGGGTATCGTAGCGAATTACCGTAAGGGCTCCGGCCCGAGTGTCGCGCGCCTCGACCATCCGGCCAGTGGTTTGGACGCGCTCGCCCAGCCGAAATGGTCGGTGGATCTGGGTATCCTGGCGGGCGCGGACGCCGCGTGTCAACTCGGCGGGCTTCAGGCCCAGCACAATGCGAAAGCCAAGGGTCACCGGCCACTCCAGGCGGGTACAGACGAACGGCAGAACGGGGGGATCCGAGGCGTCGACCCCATAGAACCGATCCTCATCCAGCAGCAGGCCGGCGCTGTAGGCCATCGCTAGCCTCGGCGTGATGTGGATCTCCGCGCCGACCACCGGCGGCAGATCCTCGAGTGTCCTGGCGATCATCGTCATCCGAGCGGGTTGCCTGCAAGAGAGAGAAAAAAGGGGTCAGAAACATGTATTTTCGATCTAAAGCAGGTTTTGCTGCCGGCTATCGCTGTCGTCCTGGTTGACCTTGGCCGGTCGACCTCGAGCCAGTGCGGCAGCTTTGCCGCCCAGGGCTGTTTCGATCTGACGGCGAAAGGATTCGCGACCAGGAATCCAGCCCCGCTGAGTGGCATCGCGCAAGGTTTCGATCAGCGGCCCGGCCAGGGCCCCGGCCGAAAGGTCCATATAGGCAGTGCGCCGCGCCGCCTTTGTTTTGCCAAGGGTCGTATAGACTTCGTGCTCGGTGATCATCGGATCTCTGCGGCCAAGCGCGTTGTGCAGATAGCTGCTCCACAAATAGTCCCCCGCGCGCTCCACCATTGCGGCACGCACCGGATTAGCCTCGATATAGCGATAACAGGCCATGACGTAGTCTTCGCTATCAACAATGGTCGATTTGAACCGACCCTCCCACAGCGTTCCCGTCCGACTGTAGGTGCGGTTGATATGACCCACATAGCGGCGGCCGAGCGACTGCATCAGACGGCCTATGCCGGCATCTGCGGTTGGCGTGACCAGAAGATGGATATGATTGGTCATCAACACATAGGCATGCAGCGCGCAGCCTTCGGTCACCAGTACAGCGCTCAGGTCCACCAGAAACAGGCGTCGATCCGCATTGGTGAAAAAGATCGCCTGACGATTGTTGCCGCGCTGAATGATGTGATGTGCCTGACCAGCCAGAAGCAGACGCGCGGGGCGGGGCATGGGATCGGTCCTCCAGACAGGATCTGACCCTATTGCGCTTAGCCAGCCGGTTCAATTAATGACTCTGACCCCTTTTTCTCGTTTTCTGACCCCTTTTTCTTTTTTCTCCTGAGACGAGTCAGTTTTATTCACTCCGACCCCTTTCTGCCTCGACCGGTCACGGTGATCTGGGCCGTGACGGGCGCGCTGGCTAGGGTTGTGCCGGGGGCAAGGTATCGGTCGCTGGCACCATGCCTGCCACCCTGGCGATGAATTCGGCGCGATTGTTTTCAGAGGGGTAGGGCGCGTCGGGGATCGGCACGCCGAGGAACGCGCAAAGGGGCTCCCATCCCTGGCCGGCCTCGTAGATCAACAGGCGCTCTGGTGCGATGGCCGCCTTCACCGCTTCGGTATGGCGGCGGAAATGGTTGGTCATGAAGGCGCGGTCGTCCGTTCGCCCGCGAAGCTCACCCATAAAGGCGTCGAAGAACGCCGTCAGCGGGCCGCCGTCGGAGGCGATCGTGGTCGGTGAACCCGGGCGAAAGATCGTCGCCTGGGTTGATTCAAACCACTTGTCGGGGTCGCGCACCGAGTGGAGGACCTTAGCTCCTGGATAGTAGTCGGCAAGCTGCCGCCAGAACGCGGCCCCCGGATAGTCGACCATGGCCTGATAGTCGGCGAAGATGGCGTCCCAGTCCGGACGGCCGGCACCGGCCTCAATCCACAGGGCCATGCTTTCCGGGTGGGCGAAGACCTCGAACATGTGGTGGCAGGGTCCGAATCCCAGGATGTTGAGCGCGGTCTGAAGGGATTTGGTGCCCGTGCGCCCCAGGCCTGATCCGATGACTTTCAGCCCCATTTTCTGCTCCTTTGCGACGGGCGTCGTAATTAAGGTGACAGTTTACGACTAGCCAAAGTCCGGCGCGAAGCGAATGTTGTTGGCTTCCAGGCCTTTGAGCACGATATCGACGCCGCCGGACTTCATCATCCATTCCAGTCGGTGGTCGCGGTATTCGCGTTTGAACAGGCCAGAAGCGATCGCATCGGCGACATTTGAGCCGTCTTTATCGAAGGCCATGGACTCGGCCATTGTGGTTCCGACGCTCGGCCGGCCGAGGATACGCTCAAGCCACGCCTCAACAGCCGAACCCGGGGTAGGCCGGTTGCCCATGCCGGCAGATGCGGCCACATAAGGCACGACGCACAAATCCCCCCAGCCAAAGGCCTCGCCATTGAACCATTGCCGGGTACCCAACTGGCCTTCGAGCCAGGTGAGGAAGCCGGCAGTCTGGCGGGCTGCCGTATCTTTCAAGGTAGAGGCTTCGTCGCCGGTGGCGCGTTGAAACCAGTCGATCTCCATGATCGCCCAATTGATAGCCTCATAGTGCGTGTCCATCACCTCTTCGATCATCCGTACACGGGCGCGGTCTGCGGGGCTGGTCGGGAGGAGGGCCGGGGTGGGCCATTTGTCTTCGATATATTCCAGGATGATGGTGGAATCGAAAATCCGCGCCTCGCCGTCGATCAGGACCGGCACTTCGGCTCTGGGATTAGCCCCGGCAAATTCTCCCGCCGCGCCCCCGGCCCCCAGGCCGTCCGGCAAAGCCATTTCGAATGCCACGCCCTTTTCGCGCAAGGCAATGCGCACCTTTTGCGCATAGGGTGACAAGGGGTGGTCATAGAGTTTGATCATGTCGGTTACTTTCCATGGTACTGGTCGAGATGTCAGGCATCATTGCCAAATATAACCGCGCCTGAGGCGGCGAACATACCGCCGACGCCCAGACAGACTGATATCCGGGCACCGGGAACCTGAGCCGGTGCGGTGCCGCGAAGTTGGCGCACGCTCTCTTGCAGAGCGTACATGCCGTACATGCCTGAATGCATATAAGAGAGGCCGCCACCATTGGTGTTCAGCGGCAGGATGCCACCTGGGGCAGTGTTCCGTTCACGGATGAAGGCTGCTGCCTCGCCGGGCTTGCAAAATCCCAGATCTTCCAGGCCATAGAGCGGCAGGTGGGCGAAGGCGTCATAGATCATCATGTGGCTGACATCCGCGTGGCTGATACCCGCCTGGGCAAAGGCGCGGGCACCGGCAATGCGAAAGGCTTTAGAGGTGTTGAAATCCTCCATCTGGCTGACCATCGGTGTTTCCACCCCTTCTCCCGCCCCCAGCACATAGACGGGCTTTTGCGGAAAATCTCTGGCGCGCTCGGCACTGGTCAGGATCAGGGCTCCGCCCCCATCGGTGACCAGGCAACACATCATCTTGGTGAAGGGCCAGGCGATCATGTCGGATTTCAACACGTCATCCACAGTGATCGGATCGCGATGGCTGGCACGCGGGTTCAGGCCGGCCCATTCGCGCTGGATCACGGCAACCCAGGCCAGATCTTCCTCGGTGAGGCCGTGGGTTTTCATATACCGCAGGGCCGGAATGGTGAACATTGTCGGTGGTGACGTGACACCGAACGGGGCCTCGAACTGACCCATCAGGCTGGCCCCGGCGCGGCCGCCAAAGCCTCCCCCTGCGCCGACGCGCGAACGACCGCTTTCGCCGTGGGTGATAAGCACAGTCTGGCAAAGGCCGGACGCGATCGCCGCCGCCGCGTGGCGCACATGCAGCATGAACGAACAGCCGCCAACCTGGGTGCCGTCCACCCACGTCGGCGTGATCCCCAGGTAATTGGCAATGGCGACGGGACTCTCACCGGCGGTGGCGACACCGTCGATGTCGCTCAGCTTCAGACCCGCATCAGCCAGGGCGTTCAGCGCCGCGTCGGCATGCAGACCGATCATCGAAACATTGGGGATGCGCCCCATCTGGGTGGTCTCAGCCGCCCCGACCACGGCTATGGAGCCAGGCTTCATCGTCTCAGGCTCCCACAGGGGTAAAAAGGGGTAGGACGATCTCGCCAAAGGTCTCGAAGGTGACCACAACCGGCATGTCCAAATGCAGGGCCTGCGGAGTCTGCGGACAACCGACAATATTGGTCATCATGCGCGGGCCCTCTTCCAGTGTTACGACGGCAATGGAATGCGGGGTCGTCCCCATATCCGGTCGCGGGCGGTGATTGATCACATAGCTGTAGAGGCTGGCCCGGCCGCTGGCCTTGAAGATCGCAACCTGGCGTGACCCGCACCCGGGACAGAACGGGCGCGGCGGAAAATAGGTCTTGGCGCATTCCTCACACCGTTGCAGGCGAAGTTCCCCGACCTTGCATCCGTCCCAAAAGTGTTGGGTCTCAGGCGTGGGAATTGGCAGAGCTCTGTCCATGAACGATCCTCCGGCAGGTTGCCCTGATCTGAGACCACTTCCGCATCGGAACGCAAGCGACTTACAGCGTTCTATCGGCCATACGCTCAAATGCCGTAAGCTATGAGCGAAGATCGTCCAGTCAGTCCGACCATTTGCGGTCAATTCGATTGTGCTCATTGGCTAAGAGCCTTTGCACCTCGTGGCGATTGGTGGCACGGCTAGTCCCTCATAGGCTCAACCTAACGGGAACCCGATGATCCTGATCGAACGCACAAGCGATCCGGTCCGCGCCAGTTACCTTGCGGCCCTTCTCGCGTCCGAGGGCATTGAGGTGATCCGCAATGACGGCGGCCAAAACTACCTGGCGACCCAGGGGGGCTGGGCGGAGTTCTTCGTTGATGAAGACGATGCGGGCCGGGCCCGCAACCTGATTGCAGCGGCGATCCGGTGACATAGGCGATGCGCCTGCCAGTGACGGGACGCAGAGCGCTCAAATCTGCTACCGTTTTGCCGCTGCTCCAAATTTTCCTATTTGTCGCTTGCTTGGCCACACCTTCGCAAGCCTACTACGATCTTGACGTGGTCGGTGTTTTCTAAGGCGCGCCGGCGCGCCGCCTTCGTGTCTTCAGCGAAAATTCGACGGCGATATCAAAAGTTCATCGCGTGCATGCATTGCTGAAAAGACTTTCGCAATTGACGTGACCCCGATCAATTCCAGATATCGGTCCACAGCTTCCAGTTTCCATCGACGAGGTGCCAGACCACGACGTATTTTCCAGTATTGGTCTGGGGTTGCGCGCCTTTGGTCACTAGCGTCGAGGTACCCACTTCGCGAATGTAGTCCGGCCCGATGCGAACGACATCGTCAGCGGTGAGTTTGATCTGCGCGACCCCTTTAACTGCGGCACCGAACACCGCTCGCGCACCGTCCTGGCCCATAGCCATTGGCCCGCCCATGGGCAGGATCGTGGCGTCTGGCGCATACATTTTGGCCAGCGCCTCGACGTCGCCGCGGGCGGCGGCATCCGAAAACTGATCGTCCAGGGCCTGGATCATCATCTTGTCGGAGGCCAGGGCCGGGCCGGCGGTCACCATTGTCATCAGCGCGGCAAATATGAGTTTGCGCATGGATCCATTTCCTCTTGTGGAGACCCGATCTTGGCGCCAATCCTGAGCGCTCGCAAGTCATTCATGGCGCAACTTGCAGGCATCCGGTCCACCCAGGTTTTAAGGACATTCATGGCCGACGTTCAAACTGGTGAGATCTCCCCGTGGTGGCGGGGGGCGGTGATCTATCAGGTTTATCCGCGCAGCTTTGCCGATGCCAACGGCGATGGCGTGGGAGACTTGAAGGGGATTATCGGTAAGCTTGACTACATTGCCAGCCTGGGCGTTGACGGGGTTTGGATCTCGCCGTTCTTTGTTTCGCCGATGAAGGATTTTGGCTATGATGTCA
>JAYTXQ010000171.1:0-11111 GCA_043742825.1 Caulobacteraceae bacterium | reverse complement strand
AGGGAACGCGAGCGCGCGAAGAAACTCATCGCTGAGGCGCGTCAGGAGATTGAGGATGGCGCGCGCCCCCAAAAAGGCCGATTCCGTATATGACTTTCTATACGTCGGTGCTCGACGATTTCCGCAAGACCCCGCGCGGAGAACTTGGGACAAAGACGGCGACGCTGCACAAAGCGGGGGTAGCTTCAACTTGCGGGCCAAAATGTTGGTTTTCCGGTTGCCAAAACCAGGCGGTTTTTGTTTTACATGGCCCCAGATTGTTGAATAAATTCAATGGTCAAAATTAAGGCGTTTTACATTCATGGCCTTGTCTTCCTTGACTTTCAGCGCGCCTTCCAAGCTGAGGATGCGGGTTCGATTCCCGCTACCCGCTCCAATTTCACAAGCCAACATGACGGCGAATTAAGCTGTCAAGGCGGATAAGCGGGGCTAGCATCCTTGTACGGCTTTGCGAGGGTCAAACCAATGAAGCGTTCCATTTTGTTATCAACGCTTTTAACTCTGCCGTTAGCTGGGGCCGGCGTAGAGGCCGCGACCTTGGAGGTGCGCCACGCTGCGGCCCGCGTCGTGGTGATCCCTGAGGCCAGGAGCGATATCGTCGTTTCCATCACCAATGCTAACCGGCGTCTCCCTTTGCGAATCTCTCAGTCTGGCAATGAAATTAGCGTCGAGGGCAATCTGGGCTGGCGGTCAGCCAACTGCAAGCAGTGGAATAATCAGCGTAGTGTTTATGTGTGGGGCGTCGGCACCGTTGGTTATGAAAACCTGCCTGTAATCATTGTCCATGCGCCGATGGATGTGAGGGTCAGCGTGGGTAACGCCGTCTTCGGCACCGTTGGACGTTCGGCGTCTCTCGAGATCTCAGATTCCGGCTGTGGCGACTGGATGCTTGCCGACGTATCGGGACCCTTGAAAATATCCATTTCCGGTTCTGCGGACATTCGTGCCGGGCGTGCCGGCTCTGCCAAGGTGCATATCTCCGGATCAGGCGATGTGACCACCCAGGCAATAGCTAACGGGCTGGACAGTGCCACTGCGGGGTCAGGTGACATCTCGGCCGCCTCGGTCAGCGGGCCGATGCGGGTCAGCATCAGCGGTTCGGGCAATGTCGTCGCCCAGGCTGGCGCGGTGACGACGCTCGAAGCACATATTGCCGGTTCAGGAGACATCACCTTCAAAGGGGTCGCCCAGAGCCTGCAGGCCAATATCGCCGGATCTGGTGACATCGTCGTTAATCGTGTCACCGGCAGCATCGAAAAACACGTTGCCGGATCTGGCGATGTCCGGGTTGGCAACTGAGCCGGTTGCCCCTCCCGTGGTGATTTGGGCGGGAACGATTTAAGCTGCGCCGGAACGACAACTGAGTTAGCATTCCCAATGGGCGGCGCGGTCGGGGAGGGTTATGCGAACAGGTGTTACATCACTTGCGCTGATCGCAGCACTTGCCTGTGCCGTGTCGGTCGCGGCTGCACCGCTCGTCGATGTGCGCGGTGCGGCAGTTCGCATCGTGATCATCCCAGAACATAGACGTGGCATGCGGGTAGTGATTCTCAAACGGGTCCGCGATCTGCCTCTGCGGATCACCCGTTCGGGACAGACGCTGTCGATTTCGGGCAATCTTGGCCACACGGGCCGCGGATGTTTCATCGCGGGTGGCAAAAGCGGCGTGCGAATTCGTGGCAGAGCGGACGTCGCCTATGAGGACTTACCCGAAATATTCATTTTCACGCCGCGAACGGTGCGAATTTCGGCCGGCGAGGCGGTTTTTGGCACAGTGGGGCGCAGCGACAGTCTGGATCTCGCCAACCGCGGTTGCGGCACATGGACTGTCGCCAATGTTTCGGGACACTTACGGGTCAACCAATCTGGTTCGGGCCATATTGCGGTCGGGACAGCAGGAATTGCGGATCTGAGTGTTGCCGGAACGGGGCAAATTGATACCCGTAACCTCAGCGGGACGTTGACAGCCGTTTCCAGCGGCGCGGGCAATATTTCAGCGAGGGCCGTCACCGGGGCATTAAATCTGCATGTCGCGGGCCCAGGCGAGATCCGGGTTGGTGGTGGTAGCGCCAGCCTGATGACCGCATCGGTGGCCGGTTCTGGCGTGATTCACTTTGGTGGCCTGGCGGGACGGTTGAATGCTATGGTCGCTGGCTCCGGTATGATAAGCGTTGCGCGGGTGAGCGGTCCGGCAAAACGTCAGGTTTTTGGTTCGGGCAGTGTCCGCGTTGGACATTGACCGCTAATCCACGCGATGAGGCGTTGACGAAAGCGGACTTCGCGAGTATCACCCGCGCTCTTTTCGAGGTCAGCCCAAGGATCGGCCCCGATGAACCGGATGCTCGCAACTCGGGCCTCCAGACGCGCCGAAGCCTTTTGTGTGTTTCGGCGCGGTTTCGTGTTTATCGGTCATGATCGCTGGCCAAGATACTACGAGCGATCAAACCCAAAGCGCGCCGAATTTTCGGGGCCCGACCAAGCTGAACGAAAGAGCGTATGCCGACCGTCAACCAACTGATCCGCAAGCCACGCGTCAACAAGGCCGCGCGGAACAAGGTCCCGGCCCTGAAGGGCTCGCCGCAGCGTCGCGGTGTGTGCACGCGGGTCTATACGGTGACCCCTAAGAAGCCCAACTCCGCCTTGCGTAAGGTGGCCAAGGTGCGTCTGACCTCCGGCATCGAAGCGGTCTGCTATATCCCAGGCGAAGGCCACAACCTGCAGGAGCACTCCGTCGTGCTCATTCGCGGCGGTCGCGTTAAGGACCTTCCCGGCGTGCGCTATCACATCCTGCGCGGCGTTCTGGATACCCAAGGGGTTAAAGACCGCAAGCAGCGCCGTTCGCTCTATGGCACCAAGCGCCCGAAATAAGGATAGTTTAAAGCATGTCCCGCCGCCGCCGCGCCGAGAAGCGCGATATTCTTCCCGATCCCAAATTTGGTGATCTGGTCCTGACTAAGTTCATGAATTATGTCATGTATGAGGGCAAAAAAGCCGTCGCTGAAAATATCATCTATGGGGCCTTTGATCTGATTGAGACCAAGCGTCGCGACCAGGGTCCTCTGGAAACTTTTCATTCTGCGTTAGAAAATGTATCGCCTTCGGTAGAAGTGCGCTCACGCCGTGTTGGTGGTGCCACCTATCAGGTGCCCGTGGAAGTTCGCCCTGATCGACGTCGGGCCCTGGCCATTCGCTGGCTGGTGACTGCCGCACGCAAGCGTGGCGAAAATACCATGACCGAAAAGCTCGCCGGTGAACTGTTGGACGCCTCGAACAATCGCGGTGCGGCGGTGAAAAAGCGCGAAGATACTCACAAGATGGCAGAAGCCAACCGCGCCTTCTCGCACTACCGCTGGTAAGTCACTTCAAAGGCTTTAGAACCCGCACCCATACTTTTACCCCAGGGCCGTTTGCGCTAATGACTAGGCGCACCGGTCCAGACCCAAAGACCTGAGCGCCCGACGACGGGTGCCCTTTTGCAGATCGACGCCATGCCTCGTACAACCGACATCAAAGACTATCGAAACTTTGGCATAATGGCCCACATTGATGCTGGCAAAACCACGACCACCGAACGAATTCTCTATTACACGGGCAAGAGCCACAAGATCGGTGAGGTTCATGACGGCGCGGCCACGATGGACTGGATGGAGCAGGAGCAGGAGCGGGGGATTACGATCACCTCGGCCGCCACTACCGCGATGTGGAACGGTAAGCGCCTGAACATTATTGATACCCCCGGCCACGTGGATTTCACCATTGAGGTGGAGCGGTCGTTGCGGGTACTCGATGGCTGCGTCGCCGTGCTCGACGGCAATCAGGGCGTTGAGCCCCAGACCGAGACTGTCTGGCGTCAGGCCGACCGTTATGACGTGCCGCGCATCGTCTTCGTCAATAAAATGGACAAGATCGGTGCCGATTTTGAAAAATGCGTCGAGTCCATCCGCGACCGCCTGGGCGTCAAGGCCGTGCCGATCCAATTGCCGATCGGCTCCGAGGCCAGCCTCAAAGGAATCATCGATCTGGTGCGCATGAAGGCCGTTGTCTGGGAAAGTGAGGGCCTCGGTGCCAATTACCACGACGAAGACATTCCTGCCGACATGAAAGTCGCCTGTGACGAAGCTCGTCACTTCCTGGTGGAAAATGCGGTGGAACTCGATGACGAGGCCATGGAAGCTTACCTCGAAGGCCAGGAGCCGTCGGTTGACGTGCTTAACAAGTGCCTGCGCAAGGCCGTGCTGACCGGGGCCTTCTACCCGGTCCTTTGTGGATCGGCGTTTAAGAACAAAGGTGTGCAGCCCCTGCTCGACGCAGTGGTCGAATATCTGCCCTCGCCCGCCGACATCCCGCCGACCCCGGGCCTTGACTATAAGACCGAAGAGCCTGTCGTGCGTTTTGCGCGCGACGATGAGGCGCTTTCGGTTCTGGCCTTCAAGATCATGGATGACCCCTTCGTGGGGTCACTGACCTTCTGCCGCATCTATTCGGGCAAACTCGAAAGCGGCATGGGCCTGCTCAATTCCTCGCGTGATCGCAAAGAGCGCGTTGGTCGCATGCTGCTCATGCACTCCAACAACCGCGAAGATATCAAGGAAGCGTTTGCCGGCGACATCGTCGCCCTGGCGGGGCTGAAAGATACCCGCACTGGTGATACCCTGTGCGATCCCAACAAGTCGCCGATCATGCTCGACAAGATGGATTTCCCCGAGCCGGTGATTGAGATCGCCATTGAGCCAAAAACCAAGGCTGATCAGGAAAAGTTGGGCGTTGCCCTGCAGAAGCTTGCGTCTGAGGACCCGACCTTCCGCGTCTCGACCGATCCGGAATCTGGCCAGACCCGCCTCAAGGGCATGGGCGAGCTGCACCTGGACATCAAGGTCGATATCCTGCGCCGCACATATAAGGTCGAGGCGACTATCGGCGCACCGCAGGTCGCCTATCGCGAAACCTTGGGCAAGGCGGTTGAAATCGTCTACACTCATAAGAAACAGACTGGTGGCTCAGGCCAGTTCGCCGAAGTAAAGATCCTATTTGAACCGGCAGAGCCAGGCGCAGGCTACAAGTTTGAAAGCAAGGTTGTCGGCGGCTCGATCCCGCGGGAATTCATTCCCGGTGTGGAAAAGGGCCTGGAACTGGCCAAGGAAAACGGCTTGCTTGCCGGCTTCCCGGTGATCGATTTCACCGCCAAGCTGCTCGAAGGCAAGTATCACGACGTTGACTCCAGCGTTCTGGCCTTCGAAATTGCTGCTCGCGCTGCGTTCCGTGAGTTACGCACCCGCGCGGCACCAAAACTGCTCGAACCAATCATGAAGGTAGAAGTTACGACGCCGGAAGACTATGTTGGTGATGTGATCGGCGATCTGAACTCCCGGCGTGGGATGATCCAGGGCACCGACCAGCGCGGTAATGCTCAGGTGATCCTGGCCATGGTTCCTTTGGCGAACATGTTCGGATATGTGAACAATCTTCGGTCGATGAGTCAGGGCCGCGCCAACTTTCATATGGAATACGATCACTACGATGCCGTGCCGCAAGCGGCCGCCGACGAAGTGATCAAGAAATACGCTTAATAATCGAAAAATTATCCGTTAAATCCCCGAAACCCGACTAACTAAGAACCCTTCTAGGGCTGGAGCTTGAGAAATGGCCAAAGCAAAGTTTGAACGCAATAAGCCGCATTGCAACATCGGCACCATCGGTCACGTTGACCATGGCAAGACCACACTGACAGCGGCAATCACCATGGTGCTGGCCAAGGCCGGCGGGGCCACGGCGATGACCTTTGCGCAGATTGACAATGCGCCGGAGGAAAAGGCGCGCGGCATCACCATCAACACCTCGCACGTGGAATACGAGACGGCCAACCGTCACTATGCCCACGTCGATTGCCCAGGCCACGCAGACTATGTGAAGAATATGATCACCGGTGCAGCGCAGATGGACGGTGCCATTCTGGTGGTTTCGGCTGCCGATGGCCCCATGCCCCAGACCCGTGAGCACATTCTACTCGCCCGTCAGGTTGGCGTGCCGGCCCTGGTGGTTTTCATGAATAAGGTCGATCTGGTCGATGACGAAGAACTCCTCGAGCTGGTAGAAATGGAAGTGCGCGAACTGCTCTCCAGTTATAATTTCCCCGGCGATGATATCCCGGTGGTCAAGGGCTCGGCCACGGCGGCTGTCGAAGGCAAGAACCCTGATATCGGCGAAAACGCTGTGCTGGAGCTGATGGCTGCTGTTGACGCCTATATTCCCCAGCCCGCGCGTCCGGTGGATCTGCCCTTCATGATGGCCGTGGAAGACGTTTTCTCCATTTCTGGTCGTGGCACTGTGGTCACCGGTCGTATTGACCGCGGCATCGTCAAAGTCGGCGAAGAAGTAGAAATCGTCGGCATCCGCGCCACGCAAAAAACCATCTGCACCGGCGTCGAAATGTTCCGCAAGCTGCTCGATCAGGGCCAGGCCGGAGACAACGTCGGCGTGCTGCTGCGCGGTACTAAGCGTGAAGATGTCGAGCGCGGTCAGGTTCTCTGCAAGCCGGGTTCCGTCACCCCGCACACCAAGTTCGTGGCCGAGGCCTATATCCTGACCAAGGACGAAGGGGGCCGTCACACGCCATTCTTTACCAACTATCGTCCACAGTTCTATTTCCGTACCACCGACGTGACTGGTATCATCCGGCTGAAGGAAGGCGTGGAGATGATCATGCCCGGCGATAACGCCGAGCTGGACGTGGAACTGATCACGCCCATCGCTATGGAAGAGAAGTTGCGCTTTGCCATCCGTGAAGGTGGTCGAACTGTCGGTTCGGGCGTCGTCGCCAAGATCGTCGAGTAGCTTGAAGCCAGGGGGTACCCCTGCTAAACGAAGCCCCCGAACGGCAATGAACTGTTCACGCGCCGGCGGGCATCTCGCTCTCCGGCGCGTTGTTCATTTCGGAGTCGACAAGAGAAGTGATCTAGGAGTGTAGCTCAGCTGGTAGAGCATCGGTCTCCAAAACCGAGGGTCGTGGGTTCGAGTCCCCCCACTCCTGCCACTATATTGGTAATTCAAACCCCAGCCGGCGCAGCGTGCGGTGGCGGGAATTGAGCATAGAAAAGGTTTTAAGGCCGCCCATGGCCAAGGATCAAGGTATCGTCCAGACCGCATTTCGGCGCAGAGGTTCCGCGCCTGGACGTCCGGTGAAAGCGCCGGAGGCCGCACCGGCAAAAAAGCGCTTCGATTGGGACATTCCCAAATTCCTGCGTGAAGTGCAGGTCGAGGGCCGCCGCGTCACCTGGACCAGTTGGAAAGAAACCTGGATTACCTCGGTGATGGTCGGCATCATGGTGATCATCACCGCACTGTTCTTTTTCGGTCTGGACTGGTTTTTGCGCCTCGGCATGGGCATCATCTTGAAATTTGCCAACGCGGAGTAGCTTTTACACATGACCCCCACTTCGCAACACGCGGCCAACCCGCACCACAAATGGTATATCGTCCACGCCTATTCGAACTTTGAGAAAAAGGTGGCCGAGAGCATCCGTGAGCAAGCCCACACCCAGGGGTTGGATGACTGTTTTTCTGAAATCCTGGTCCCCACCGAAGACGTGATTGAGATCCGTCGCGGCCGTAAGATCAATGCTGAACGCAAGTTCTTTCCAGGCTATGTCCTGGTGAAAATGGACCTCTCGGATCAAGCCTATCATCTGGTTAAGAACACCCCCAAGGTTACCGGTTTTCTCGGCGCGGGGACCAAGCCCATGCCGGTTTCTGAGCGGGAAGTCGCCCGCATCATCGGCGCCATCGAGGATGGAGTGGAACGGCCTAAACCCGCCATCACCTTCGAGATTGGCGAAACCGTTCGCGTCATCGATGGCCCTTTCGCCAGCTTCAATGGTGCGGTCGAACAGGTGGACGAAGATCGCGCCCGCCTGCATGTGGCCGTCTCCATCTTCGGTCGTGCAACGCCGGTGGAACTGGAATACGCCCAGGTGGAAAAAGTCAGCTGAATTTCACACAATCCCGCCCAATATCGGGCTGGTAAAATCCGTGGAAGGGGTGCCCCCCCGTACCACGGCTCACAACTGCCGGATGTCCGGCGAACGAGGAGAACATGGCAAAAAAGATACTCGGCTATATTAAGTTGCAGGTGAAGGCCGGCTCAGCCACACCTTCACCGCCCATCGGCCCAGCTCTGGGTCAGCGCGGCGTCAATATCATGGGCTTTTGTAAAGAGTTCAACGCCCGCACCGAAAACATGGTTAAGGGCACGCCCCTGCCGACGGTAATCACCGTCTATCAGGATAAAAGCTTTACTTTTGTCACCAAGACCCCGCCGGCGACCCACTTCCTCAAACTGGCCCTTGGCCTGAAGTCGGGCTCGGGCAAGACCGGTCGCGAAACCGTCGGTACGGTCACGCGCACGCAACTGCGCGAGATTGCCACGGCGAAAATGAAGGACCTCAACGCCAACAGCGTGGAGGCAGGCGCTCGCATCATTGAGGGCTCGGCCATTTCTATGGGCCTGAAGATTGAGGAGGCGTAAGCGAAATGACCAGCCAAACCAAGCGTATGAAAGCGCGGACCGTTGATACCAAGGCCTTCGTTGCTCTGAGCGATGCCGTTGCCCTGGTGAAAGCCAATGCCACGGCCAAGTTCGATGAGAGCATTGAGATTTCCGTCAACCTGGGCGTTGATCCGCGTCACGCTGACCAACAGGTGCGCGGTGTTGTCTCCCTGCCGTCAGGCACGGGTCGTGACGTTCGTGTAGCGGTCATCGCCAAAGACGCCAAGGCTGCCGAAGCCGCTGCCGCCGGAGCCGATATCGTCGGCGCCGAAGATTTGGTCGAGCGCATCCAGGGCGGTTTCCTGGAGTTCGACCGTGTCATCGCCACTCCGGACATGATGGCTTTGGTCGGCCGCCTGGGCAAGATATTGGGCCCACGCGGCCTGATGCCCAATCCTCGCGTCGGCACCGTAACGCCGAACGTCGGTCAGGCGGTCAAGGACGCCAAGGGCGGCGCGATCGAGTTCCGCGTTGAGAAAGCCGGCATCATCCACGCCGGGATCGGCAAGGTCAGCTTCACTGATGAGGCGATCACCGCCAACGTCAAGGCGCTTATGGATGCCCTCAACCGCGCCAAGCCCAGCGGTGCTAAGGGCATCTATGTGCGCCGTGTCAGCCTTTCCTCCACCATGGGACCGGGCGTGAAAGTGGATATGGCGACGATCGGCGGCTAAGTTCCACCGTTCAAACTATCAGAACAAACCCTTCGGCAGCTCTCGCGGCCGGAGGGTTTTTCGTTGGGTGCAGCGTAAGCGATAGTCACATTCGCTCAGACGTATATACTACCATTGACATCGCAGCGCGGCGGCATAAACTTGGGCCGTCCTTTCCGGAGAAACTCTGTGATGGCTGTCACGCGCGCGTTCAAATCTGGCAACAGCCAAGCGATACGTATTCCAGCGGACCTGGCTTATGCTGACTGCGGTAGTGACCTTACGATCACGCGTTCTGGAGACGTGATCACCATCTATCCGGCTAGGCAAAGCCTACGAGACGCCGTCGCGACCCTACGAGGCATGGCGAGCCCGTCTGAGATTGAGGTGCGCGATCCTATCGATGTGCCGATCCGGGCTGACGACTAATTGCCATCGGGTCAGGCACTCGTACCCAGCGTGGCCTATGTCATCGATACTAATATCGCCATCCACCTGCGCGACGGGCATGACGGGGTATTGAGCCGATTGGCGGCGCATGATGGAGACGTCGTAATGTCCGCTCTTAGCCTCGCAGAGCTTCAACGCGGGGTTTACAAAACTCCGGCCTTTACTGGGGTGCGCAGCGCGCGCCTTGAGGTGTTGTTAGCTCATATTCCTGTTCTGCCGTTCGACGCTGCGGCGGCCCAAGTCTATGGCAGGATCATCGCGCAATGCGGCTGGGTGAAAGGCAGAGATTTTGATCGCATGATCGCAGCCCACGCCTTAGCCAACAACGCGGTTCTGGTCACCAACAATACCGCCGATTTTTCTGATATCCGCGGATTGGTGCTGGAAAATTGGCTCTGATCCCTATCCGGCGGTCTGAACTCAAATTTCTCCGACACTGACTCTCATTTCCGACTCACCCCGAGCCGCCGGTGCCCTCGCCAGCTCGGACTCGACCGCAGCGGTACCGACGCATGCAGGAAAGGGCCGGCGAGGGCATCAGCGACTTAGCCTCGGTCTCGGTGAGCGCGAGTGGTCAGAGACGATCGGTCCCGAACATCTTCGCCAGATAAAGGTTGAGGGGGCTTTTCACAGCCGACTGCGGTCGTTGGCAAGCCTCGGGTTGCATTCCCTTCGCGCCTCGTATAAACATTCTCACTCGGTGTGAGCTTTGGTTCATATCGGCCTGTCCGAGAACTGCGGGCCCGTTTGGGCTTAATTGATGCCGCCGCAGGGAGATAGAGAGCGTTGACTGCGAGGTCGCCCGAAATACGGGGCGACGTCAGCTGCGTTCCGTGCCTTCAATCTCAGACAATTAGGAATTTTCTGTGAGCAGCGGGTTTTCCGTTGGTTGCTGCTGACGAATGGAGACCGCTCGTGGATCGCGCGAAAAAAGCCGAGTCAATTGAAACCCTCAAGGGGGTGTTCAGCAATGCCGGGGCCGTGGTGGTCACGCATTATCTGGGGATGACGGTCAAGCAGACCGAAGATCTGCGCGCGCGCTTGCGCGTCGAAGGTGCCGCTTTCAAGGTGGTCAAGAACCGCCTGGCGCAAAAAGCCCTGGCCGATGCCGGGGACGACGCTCTGGCGCTGTTCAAGGGTCCCGTCGCGGTGGCCTACGGGGCTGATCCGGTGACCGCCGCCAAGATCGCCACTCAATATGCCAAGGACAATGACAAATTCATTATCATCGGTGCGATGATGGGTGATGTGGTTCTGGACGCCAAGGGGGTTGAGGCCCTTTCCAAGCTGCCGTCTCTGGACCAGATCCGCGCCTCGCTGGTTGGACTATTGCAGACCCCGGCAACCCGCGTTGCCGGCGTCCTGGCTGCGCCCGCTGCGGGGCTTGCCCGCGTCATGAATGCCTACGCCACCAAGGAAGCTGCGTAAGCGTCCCGCCATTTTCATCCGTTCAAACCACTGCCCAC
>JAYTXQ010000170.1:0-46509 GCA_043742825.1 Caulobacteraceae bacterium | reverse complement strand
CGCGTGATAGGCGTCCAGGCGCTGGGCATCCTTAGGTGACCATGCCGCCACCTCGGCGCGGGACCGGGCGGGGTCCTTGTCCAGGATCAGATAGCGTTTGTCGTCCGCAGGGGCGAAATAGGACAGAGGCCGGATGATGATCTTCAAGCCATGTCGGGCCAGTTCCATATCGGCAATAACCTTAGGGTTGAGCAGGCTGACCGAATAGCTGGCCACCGAATTGCGAAAACCGGGATGAAATTCCTCGGTAATTGCGGCCCCTCCAACGACGCCGCGACGCTCAAGCACCCGAACCTTGTAGCCCGCCTTGGCCAGGTAGAAGCCGCAGGTCAAGCCGTTGTGACCGCCGCCGACAATCACGGCATCATAGCTCATGAATTACCCTCCATAGCGGTCAGTTCACCCAGATAGCGATCAACATATTGCAGTGTACCCGGCTCCATCAACGAGAAGGGGCCCGGGCGATAGGCGAGCGACGCCACACCGGCCTGATTGCGTTCAATGATCTTTTTATCGGCGAGGCTGGTCACATCCCAAAGCCAGGTCAATGCCTCAACGTCATAGTCGCGGCCCTCAACGGCGTCGCCGCCCACAAGCCAGATAACTTCCATCTGGGTCTCTCGAACACTGATCGGTATAAATCGATAGATAATTCCATGGTCGGGATAGGCGAGAAAGGCGCTCAGGAAACCGACCTCGGCAAACACGCAGGCCCCATCAAATGAGGCCATGGCCGGGGCCAAAGAAGTACCGTCACGACTGCCGCTGATACTGGGCGCGGCCAGGGATGAGCGCATGACCCGTGCGACTTCGTGCCCATCCGGTTCGCCAGCCCAGGCTTCGAAATCGGCGAAGGGCGTGCCTTCTGCAAGCGAGTCTTCCCGGCTGCGTAGCCGGCGCGCTTGCGGTCTGGCCAGAGTATGTAGAACACTGAATTCCGGATGGGCCGGAGCACAGTGATAGCATTCGTGGTAATTTTCCATGACCAGCTTCCAGTTGGCGGTCACAGAATAAGACTTGCGGGCCGCGATCTTCGCGCTCGGCCAGGCGTAGTGATCGGCCATGGTCGTCAGTGCCGGCCTTGCGGCATCAAGGCTGGGCGGGCCCGAGGAAAAACTGAGCAGGATCAGGCCGCCTATGATGGTGATGGGCAGCGACGTCAGTGCATGGGCGGCGGGATCGAACCCTGGCGGCATTTCCCGCGCGGCCCGCAAACGACCATCCAGATGATAGGACCAGGCGTGATAGGGACAGGTCAGAACCGCCGCGTGACCCTGTTTTTCCGTGCAGATACGCGAGCCACGATGGCGACAGACATTGACCAGGGCATGCAGCTCACCGTCCTCACCACGAACAACGATGGCCTCCTCCGCGCCCAATCGAACTGTGAGCCAATCGCCGATGGCAGGCAGGCTGGCTACATGCCCGGCACAGGTCCAGCGTCCGAGCAGAAGCTCCAGGTCATTGGCGAATATATCTTCACGCAGATAAAAATCGCGCTCCAGGGCATGACCCGGCTGGCGAGCGGCAATGAGGTCGGTGAGGGTCATTGGGTTGGTTGTCATTTTAGGATGGGGTGGCGTTAGTTGGGTGCGGCGTTCCAGATGGCCCTTAGTCCGTCAAGCACACAGCTCTCGCCATCGATGATGGTTGCTGCGACCTCACGCCCAAGCAAAGCCCGCTGGTACAGGTGGCAAAGAGTGGACTCGCCGATCAGGTCGACCTCGCCGGCTTGTCGCGTTGCCACTTCAGCACCGATCAGCAACCCGGACAAGTAAGAGGCGGCGGCCGAAGGTGCCAAGGATCCCATCAGGACCCGGCCACGGGTGCTGAACAGACGCGAGGCGAGAGCCCCACCATCTCCTGACGCCTGCAATCCCGCGTCGAATGCCGCCTCGTCGAAGACTGAACTGTTGCTGCGCAACACACTGTGAGTGTTCAGGATCGCGTAGAGCTCTCCGGTCATTGCCGTGGAAAATCCGCTGATACGCCCATCTTCAAGCTGGACCCATTTGGCGTGGGTTCCTGGCAGGCACAGCGTCCGTTGGCCAAACCCCCGCGCCGGATCGGCAGCCAACCAACCCAGGACCTGCGTTTCCTCGCCGCGCATGACGTCCGGTCCGGCGAGGCCATCGGCACTGAGGCCCGGAATGATCCGTACACCCGATGCCGCCGTCGTCAGGCCGGTTGCCAGGCCCTCCAGGGAGGTCGGACAGGCAATATAGCCCGCCGTAACCCAGCCTAGCGTGGACCCAATCATCCCGCATAACAGAGCCGGCAGTCGTTGTGCCGACAACGACGGACGCACCTCGGTTTCGAACAGCACCGCCGCCTCGCCAGGCTGAAGGCGCGAGACGCCAAAGGGAAATTCGCGCCGCTCCACCACCTGGCCAGTTTCGCTTAGTCGCCACGCACGAAGGTTCGTCGTGCCCCAATCGCCTACCAGGACTTCGCCGTGAGCCATGCTTAAGTCTCTAGCCGCCGAAGGGAGGCAGGGCGAGGCCACGCACGCCGGGGTCAATGGCCAAAAGGCTGCCGGCCCAGGGTTGTTGGACGAGGGCTTCAGAAGAAAGGCCGCATCGCGCTGTCGTGATATAGAGGGTGGACAAGTCTGCGCCGCCAAAGGCGCAGCTTGAGGGCTGATCAACTGGCAGATCGATCACTTTGGCTACTGCTCCATCGGGCGCATAGCGGACCAGTCGAGCGCCGCCCCACTGGGCGTTCCAGACAAAGCCTTCTGCGTCCACCGCTGAGCCATCCGGTGCCAATGCCTGGCCGCAGGTATCGGCAAAAGGCCACCTGTCGCCAGCAGCACCGGTATGCGGATCAATGTCGAGGGTCTCAATCGTCTGAGCCCGCGAGTCGGCAACATAGAGCCGATCCCCCGCCGGGTTGCAGACCAGGGTATTGGCTATACCGATGCCATCCAGGATGCGCCGGCAGGACCAGTCCGGATCGATCCGGTAGATCGCCCCGCTGATCTGTTTTTCCCCGTCGTCCATAGTTCCCAGCCAGAAACGCCCCGCCAGATCGACGTTTCCATCGTTGGCCCGATTTCCGGGCCGATCGGGTTCGGGATCAAAGCGCCACTCGAAATCCCCGGTGTCGGGGTCAAGCAAGCCAACCCCATCCTTGCGCGCGGCGATCAGGCCGCGTCCATTCCTGCGCGGGGCCACAGCACTGACCTGTCCAGCGACCTCACAACTGCCGATATCGCCGCTGGCCGGGTGAAGCCAATGGAGCCGGCCACCTTTGATATCCAGCCAGTAGAGGCGTTGCGGGGCGGCATCCCATACCGGACCCTCGCCCAACAGATTTTCACAGGCGACAGCCTGGACGGCAGAGCTCACCTGGGGCCTATAATGGCCGTGTCAGGCAGACTGGTCAGAAACGCGCCAAGATCCAGTGCCGACTGGTCCGGAATCTGTTCCATCGGCACATGTCCGACCTTCGGATAGGTCACCAGTTTCGCGCCGGCTATTCCGCTGGCAAACCCCTTACCATCGGCCAGTGGGATCAGCGCATCCTCCTCGCCGTGCATGACCAATGTGGGCACATGAATGGCCTTGAACGTCTGCGGCGTGATCGAGCCGGCCGCGTCCTGGCGGATGGTCAACAGGATGTCGCGGTGGCCGGGCGCTCTCGCCAACTCTGCGTACCGGTCCAACAACGCCGGCGTAACCAGGGCGGGGTCCACATAGGCTTTCTCCAGGCCGTCCTTAGCCAGCCATCGGGTATCAATATTGCGGATCAAGGCTCGGGCAATCGGATTGCGCAACAACTTGAAGATCAGCGGGCCGCCTTGTGGCTGGCCCTGACCTGGCCAGCCGGCGGCATCTACCAGGACCAGGGCCCTGACGTGGTTGGGGTGGCGCAGGGCGTCATGCCAGGCAACGCCCCCGCCCATGGAATTGCCGATGACGACATAGGGGCCAGAGCCCAGGCGCAGGGCAGTCTGATCGACCAGATCGGCATAACCATCGATCGAGGCGGCATAGCCTTTAGGGGCCCGTGTCAGGCCGTGGCCGGGCAGGTCCAGACTGATGATCCGATAGTGGTCGCCAAGCCTGGCAACCCAGGGGGACCAAGCCTGTAGCGAGGCCGAAAACCCATGCACCATGACCAGGGTCGGGCCGCTGTGCAGGCCTTCATCGCGATAGTGCAAGTGGACGCCGTCAGGCATATCCATGAAGCGCGACTGGCTGTTGGCATATTTCGCCTCCAGCTTGTCATAGTCGATATCGCCGCGCTGCAACGCCAGCCAACCGGCGATCAAGACTAAGATGACAACCGCCACGCCCATACCGATCCATTTGGGCAGACTGCGCATCAAAAACCCTCTCCCGCCAAGCGCGGCATCACCCCCCGCCCTGGAGCTAAGAGGCCTGCACGCCAGCGTGGTGTCGCTTGTGGCGCAAAGCGCCGCCGACCGCCAGGACCCCGATGAGCATCAATGCCCAAGTCTGGGGTTCGGGAACTATGCCCCCCAAGGGGGTGGCCAGGAAAGCATGCTTACTGCCATTGATATCGAGATATTCGCCGACGATCCGGCCATAGTCATCAATACCATTGGCAAAGGTATCCGCTGCACCGGGCACCGAAAACGTCGCAAACGTTCCGTTTTCGTAGGTAAATGCGCTGCCGGTAGCAAAGGAATCGTTGGAAATACCACCGACGACGGTTCCATGGTCGTTGATGCTGCTGACCGTCGTCGCGATCTGTCCGGCATAGGCAATCGGCGTGAACACCCCGCCGAAGTCCAGGAAGCTGTGGTTGTAGTTGTAGGTTCCCGATGTTCCGTAAGAGCCGATGATCTGACCGCTGTTGTTGATGCCGACCAAGGCTGTGGAATCGGCAGGAAACGGGCTGGCGTCGATCGTGGTGAATTTACCCTTGCTGTAGAGATAGCCTTCGGTCGTCGGCCCTGTGCCATAGGTGCCGACGATGTCGCCACTCTGGTTCACCCCAAACGGGATATTGAACACGGCACCAAAGGCGTTGACGCTGGAAAACTTGCCGCTCAAATAGCTATAGCCCTGCCAATAGCCGCCGGTCGGATGATAAAGGCCGACGATCCGACCATTGTTGTTGATGGCAAAGGCTTGGGTGCTGAGAGCCTCCCCAGCCGGGTTGGCAGGCAGGGATGAAAACGTGTGGGTCTTCAAATTATAGACAGCATTGATGTCGGTAAAATCGAAGGCAGTCCCATAACTGACCGCCTGGACCAAAACCTGACCCCGCGTGTTGATCGACATAGCGCGCACCAGGTCGCCTCCCGGCACGCCAGGGGGATCAATCGTCGTGAAGACATAGCCGGCCGCATGAGCCGACGTGGCCGAAATAGCGATCAAACCGGCGATGAGTCGGGCGGCCCGCGCTGCCTGGAAAGATTGCATGGCCACTCATCACTCCAATAGACGCTTCACCCCCATCGAGACGGGGCGTAAATCCTGAACTTAGCCCATTTGCGACCGCACTTCGACAGATAAATTTATCGTCAATCCGGCTCGTCGCGCTCTTGGGTAAACCCTACCTGACTTTAGAGAAACATGTCCTGAGTTCGTCGACGAAAATCGCCGGCTGTTCGAACGCAGCGAAATGACCACCTTTTTCAGGCGTATTGTAGTGGATCAGATTGCGGTAATATCTGTCGATCCACGCCTTCGGCGCGCGATAAATTTCTTTGGGAAAAATGCTGCAGCCCGCCGGTAATTTCAGCTCAACCGCACCGAAGCCACCACCGAAACTCTCCCAATAGATCCGAGCCGATGAGGCGGCGCTGTTGGTCAGCCAATAGATCATGACGTTGTCGAGGAGCTCGTCATAACTCAAGACATTGGTCGGGTCGCCGTCGCAATCGGTCCAGGCCCAGAACTTTTCATAAATCCATGCCGCCTGACCCACTGGCGAGTCGGCGAGGCCATACCCCAGGGTCTGCGGACGGGTAGCCTGTTGTTTCGAGTAGCCGCTGTCCCAATTCTGATAATATTTCAGTCTCGTCAGGGCCGTGACCTCCGCTTCGCTGGGGTTGTCATGCGGACCGGGCGGCGTCACCAGCGGCATGTTCACATGGGTCGCGACCAGGGATGCCGGTGCCATCGCTCCCATAGCGGTCGTGATACCGGCCCCCCAATCTCCGCCCTGGGCGACGAAACGCTCGTAGCCAAGGCGCGCCATTAGGGTGAACCAGGCCTGAGCGATCTTGAACACGCCCCAGCCGGTCTCCGCAGGTTTACCGGAAAAGCCAAAGCCGGGCAGGGAGGGAATGACCAGATGGAAAGCGTCTTCGGCCTTGCCGCCGTGCGCTGTGGGGTTGGTCAGAGGGCCAATGACCTTATGAAACTCCAGGACAGACCCTGGCCAGCCGTGAGTCAGGATCATCGGCATGGCACTGGCGTGGGGCGATTTGACGTGAAGGAAATGGATATCCAGGCCTTCAATCGTGGTCTTGAACTGGCCAAAACCGTTAAGCATGGCCTCGCACCGCCGCCAATCGTAAGCGGTGCGCCAATGTGCAACCAGCGCCTGGACCTGTGCCAGCGGCACGCCCTGGGTCCAGTCGCTGACGGTCTCGCGTTCCGGCCAGCGCGTGGCATCCAGGCGGCGGTTGAGATCGTCAAGCTCTGACTGGGGAACCGCCAGGGTGAAGGGCGTAATGGCATCGCTCATGGTCAAAATTCCTCACGAAAAACAGCTGTCCAGGTGCACTGGCAGACTTTTGGCTAAGCCGTCCAGGGGGCCTGACGACAGAAGCAAAACAACCTCGTCTCCGGCAAGGGTGCAATCAAGCTGGCTCAAAACTGCGTCACCGTCGGCCACTGCGCGCACCGACACCCCCGAGGCGGCGATGCGGTCAGCAATCTGAGATTGGCTCAGTTGGTCGTGGCTGTGCGCGCCATGGCCGGGCGGGGGCAGCACTAATACTCTGGACACACCGGCGAACACCGTGTCGTACCAAACCAGGGCCTGAGCATTGCGCCAGCTGAATGTATGGGGCTCGAAGATGACAATGGCCGGGCGATCCGGAAAGTGCAGCGCAATCGCTTCAATGGCTGACCGGGCTTTCTCGTAAGATGAGCCAAAGCCTTCGTAGACGGGCACACGCGAGGTCTGCGTCTTTTTATCCAGGCGGCGGGCCACGCCGCGAAATTTACGCGTGCCGCGTTGAAGCGATGCCTGATCGATCTCGCCGCGCTCCAGCAACAGCGCCGCCGCGCCAACCAGATTTTCGATATTGTGCAAGCCCAGAAGCTCCGTTTCCAAAGCGATGCGCAGGCCCCCTGGCGTCACCAGATCAAAACGACTGATCTCGCCGATCAGCAGGTTGTCAGCATAATAGCCGGGACAAGCGTCGCGTCCGTACCAAACCACCTTGTGGCCCCCCGCCTTTCGTTCCTGCGTCAGACGATGCAGGCCCTCGAAAGCATGAGCACAGACCAACAAGGCCTCCGCAGGTAGGTTGGCGATCAGCTCGGCGAAGGGCCGCTCATAGTCAGCCAGCGTGGGGAAAACATTGACGTGGTCGTGGATCAGCGAACTGATCAGCACCGCCTTTGGATGATAAAGCGCGAACTTTGAGCGGCGATCAGTAGCGGAAATGACATATTCATCGCCCTCAATCAGAAAAGTCGGGTCGGACCCGGCATAACCGGTGTGATCCAGATCCAACGGCACCGCGCCGATGAAATACCCTGGGTCCCGCCCCGCGTCGCGCAACAGGACCGCGCAGAGGGCCGTCAGTGTCGATTTGCCAAAACTGCCGGTAATCACCAGATTGTCCCGGCCCCATGTGTACCGGCCCAGATATTCAGCAAAACCGAACTGCGGTATCCCCAGGCGGATCAGTTCCGCCAGCTCTGGGTTGCTGTCGAGCTCCAGCTTGGCACTGGAGCCAATGATTGCCGCATCCAAATCTCTGGGAATTTTCCCCGCCTCAAAACCGTCGCGCCAGACGATGCCGCGCGCATCCAGATAATCGCTGATCGGTGGAAATACGCCACTGTCCGAGCCCGTGACTCTATGACCCTGCGAGGCCAGGACCGAGGCCAGGGCGCTCATACCCGCGCCGGCGATGCCGAGAAAATAGAAATTCACGACCAGCTGCCGGTCATGTAACCCGCCCGCCGGCCTCTGTTGGAAAGGCCCGCCAAGCCTCAGTTTCCACCACCTCGCGCAGAATTTCCACGGCCCCGACCACATCCTGATAGCGCAGATATAGCGGGGTCAGGCCAAAGCGCAGAATATCTGGGTCGCGATAATCGCCAATAACGCCGCGCGCGATCAGAGCCTGGATGATCGGATAGGCGGACCTGTGGGCAAAGGCGATGTGGCTGCCGCGCCGGCTCGCCTCTGAGGGGCTGATCAACGTGAACCCCATGTCACCGCATCGGCCTTGTATCTGACTGGCAAAAAGCTCCCACAGTCGTGCCGATTTTTCGGCCACCAGGGCCATGTCGACGGCTAGGGCCAGATCAACTCCAACCTCCAGCGCCGCCAAGCTCAGAATGGGCGGTGTTCCGCACAGGAACCGGTCGATCCCAGCGGCCGGACGATAATCGCCCTCGAATGCGAAGGGCGCGGCGTGGCCCATCCAGCCGCTTAGTGGCGAGTTCAGGCAGGCTTGCAGGTGGCGGGCCACAAATAAAAACGCCGGTGCACCGGGGCCTCCGTTGAGAAACTTATACCCACAGCCCACGGCCAGATCGACGCCACTGGCGGTCAGATCAACCTCAACTGCGCCGGCGCTGTGGCTGAGGTCCCAGACAACCAAAGCGCCGGCGGCACGGACAGCCGATGTCATCGCCACCATGTCGTGGCGGGCGGCGGTTTTGTAATGTACGTGGCTCAACAGGACTGCGGCCACACTCTCGTCCATCGCCGCACAGATATCGCCGGTTACCGAGCGGACATCCACGTCCGATGCCAGGACGGCCAGGCCCTGTGCCATATAGGTGTCGGTCGGAAAGTCGCCGGCCTGCGTCAATATCACCCGCCGGCCGGGTCGGGCGGCCAGTGCCGCAGCCAACAGCTTGTAGATATTCACCGACGTCGAGTCGGCCACCACCACTTCATCAGCCGCCGCGCCGATCAGCCGTGCTATCTTCGCCCCCACCCGCTGCGGCGCGCCGATCCAATCGGCGTCATTCCAGCTGCGGATCAGTCCCGTTCCCCACTCACCATCGACAACATCTTTCAACCGGACTGCCGTGGCCCTGGGCAAGGGGCCCAGGGAATTGCCGTCTAGATAGATCACGCCCTGAGGCAGAACAAACTGATCGCGAAACGACCGCAGCGGATCGGTGGCATCCCAGGTGCGAACATCATCACGGGTCAGAGTCATGACCCTAAGAGTGAGGGGTTTCGCGGCGAGGGTAAAGACCGAGAGGATAAAGCGGGACAGCCACAGTTTTGGAGTGCAAAACCCTCGTGTCGATTTAAACCCGTGTCTGTACCGTGTCTGTACCGTGTCTGTCCCTATCCATGTCCCCCATGGCGCGAATCGAGACCGCACCCTGAACCCCCTTCTGGCCCACTTCTCCGATCCCGCCGCCGTGGCACGATACGTCGTGGGCCCGCCACGATTCACGCCCGGTTTCGCCGACATGCAACGGATGGCTGGCATTCTGTTGGCGGAGAGCTTGCTGCCTTAGGGAAACGTGCTCGTCCTGGGTGCGGGGGGTGGACTGGAACTGAAAGTCTTCGCCGAGGCCCAGTTGGGTTGGACGTTCGACGGCGTTGATCCGGCCGGCGAAATGCTGAACCTTGCCCGGAACACGCTGGGGCCGCTTGGTGCACGCGTACGATTGCATGAAGGCTACATTGATGCGGCTCCCAAAGGCCCGTTCGATGGTGCCGCCTGTCTTCTGACCCTACATTTTCTGGCACCTGACGAGAGGCGGCGTACGGTCAGCGAAATTCGGCGCCGTCTTAAGCCCGGCGCACCGTTCGTGACAGCCCATTGTAGTTGTCCGCGCGGGGAGCGCGAACGGACCCAATGGCTTTCAAGGTACGCCGCTTTCGCTGTCGCCTGCGGCATTGCTTCGGATATCGCTGAGACCGCTCGGTGATCGATCGAGGCAAATTTGAACCTGCTGAGCCCCGAGGAGGATGAAGTCATTCTGCGCGACACGGGCTTTTCAGATGTCGAGATGTTCTATGCCGGTTTCACTTGGCGGGGATGGGTTGCGAAAGCCTGACATTGACCCCCGAGATCATCTGTGCCGGCGCAAGCCACAAGGCGCGAACAGGGACTTGACAGGCGATGCACATGATCACATGTTTTCCACATGTCAGTCATGATCCAAATCCGGCACGTGCCAGAGGCCTTGCATCGGACACTGAAATCCCGGGCGGCCTTGGCAGGTATGTCACTGTCGGACTATCTGTTGCGTGACATTCGCCACAGCGCTGAGATCCCCACCCCGTCAGAGATGCATGAGCGCCTGGCGCGGCTGCCACCGGTGGTCGTGTCAGAGACTCCAGCCAATGCGATCCGCGCCGAACGTGATAGTCGGTGATCGTCGTCGATGCCTCCGCCTTGGTGGAGGTCTTGTTGGGGACACCGAACGCGGGGGCGATCCGAATGCGGTTGCTCGCCAACGGCGAGAGCCTGCACGGGCCGCATCTGGTGGATGTCGAGATCGCCCAAGTGCTACGGCGGTATGTGGCGCGTGGCGACCTTGATCTGGCTCGCGGACACATGGCGCTTGACCACCTCACCGCGTTCCCCCTTCAACGCCACTCTAATACAGCGCTGCTGGATCGCATCTGGGCTCTGCGGCACAATCTGACTGCCTATGACGCCGCATACGTCGCCTTGGCCGAAGCCCTGGAGGCACCGCTGGTGACGTGCGATGCGCGACTAGCCGCCGCGCCGGGCCACGGGGCAAGGATTGAGCGGTTCTGATCTCGGGGTCCCAATGTGTGGTGCGCCGGTCCGGCGAACGCCGCCGGCCCCTATGTGTTTACAGCCATTCCTCGGCCCAGCGCTCCGGCGAACGCCTTCATTGGCGCTTGGGGTGTCAATGACAGTGGCCAAGTCCTGGTCACCGCGTCTGTGCCCAACGTCGCCTATGATTTCACCGTTGTTGACGACATCTATAGTCTGAAAACGAAAACTTATGCGCTGATACCGGCGGCACGTGGAGCAACGTCTAACATCACGCGGGCCGGTGGCATCAACGACGCCCGGGCAGATCGTTGGCGGCTATCACCCGGCGGCTAACGGCTTCCAGAGCTTTCTCTACGCCGGCGGTGCCTTCTCCGTCGTGAACTCGGGTGGCGGTTTTACCAACGAGGCGTTTTCGATCAGCAACAACGGTAAGATCGCCGGATACCAGGGTGGAACTGCGGCGACCGAGGGCTATGTCTATGCGGCAGGCGCATATACCGCCATCGACGACGCCGCCTTCCCCGCCAATTCGACCCTCGCCACCGGCGTCAACAACGCTGGTGTGGTGGTGGGCGTGTACGGACCTACGGGCGGCAATACTTCGGCCCATAGTTTCGTCGATGTTGGCGGGGTCATCAACACGTTCGCCGCGCCCGGTTGGCTGACGACCAACGTCTCGGGGATCAACGACGCCGGCGTCATTGTCGGCGGGGTATCAAACGACGGCTTCGCCACCGGATCGGGCTTTGTCTACCAGAACGGCGTTTTCACCATCGTCAAAGATCCGCGCGCGGTGCTTACCTTTGTCGAGGGAATCAGCAATAGGGGCCAACTGGTCGGATATGATTTCAACGCCGACGGCATCCAGGGCATTTTCGCCGCCAACGCCGTGCCCGAGCCGGCCTCCTGGGCAATAATGCTGATCGGCGTGACCCTGCTGGGCTGCGCGGCAAGACAACGGCGCGGACGCAGCGTTGCGATGGTTTGAAGGCCCAGGTGCGGCTGAGAGGCGTTTAACGCGCAGGAATATTGGAGACTGAATGCCAGCAAGTGCGCCTGGCTGTTTGCGGAGCAATTTGACGGCTTTTGTATCGGATAAAATGCGCCCGTCGCCTGGAGCCTGATGACTTTGCACGGAACAGATGTGAAGGCTGAATCAGTCTCTAAATATTTGAATCTAGATCAGGATTCAGATTTTTAGGCGATTCTGCCCAAAATCATCCTGCTCTAGCTGCGCCAAACCGCCTATATCCCTTTCCATGACCGCACTTTCCGTTCTCGATCTCTCTCCCATCATCCAGGGCGGCGACGCCTCTGGAGCCCTGGCAGGCAGCCTCGATGTTGCGCGACATGCCGAGGCCTGGGGGTTCAAGCGCTATTGGGTGGCCGAGCATCACAACATGCCGGGGATCGCCAGCGCCGCGACGGCTGTGGTGCTGGCCCATATCGGGGCGGGCACCTCGACCATCCGCATCGGCGCAGGCGGGATCATGCTGCCCAACCACTCGCCCCTTATGGTGGCAGAGGCTTTCGGCACGCTGGCGGCGCTGTATCCGGGTCGGATTGATCTGGGGCTGGGCCGGGCGCCGGGGACGGATCAGCTGACGGCGCGGGCACTGAGACGCACCCTTGTCGGCGGCGAAGAGCGGTTTCCCCAGGATGTGGTCGAGCTAATGCACTATTTTGAGCCGGCGCAGGTGGGTCAGGCAGTGCGCGCGGTTCCCGGTGCGGGTCAGGATGTAGCCGTGTGGATCCTGGGGTCGAGCACCTTTGGCGCGCAACTGGCAGCCGCGCTCGGGCTGCCGTTTGCTTTTGCCTCGCACTTTGCTCCAGCTGACCTTAAGGCGGCCCTGATGATCTATCGTGATCGTTTCGAACCCTCCGAGCGCCTGGCTAAGCCCTATGTCATGCTGGGGGTCAGCGCCCTCGCGGCTGAGACGGACGCGCGAGCCCAGTATCTGGCCACGTCGCAACAACAGGCCTTTATCGCTCTGCGCACAGGCACGCCCGGCCCTCTGCCGCCGCCGGTAGAAGATTTGCAATTGCGCATTGATCCAGGGGCTCAGGCCCTGCTGCAACAGGTGCTGGCCCGGGCGGTCGTCGGCTCGGCTAAGACGGTTCAAACCAAGCTCAAAGCTTTTGCTGCGGAGACAGGGGCGGATGAATTGATGGTCACCAGCATGGTCTATGATCACGCTGAAAGACTGCGTTCGTTCGAGATTATCAGCCAGATGCAGAACGAATTGGCCGGAGCGACTCGATCGTGACGCAGCCACACGCGTGCAGTGGCGCTGACTGCGCCCATTCCAGCCATGCCAGCGGTGCGCCGCGCTGGACCTATACCCACGGCCTGCATGATCTGGGTGGCGGGGCCTATGCCTATCTACAACCAGACGGTGGCTGGGGATGGTCGAATGCCGGGTTCATCCGCGATGGCGAGGCTTCGCTTTTGATCGACACACTGTTCGACGCCAATCTCACTCGCACCATGCTGGACACCATTCAGAGCGCCACGCGCGTCGGTGCCGATGATATCGGTACGCTGATCAACACCCATGCGAACGGTGACCACACCTTCGGCAATGGATTGCTGACCCAAGCCAACATAATCGCCTCCGCCGCGTCCGCGCGAGAGATGGACGATCATCCGCCGGCATTTCTGGCCTCAATGGTGGCAAGCGGCGGATCGACGGGCGCCTACCTGAAACATATTTTTGGCCCCTTCGATTTTGCCGGCGCGCAGACCCGCGCTCCGACACAGACCTTTAGCGGCCGCCTTGATCTCAAAGTCGGCGACAAGCGGGTCGAACTGTATGAGGTCGGCCCCGCCCACACCCTGGGCGATGTGATCGTTCACGCGGTCGATGACGATTTAGTCTTTACCGGTGATATCCTGTTCATCGATGGCACCCCGATCATGTGGGCCGGGCCGGTGGGCAATTGGCTCAAGGCCTGTGATCTGATCATTGAGCTTAATCCCCGGCTGATCGTGCCCGGTCACGGACCGATCACCGACATCGTCGGCGTGCGCCGAGTGCAGGACTATCTGCACTACATTGACGCTCAGGCGAGGCAACGTTTTGATGCCGGGCTTTCGGTCAGCGACGCGGCCCTGGACATCAGCCTGGGCGGATTTGCCGACTGGGGCGATGCGGAGCGGATCGCGGTCAATGTGGCGACGCTTTATAGAGAATATCGCGGCGGACCTGACCCGTCTGGAGAGGCAAATCCCTTCGAACTGATGGCGGCACTGGCGCAAAGGGGCCCAAAGCGCTAAATAGCGGTTGCCGGGATGGCGACCAATACACTTCCGAGAGCCCTGATGACTCCCTTGAAGACGACCGGCGCGGCCTTTCTTGCCATCGCCCTCCTGACCCTTTCCTTTCGCGCTCAGGCCCAGGCTCCTGCTTGCGAGGGCACCCCCAGCAATGCGCGTTTGTTGATCGATATCGACGGCATGACCTCGGCTAAGGGGTTGATGTCGGCCAGCCTCTATCCTGACGATAAGAGCCAGTTCATGATCAAGGATGGTGCTTTGAAGGTCTGGTATGCTCCGGTCGATCGACCCGTGACCCATATGTGCATCTGGCTGAAAAGTCCCGGCAAGTACGCCATGGCTGTTTACCATGATGCCAATAGCAATCATAAGTTCGACAAGAGCCTGTTCGGCTATTCCGAGCGAGTTGGATTTTCTAACAATCCACGACTTTTCTTGGCCTTGCCATCGTTTGAGTCCGTCCTGTTCAATGCCCGCCCCGGAGACACCACGCTGCACATCCACTTAGTCTCCGGCAAATGAAGCACACTGTTTTGGGGCCGTGCCTTTAGATGGGAGCTGTAACCCTTATAGACGGCCTGCGGGTCGCTTCGCGCGTGCTGCTATCACGCGACAAACCGATGCTCGCCCACTTGGTGGTGTCGCGGTACTGCAATCTGGAATGCACCTATTGCAGTGAATTCGATAAGGTTTCCAAGCCGGTACCGCTGAGTGACCTCTATGCCCGCATCGATGCGCTCGCGGCTCTGGGCACGCAGATCGTCACACTTACGGGTGGCGAGCCTCTGACCCACCCCGAACATGAAGCGATTATCCGGCGCATTCGGGGGCACGGCATGATCGCCACCACGATTACCAACGGTTTCCTTCTGACGGTCAAGCGGATTAAGGCGATGAACGACGCCGGCCTGCAAGAGATGCAGATCTCTATCGACGGGGTGAAACCGGACGAAGTGTCAAAGAAAACGCTCAAATCCCTGCGCGGCAAACTCAAACTCCTGTCCGAGCACGCCAGCTTTCACGTCAATATCAACTCGGTTCTTGGGATATCGGAAGAGCGTACCCACGACGCGCTGGAAGTGGCCGAAGCGGCAAAGGCCCTGGGGTTCAGCCACACGGTCGGCGTGCTGCACGATGATTCAGGCACATTGGCACCGCTCTCAACCACGCAGCGTAGCGTCTATCACCAACTGATGGACAAGGGCTCCCTCGCCCACCGTTTCAATTATCTGACGTTCCAAAAAAACCTGATGGACGGCAAGCCTAATTCCTGGCGCTGCAGGGCCGGGGCTCGGTATCTCTATATCTGTGAGGAGGGCCTGGTGCACTATTGCTCACAGCAGCGCGGCACGCCGGGAACACCGCTTTTGACCTATGGTAAGGCCGATATCAGGCGCGAATACCGGACGACAAAGCCCTGTGCGCCCCTGTGTACCGTATCCTGCGTCCACCAGGCCAGCATCCTGGATGCCTGGCGCACGCCACAACACTCGGCGGCATAGAGCGCCGGCCCACGATCCTCGCCTATCCGATATGGCCCGCCGCCCGACGTAGTCGGTCGTTGATCGCTTCGCCAAGGCCCATGTCGGGGATCGGAGCTACAGCTATAGCGACTGGTGCCATAGCGTCAGCGGTGCGCAGGTGGGCAAAGAGGTTGGCGGCAGCCTCACGCAGGTCGCCCGTCGCGCTCAATTGTAGAATGTTCTGGCCGATAGCTGCATGACCAAAAGCCAGATAGACCTCGTCAACCGCAAAACTCAGCGCTTCAAGTCTCACAGGTGCGACGGGCGCATAGTGGCGGGTCATCCGGCCTGGCGAGCGCCTGGCGTCAGACTCAGCCTCGGCTAGCGTCCCGATCAGGGCTGCGATCTCTTCCCGCGTCACCGCGCCGGGACGCAGCAACCGTGCGGGACCGTCAAGCAGTGAAATCACGGTGGATTCCAGACCTAGCAGACAGTCGCCTCCGTCCAGAGCGACCGAGGCCTGAGCGCCCGTCTCGGCCAGGGCGTGGGCAAAGGTGGTAGGGCTGGGCCGACCCGAGCGATTGGCAGAAGGTGCCACCACGGGCCCGGCAAAGACATCAAGTACCCGCCGCGCCAGGGGATGAGCCGGCACTCTGATGGCCACGGTATCCAGGCCCGCGCGCGCCAGGTCACAGACACCGCAGTGTTCGAGCGCCGGCAGCACCAACGTCAAGGGCCCCGGCCAAAAAGCTTCTGCCAGGCGAAGCGCCCGGTCATCAAGGTGCCCGATCCGCGTTGCCGCTGCGATATCGTAGACATGGGCGATCAAGGGATTAAAACGAGGCCGACCCTTAGCCGTAAAAATGGCAGCCACAGCAGTCGGATTGCCAGCATCCGCGCCCAGTCCATAGACCGTCTCGGTGGGCAGCAGCACCAACTCCCCTGCTTTAAGGGCCTCTGCGGCTGACTGGGGTGAGTGGGGCATCGATCCTGTCGGTGTCTGGCGGCAACACTCCTCTGATGAAGTGGCCGACCATCGAAGTCAAAGCATAGCCAGTGCCTGGCGTTTTGCCTTAGAGAGATTTAGCCTGCACAAGGAATCCGCTATGACCTATAATCCGCCCGTCCGGGACTTGCTCTTCAGCCTCGAACAGGCTGCTGATTTTGGTCGTCTGGCCGCTGCCTTTCCGGGCGCGGACGCCGATACCGTAGCGGCGATCCTGGAGGCGGCGGGGGATTTCACCTCCGGGGTTCTGGCCCCACTCAACCGCATCGGCGATCAGACTGGTGCGCGACTGGAAAATGGCCAGGTCAGGTCCCCGCCTGGTTTTGCCGATGCCTATCGCCAGTTCGCTGCCGGGGGCTGGAACGGCCTTTCCGCTTCAACTGAGCACGGGGGCCAAGGGCTACCAAAGGCGTTGGAGATCGCAGTCTTCGAAATGGTTCAGGCCGCCAATATGGCCTTTGGCCTTTGCCCAATGCTTACCCTGGCCGCCATTGAGGCCCTGAGCAGTCACGGCACGGCGCGGCAAAAGGCCCTGTATCTGCCCCGCCTGATCAGCGGCGAGTGGACCGGGACCATGAACCTGACCGAGCCCCAGGCAGGCTCAGACCTAGGCGGCCTGACCACGCGGGCCGATCCGGATGGCAAGGGCGGCTATCGCTTGAACGGGCAAAAGATTTACATCACCTGGGGCGATCACGATGTCGCCGACAATATCATTCACATGGTTCTGGCGCGCCTGCCCGATGCCCCGCCCGGCTCTCGCGGCCTGTCGTTGTTCCTCACCTCAAAGCGCCGGGTGAATGAGGATGGCTCGCTAGGCGAAGGCAATGGCGTGCGCCCTGCAAGCCTGGAGAATAAGCTGGGGGCCCACGCCTCGCCCACCTGCGTCATGCTCTTCGAAGACGCCCATGCCGAAATGATCGGTGCGCCCAATCAGGGTCTGGCGGCCATGTTTGTGATGATGAATGCTGCGCGCCTGCAAGTGGGGGTTCAGGGTGTCGGCGTTGCTGAGCGCGCCTATCAACAGGCCCTGGCCTTTTCGCTGGAGCGCAAACAAGGCCGCTCAGCCTGGACCGGCGCGTCGCCCGCACGGATCTTCGACCACCCCGATGTGCGCCGCAGTCTGATGATCATGAAAGCCAGGATCGAGGCCGCCAGAGGCATCTGTCTGGCCACGGCGGTCGCCAGCGACCTCGCCAGGCTCTCCACCAATCCGGTCGACCGCGATTCAGCTCGCCTGCGCGAAGAGCTGCTGACGCCGATCGCCAAGGCCTGGTCCACCGACATGGCTGTTGAGGTGGCGTCTATGGGCATTCAGATCCATGGCGGCATGGGTTTTATCGAGGACACCGGTGCGGCCCAGCATTACCGCGATGCCCGCATCCTGCCGATCTATGAAGGCACCAACGGCATCCAGGCCATCGACCTGATGGGGCGCAAGCTGGCTCTGGGCAAGGGCCAAGCGGTGCGCGAGCTGGTGGGCGAAATCTTTGTCACCGCCGGGGCCCTCAAGAGTGCAGACGACGCCTGGCTGCACACCATCGGCCAACGTCTGGAAACGGGCCTCGCCGCCGTGCAGTCAGCCACCGGCTGGCTGATCGAGCGCCGCGGCCACGCCCAGCCCGACGCGCTTGCCGGCGCAACGCCCTATCTGCGCCTGCTCGGAGACGTGGTCGGCGGCTGGATGATCGGCAAAGGCGCTCTGGCGGCCGCAGCCAAGATCGCCGCCGGCGAAGGCCCCACCGACTACTGGCGCACCAGGATCGGCCTCGCCCGGGTCTACAGCGAACAGGTCCTGACCCAGGCCCCCGGCCTGGCACTAGCAGTCACCCAAGGCGCGGTGGATCTGTTCAGGGCTTCGCCGGAGTCGCTGGGGGCGTAGGGGAACCATCCATTGGGCGCAGACGCTCAGAGTTCAACCGGCGATTGACACCGGTTGAAGGACCACCCTGAGGCGAATTCCACTCTGTCGATCGGTTTTTCGAATCCCTTCATTGATGCTACCTGAGGCACTCCGCTCGCGTTCAAGGGAATCTCGATGATCGGTGATCCGCAAAAGGCTGACAGCCTAGTGACGGAGCTGAAACGCTCCCTGCCGATGGAAGCTAAAATTTCCCAGCAGGTCAGGCGCACCCTTGTGGATCGATCGCCAGGCATATCGATTCCGGAACGGTGTAACGTCATCGCGATATTCTATCTGGCGGACGAAGGTGGCGTGGTCTGCTCCCTGGATTTCGGGACATCGGAGACCAAAAACGCACATTTGGTCTCAATCACCCATTTGGCATTCGACAGACACAATCGGTTGTTCCGTCAGATCGAGGCCTATCAGCGGCACCGGATCAAGAAACTGAAACAACAGGACGCCCGTAGCTACTGAGTTCGACAGTTCCGGCACCGCAGCAAAACTCGTCGTCAGAATTCCTGGCTATGCTCCTCGATGGACCGGGTATTTAGGCGGCAACGCCCGCTTCGCTCAACCATTCGAGGATTTTCGATTTGGGCAGGGCGCCGACTTTCATCGCCGCCATCTCGCCGCCCTTGAACAACATCATGGTGGGTATGCCGCGCACGCCGTAGCGGGAACCGGTCATGGGGCTGTCGTCGATGTTGATTTTGGCCACCGTCAGGGTGCCGCTGAGTTCGTCGGAAATCTGTTCCAATGCCGGGCCGATCTGTTTGCACGGACCGCACCACTCAGCCCAGAAATCCACAAGCACGGGGCCGGAGGCCTTGAGAACATCCTGCTCGAAGGAGGCATCGGTGATGGCAACAGTGCTCATAGCAATTTCCTGGTGGGGTCAGATTCGGTAGAGGTAATGACTGCCAGTCTCCGGTCAACCACTAAAGGCCAGATCAGCAAGGCTTTGTGCCATGAGTTTTTCTGGGACGGCCATCAGGCGCGGTCCGTCGGTCCACACCAAAGCGGCCTCAATTTTTCGTTCAGGATAGATTAGAGCCAAAATCGCGCTGTAGGCAGCCATCTGGCGAATGTAGCCGATATCGGCCCTGTCCACTGTCACAGGGGCTGGGCGGTTGGTCTTGTAGTCGATGACCAGAACCCGGTCCGCAGACACGACAAGGCGGTCAACACGGCCCGAAACAGGCATCCCAGCAACAATCCCGGCCAGGGCGACCTCTGGCTTGGAACCGGGGCCAAAGACGCCAGCGAACTGAGCGTGGTTCAACACTGACAGGGCGGCAGCGGCCATCTCCTGACGTTGACTATCGGTGAGGTCACGTTCCCGCAACATCAGAGCTGCAGCGGCGGCCGGGCGTGCGGCCGGGGCCAGATCGGGCAACAGTTGCAACAGCCGATGTATGACCTCACCTCGGCGATATCGCCCCAGGCCACCACTGACCTGGAGGGGTGACGGGGCCGCGCCAGCGTCAGAATCACGAAGCTGAGAGGGCCGGCCCTGCGCAGGCGCAACCGGGTCGAGGGTGGCGAGTTGTTTCACCCAATGGGGCACAATGAACTCTGAGCTTATCGAGGGTGTAACTGTTTCGCCGATGTTCGGGTCAGCTCCAAAGCGCAGGGCCACCCCGCCGCCAGGAAGGGCAATGGGGCGAGTTTCGAGGCCTTCGAAGCCCCGCGCGATCCAGTCATACCAACTACGCTCGAACGATTTTGGCTGGCTCTTAATGCCGCAGACAATCAGGCGATCGCGGGCTCGCGTCAGGGCCACATACAGTAGGCGGGCCGATTCCGCCTCCGCCTGGGCCTGCCTGGCATCACGCGCTTCGGTGGAAGCTTGGCAGTCTTCGTCTTTTCGGGGGGCCCAGAGAAATCCGCCGTCCGGCACATCCAACAACGGCCCCGATCTGCCGGTGGAAACCCTGGCCGTCGTGTCGGGCAAAATCACTATGGGGGCCTCGAGCCCCTTGGCACCATGCACGGTCATCACCCGCACCTCGCCTTTACCACCGCTGGAGGCCGCCTCAGCTTCGCGTTTGATTTCCAGTTCCGTGGCAGCCATCTGGGCCAGGAAAGTTTCCAGGTCCATGACGCCGCCGCGTTCCTGAGCCAGAGCCTGGGCTACGAACGCATCCAGGGCGTCGGCCGCCTCGGCCCCCAGTCGGGTCAGTATGCGTTGGCGTTGGGAACGGTTCTGGTCATCAAGTCGCGCCAGGAAACGGCTGAAAAAATCAAACGGCGAAAGGCTGCGTCCCGCCTCACGCGTCCAAGTCAAGAGCCGGTGCGCCGCGACCCACTCGATGCGTTCAGCACGCCGACGGCCCAGCACAGTCCACAAAGGCTCTTTGGCTCGGCCGTGGGCGAGGTCAAAGAGACCAGTCTCATCGATATCACAAAAGGGGCTGCGCAGCAGCGCCGCAAGGTTAAGGTCATCCTCGGCAAAACAGGCAAAACGACCCAGGGCGACAAGGTCTTCAAACACCCCATGGTCAGAAAGTTTCAACCGGTCCGCCCCACCGACCGGCACGCCCTCGCGTTTGAGCGCGCGGATGATCTCGTCGAAAAGTGCATTGCGCCGCCGCACCAGGATCAGAACATCGCCGTAGCCCATGGATCGAGGCTGGTCGGTGTCGCGGTCTACCACCGCCTCGCCACGCTCTGTCATAATCCGAAGCGCCATCGCGATGCGCTGTGCCAGGGCCTTGTTGGCACTGCACGGCGGCTCGGCATCCACAGGTGCCCAGGGATCGGTCTCGTCCCGCCCCTCGCCCTCTTCCATCGGCCAAAGATCGACACAGCCGCCCGGGCACCGACGGGGGAGATGGCTGATGGGAAAGCCAATGACCTTTCCCGGCTCTCCGGGCCGCAGCCCTGAAAGCAGGTCTGGGGCCAGGAATACCCCGTCGACGAAGGCCAAAATCTCAGGCCGAGATCGCCAGCTATGCAACAGTTTTACCAAGTCGAACCGGCTGCCGGCCTCACGGGCGCGGGTGCCAAAGGCCAAGCTTTCGGCGGCCAGTCGCTCTGGAGAGGCCCCTTGAAACGAAAAAATTGATTGTTTCTCATCGCCCACAGCGAAGACCGACCGTGGCGCGCTGACCGCCCCTGCACCGGTGAAAAACTCTCCGGTAAGGGCTTTGAGGATTTCCCACTGCTCAGGTGCCGTGTCCTGTGCCTCATCGAGCAAGACATGTTCCAGGCCGCCATCCAGTTTATACAGTACCCAGGCGGCGTCAGCCTTGTGCGTCAACAGGGTCCGGGCATGACCAATCAGGTCGGCGAAATCCAGGCTGCCGGTCTGGGCCTTGGCCTGGCTGTAAGCGTGGGCATAGGCGGCCGCCAGGGTCAGCGCGTGTCCGGTGTCAGAGGCGATGGTCGCCGCCTGCACCCGCTGGCGGGTTTCAACGACCCGGCCCTGTTCCTCGGTAAGCCACTGGAGACTGGTGGCATCGACGCCTTTGGTTCCAACGCTGGCGCGTGGCGTTCCCTTCGCGGTCAGAAAGATCGGCACCAAGTCTGCGAAACGACAGTCGGGGCCGACTTTGCCCATGGCCACCGCCGTCTTCGTATCTGATACTTTGCCTGTCATTGCCAAAGCTGCCGCTGCGCGTCTCCAGGCCCCCCAACGGATGGTCGTTACCGCCGCTTGCCCGATCTCTTCGGCGGAGGTTACGGTGGAAATTCCGCAGCGGGCCCAGATATCGCGTCGCATGGCGTGGGGTGTGCCGCAGGCCGTCAGATAGGCAGCGATCGTTGCCCGCCGGCTCTCGAAACCCGCCAACATCTGGTTGAAACTTTCCCAGTCCAGCTGCACCGAGAAATGCGCATAAGCCTCACCGATGGCCCCGTCCGGCACCGCCAGAGCGACCGCAGCCACCGCATCCCTGGCGCGGCTGGAGGTCCGCGCTGCCGCTGCGTCTTCGAGCACAGTGAATCCCGGCGAGAGCCCGGCTTCTAAGGGGAACCGCCGCAGCAATTGTTCGCAGAAGCCGTGCAGCGTCTGAATTTTTAGCCCGCCAGGGGTTTCCAGAGCGCGGGCGAAAAGGGCCCGGGCGGCAGATAAATCGCGGCCAACCTCGTGCAATACTGCGAGCTCATCAACCAGCGCCGCATCTGACATCACAGCCCATTTGCCTAGAGTCTCGAACAGCCGGCTTTGCATCTCTGCTGCAGCCGCTTTGGTATAGGTGACGCAGAGTATAGCCTGGGGTCTGGCCCCCGCTAGCAACAGGCGCGCTACGCGCTTGACCAGGGTTGAGGTCTTGCCCGCGCCCGCATTGGCCTCGACAAAGACAGACGCGACCGGATCAGAGGCGCGAACCTGAGGTTCGATCACCGCCCTCATCCCTCATCTCCTTCAGGGGCATCGCCAATCACATACCACTCCCACAACCGGGCGAGGTGGTCATAGTCGCCGCCGTGCCGGCCAACAAATTGCGCCGCCGCCCAGGACCGGTAAGGCGTGGCGGGATTGTCGAACAGATCGATGCGACGTTTCAGGCCCGCCAGGGCATCGGCTACCAGGGCCTCACTGTCTTCGACACCGGCCCGGACCTCTTCGCGCCCCGCCTCGCGGCCACCACTGACCCTTACATAGAGTAGCTCGCCAACCGGTCTGGGACCTATCTGGGCAAAGCCGCCGCTGGCCAAAATCGCCCCGGTCAGGGTCAGTTGCGGGGCGAGGCCTGACAGTACCTGCGGTTTTGTCGGTGCCGCCCCGGTCTTGAAGTCTAGAATATCGGCCCGATCACCGCGGTCTTCGATTCGATCTGCCTTTGCGGTGATGACGAAAGGCCCGCCCGCCGTTTGCAGGATCATCTCCCCCTTTTTTTCTACGTGCAGGTCGGCCCCAGGCCGACGTTTCTGCTCAAAGCCAACAACCCATCGCGCCGCCGTCCTGGCCCGTGCGGTCTCGCGGGTGATGCGGGCCGCAGGCATCCCCGCCTCGGTCAAAGCCTCAATGATCAGCCAGGCGAATTCGTCTTCCGCATCCTCGGGCAGGTCCACGGGGTGGGCCAGGGCAAAGCGTTCAAAGGCGTTGTGGATCGCTGTTCCCCGCGCCCGAGCGTCCACAGGTTCATCGGGTCGCTCCAGGGGATAGAGTTCAAGGATGTAGCGGGCGTAGACGCCATAGGGATCACGCACCCAACGCTCGATGCCAGTGACCGGCAGCTTGCGCGGCCTGGAGGCCACAGGCGGGGTGGGACCTGGGCGGCCAGCGGTGCGCAGGCTCTCTGGAGGCGAAGCCAGGGGTGCATCCAGGGCGCGTGCCCAGGCCAGGAGGTCTGGGCGGCCAGGGATCTCTACACAGGCGCCGCGGGCCAGAGTGCGCAGGCGCCACAGCCAACGCGACGCCATGGCCGGAGCACCACTGTGGCGTTCGCAGTCGACCAGAACCACCTCCGGTGCCGAGGCGGCCTGGGCAAAGTCATGCGCCGAAAGGCCGATCCGGCGTTCTGGCATTGGCAGACCCAGCCGCTCACGCATCGGTCGCGACAACAGCGGGTCGATCGGTGCTGCCGGTGGCCAGACCCCTTCCTGCAAGCCAGCTAGGACCAACAGATCGGCGCGGACAAGGCGGGCTTCCAGCACCCCCAGAATTTGCACGCGCGGGTGACTGGCCCTGCCAGAATGTAGATTTTCGCGAGCCAGAAGATTAGCCAGGAGGTCGGAAAAACCGGACGCGGTGATGGGTGGCAGGCCATCGCTGTCTTCGATCAGGGCCGACACCAACCGCCCAAGGCCTTCGCCGGCCTGACCCTGCCAAAGGCCGCCGGTTTCACCGCCAGCATCACCGGCCAGGATTTCCAGGGCAGTTGCCAGACCTCGGGCAGCCTCAGCCACCGAGGCATCGCCTGGTTCAAAGGCGAGGCTGGCAGCTGACAGGGCCCTGGCCAAACCGGCCAGGGTCTCCAGTGCATCAGCGTCACCGGTCAGGCGCGTCTCCAGCGCTTCCCAGTCGCGGTAGCGGGGTCCGCGCAAGGCCTTCAATTCCAGGGTCCGCCGGGCGGCATCCAAAGTGTCTGCAGGCAGTCCCAACCGGGTGAGGGGGTGTTTCAGGATCGCCAACAGGGTCACCGGGTCCACCGGATCGATTGTGACCCTGGCGATCAGGCCGGCCAGAACTGCGGCCGGCGCGCCCGCCAGCGGCCGGCCAAGGGATGATTCGACCTCAATGCCCCATCGGCTCAGGCGGGCGCTGACCCGGCGGCCGAGGTCGGCGTCATGCGTGATCAGGGCCACAGTCCTGTCCGGGGCTTCGAGCGCCTCTCGCAGCAGCAGGGCGACAACGGCCGAAGCCTCTTCCTCATTGCGGGTGGTGATTGCGGTCAATCCCTCCAGGCCCTGGCGCACCGGGTCGGTTTCACCCGGTACCCCTTCGGCGCGCAGATCGGCGATCTGCTGCAGCCAGTCGGCCGTGGCCTCTGGTGGGCGCAGGGCCTCGTTGATCAGCCGCCGACGCCAGCGACCCTGGCGTGAAATCTCCGCCTCGGGGTTCCAGTCTCGCACGTCGGCGCGGGTCAGCCCTGATCGGTCGAGTAAGCGTTTGAGTGCACCCTGCGGGTGCTGATCGTCAGCTGCGGTCCACGCCGCTTCGGCAAGGGCTTTGTCCAGGCCGGGCAGCACCACGCAGCCGTTGGGGGCGTTGGCAATGGCGTGCAGCAAGGCCGCTGTCGCCGGTGTGGTTCCGGTTGAGCCGGCGGCAATGATGATGTCGCTGGGCGGTTGATGATGCCAGCGGTCCTCAAGCCGGCGCAACATGGCGACACGCCGCGCGGCGGGATCCATCAGTCCCAGTTCCGCCAGTCGCTTGGGCCAGGCTTGAATGGCGAGTTTCAGGAACCTGGCCGAAATCTGCCAATGGCGCGCCAGTTCCCCTTCGACCAGAGTATCAAGCGACGTATCGTCGCCGACTTCTTCCAGCTGGCAAGCATCAAGAAACCCCGCCAGGGTATCGGCCAATTCCAGTGCGCCCCCGGCATCGAGCTTCCGGTTCAGCAACGCCTCATGGGCAGCGACCAGTGCGGCCAGTTCGAAACGCCGTCGCCAGGGATTTATTGCCGGTGCCAGATCCAGGGCCAGGTCGCCGATCTCAAACGGCGGCTCACCTTCGTCAAGGTCGCCCAGGGCGCGCACCTGCGGCAACAGCACGGCTTGACTGCCGGATGCGGTCAGGAAGGCGTCTGCCAGTGCGCGGCCCGCCCGCCGGGTGGGAACCAGAATAATCGCATCGGCCAGGGCGGCGGGGCCGGCCTTCGCCAGGTCGCTCCATAGTCCCTGTGCGAGATCGAGTAGAAAGGGGCGATGCGCCGGTATGGTATACCAGCGTGGTGACGGGCCATCTAGAAAGCTGGTCATGGGCCAGAACCCAATGCCACTTCCGCAGCGTCCCGCGCAGCCGGGTCGCCCACGTGCATCCACAGCCCCTCAGCCACGACGCCATGGAGTCGGCCCACTTGAGAAAACGCCATCCAGTGGGCAAAAGCGCTGTGAGGATGATCTGGCCAGGTGGCGATGGTATCGGGGTGCAGCATGTGCAGGCCGATCTGGGCCAGGGGTGCACTCGAGTCGTCTCCACGATGGCGAAGGCGGCCATCGTGGCTGCGAAAAAAATCACCCCGTCCGTCAAACCCCAGTGTGTGCTCCAACGGCATGAGCAATAGCAGATCATCCATCACGGAGGGGTCCCAGGCTTGGATCAGACACTCCAGGAACGGCTCACCGGTCTCGATCCAAAGCGAGTCAATATTGGCGACCAGGATCGGATCCTTACCGAGCATCGATATAGCTTTTTTCAGGCCGCCCCCCGTCTCCATCAGTGCTTCACGTTCATCCGAGATCAGAATCTCAACATCGCTACGAGCGCGCAAGTGGTCTTCCATCTGGTCGGCAAAGGCATGCACGTTCACAACGGCCCGCTCGATCCCAGCAGCGATCAGACGATCAAGCATATGATCAATCAGGCACCTTCCACCCACCTCGACGAGGGCCTTCGGCCGATCATCGGTCAAGGGCCGCATCCGCGTGCCAAGACCAGCGGCTAGGACCATTGCGGTGTGCGGACGCTGAATCATCGGGTCTCCGGATGGGTGGATAAAGCGCCAGCCATCCCTGCCAGGACAAGAGCTGTCAACGGGTGATGCGGACGAGGTACAGTTCTACAGCCACTGCGCTCAATCAGGTGGTCACCGAAGGCCCGGCGACGCTAAACTTCGACGACAACGGCGACCTCACCTCGGACGGGACGAACCTTTATGGATGGGACGCCGAAAAACGCCTAACCAACGCCTCCACCGCAGGCGAGATAACCCTGACCTACGATCCGCTGGGCCGGCTTTATCAGACACCCAGCCCCGTGTTCGGCTCCATGCAGATCGTCTATGGTGGCGCACATTCGGCTGTGGACTACGTTGGGAGTATGGGTTGGGTGCGGCATCGCTGTGTGTACGGGCGGGGTCCGGACAAGCCAATCCTACACGATGAAGCCAGAGCGTTCACAGCACCCTATCTTCCAAGCGACTACCAACGCGCGGCTGCAGATAATGACAAATAGCTTGCCGAGATTTCGCTATATTTACGGACGATCCATAGCGGTCGCATCAATAGTTTTTGCGGTTGCTCATAGCTCCCAGCTAATAATACTTGGGCTAATTTCTCAACACTCTTTCAGCATAAACCCCACCGGACTCTTCGTCGTTATTCCATTTGCAATAGTGGAGGCCCTTATATTTTTTGTAATAGGCTGGTTCGTAGCATATTTTCCCGCGCGCTTAGCTAATAGTATCGTTGAGAAAAAGAGCCGACGCAGCGTGTTTACTTATTTAATCACTGGTTTCTTAATGGGTCCTATATTTCTGCCGCTTTGTGCAAGCTTTTCATACTTTATATTTCCCCGGCCTGAATATCCGAGCTATTTGGCTCGTTGTGCCGAGTTTCTCCTACCCATGGGAGTCGCTGGCACATTGGGTGGATACACCTTCTGGCGCTACGCTCGCCGGCCGGCATCGGAGCTGGCTTTCAGTCCCAAGAAAAAGGGGTGAAGTACGAATTTGACCTGAGTGCCAAGTGAGGCTTTAGGATGCGGATCAGAGTTCTCGATCATCGGTCTGCATACCCCGAATTGAATTAGCAATCACCTTCGACGTCTAGTCTCTTCGATCCTATGCCTCCGCAGAAACGCGGCACGAACGAAAGGGGTCCGGACGAAAGGGGTCAGAGTAATTAATAGCTAAGGAAACGGTCTCGCCGCGCATGGCAGTTAGGCCTAAATCAATCTGACAACTTTTTCGCTCTGACCGGCACGGATGGACTGAACCCCTTGGGTGAGACACGAAAATAGCGGACAGTTCTCGCGAAGGAGAACATGTGTCCCAGGAGACAACCTCTGCAGATATGCCTGTTTTCAAAACCCCGCAGCCTGACTTTTTCCTTTCCTCTTCTTATTATTTGCTGTAGCATAAAATCAGATGTGGATTACATTCGACAGTGTAAAAAACGCCAAAAGTCTAGCCGGACGGAACCTTTCATTTGAACGTGTGGGGGACCTCGATTGGGAGACTGCGGTGGCGCTGGAGGATAGCCGATATGACTACGGCGAGCGGCGGTTCCGCGTGCTCGGCTTACTCGATCAGCGGCTGCACGTGGCTATCGTGACGTACCGGGCAGATGCCGTCCATGTCATCAGCTTCCGCAAAGCAAACCAGAGAGAGGTGAAATTCTATGACGCAGAAACGCGATGACCCGGCTTCGATGCCAGATGACGAAAACCCCGAATGGACGCGAGATGAATTTCGCCAGGCACGACCAGCCCTGGAGGTTTTGGGTGAAGCCTTTGGCGCGGAGGTGGCGGAAGGTCTGCGCCGTGGTCGTGGCCGTCCTTTGAAGCCGGAATCGGCGAGGAAGGTCAACCAGACCCTACGGCTCGATGCCGACGTGTTACAATCCTTCCGTGCCACTGGTGCCGGCTGGCAAGCACGCATCAACGCGGCGCTGCGCGAACACATGCCGTCCCTGCGCAAATAGCCGCATATACGAACAGGTCGACACGATACCTGTCGACGCATTCGGTCGTCGACCTATTCGATATCTGCCCTCATCTTAGCGCCTGTGTGCAAGACGTCCGCACTCCCGCAGTATGCCGACAAGGCCAATGGTTCTTGACAGCCTATATCGTTTGGCGGTCTGACATCGTGGTGAGTTAAGAGCGACGTCTGTGGGAGGACCAGGATGCGATTGAGTTCAGACATCAGCGCGGTGATTACCGGGGGGGCGTCAGGCCTCGGGGCGGCGACGGCGCGCCGGTTGGCGGCCAACGGGGTCAGGGTGGCGTTATTTGATCTGGATGAGGTGCGGGGTGAGGCCCTGGCCAAGGAACTGGGCGGGGTGTTCTGCAAGGTCAATGTGACCTCCACTGAAGAGGTGGACGCGGCCTTTGCCAAGTCGAGGGCGGCCATTGGTCAGGAGCGCATCCTGGTGAATTGCGCCGGCGTCGGTGGCGGCGCGGCCAAGACTGTGTCCCGCGACCGTCAAAGCGGCGAAGCCAAGGAATATCCGCTAGAGAATTTCGAACGCATCATTCAAGTCAATCTGATCGGCACGTTTCGTTGCATCACCAAAAGTGCAGCGGGGATGCTGAGCCTAAGTCTGCTGGACGACGGTGATCGCGGGGCCATCGTCAATACCGCCTCGGTCGCGGCGGAGGACGGGCAGATCGGCCAAGTCGCCTATACCGCGTCGAAAGCCGGGATCGTCGGACTGACGCTGGTGGTGGCTCGCGACCTCTCCGGCGAAGGCATTCGCTGCAACACCATATTGCCGGGGATTTTCGACACCCCGCTGCTGGGCCGGGCACCGGACCATATCAAGGCGGCCCTGTCGGCTCAGGTGCCTTTCCCCAAACGCCTGGGCCGGCCAGAGGATTTCGCCGACCTGGCCCATACGATGATCACCAACGGCTACTTCAACGGCGAGGACGTGCGGCTGGATGGTGCCATCCGCATGGCCCCGCGCTGATATCCATACGAAAAGGACAAGACGAACATGACTGAAGCCTGGATCATTGATGCCTGCCGCACCCCGCGCGGGATCGGTAAGATCGGTAAGGGGGCCCTTGCCGACATCCATCCCCAGCAACTGGGATCAACCGTGCTGAAGGCCTTGGCGGCCCGTAACAACCTCAATACCTCCGAGGTCGATGACATCATCTGGGGCACCAGCTCTCAGCGCGGCCCGCAGAGCGGCGATCTTGGGCGTATGTCGGCTCTGGATGCCGGCTATGACGTGCGCTCGAGTGGCGTCACCCTGGACCGCTTTTGCGGCTCGGGAATCACCACGGTGAACATGGCGGCAGCCTCGATCGCCGCAGGCTTCGAAGACCTGATCATCGCCGGGGGCACCGAAATGATGTCCATGCCCAATCGTCGCGGGGCCGAGGATGGTCCGCCGACCATGGACCAGGGTAATCTGCGCCTACGGGCTCTGCACCCGCAATCCAATCAGGGGGTCTGTGCCGACGCCATCGCCACGCTGGAAGGGATCACCCGTGAGGCGGTTGATGATCTGGCCCTGGTCAGCCAACAGCGGGCCGATCACGCGATCCGGCACGGCCACTTTAACAAGTCCCTGGTGCCGGTTTACCGCGAAGACGGAACCCTGGCGCTCGACCGCGAGGAATTTCCCCGGCCGCAGACAACCCGCGAAGGACTGGCGGCGTTGAAATCTTCCTTTCAGGCCATGGCAGATGTGCCTCTGGATGATACAGGCGTCACCTATCGCAGCCTGATCCTGCAGAAATATCCCGACCTGGATATCAAGTTCATCCACCATGCCGGCAATTCATCCGGCGTCGTCGATGGCTCCGGCGCGGTCCTGCTCGCTTCGCCGAAATACGCTCAGGCCCATGGGATGAAGCCTCGCGCCCGTATAGTCGCCATAGCCAATATGGGTGACAGCCCGACGCTGATGCTCAATGCCCCGGTCCCGGCAGCGCGCAAGGTGTTGCAAAAAGCCGGCCTGACGCTCGACGATATTGATCTGTTCGAGATCAACGAGGCCTTTGCCGTTGTGGCGGAAAAGTTCATCCGCGACCTGAAACTTGACCGCGAAAAGGTCAACGTCAATGGTGGTGCCATGGCACTGGGTCACCCCATCGGGGCCACTGGCGCCATGCTGGTGGGCACAATGCTGGACGAACTGGAGCGCCGCGACCTTCGTCGTGGACTGGTGACCATGTGCGCCGGCGGCGGCATGGCCCCGGCGATCATTATCGAGCGGATATAAAAGAACAGCCCTTAGGCTTCCACGGCAACCCGGCGCATTTTCTCCAGCCGTGCATCCAGGATGGCGTCGGCATCAGCAATGATGCGGTCGATCAGCTCCTTAACGGTTGGGATGTCGTGGATCAGGCCCTGGACCATCGAGGCCCAGAAGATGCCCAGGCTCAGATCGCCGGTTCGCATCAGCTCAGCGCCCTTGGCCCCATTGACCAGTTCGGCCACATCAGAAAAGCCTGCGCCGGGCACTGACAGACGCCGGACCACCTCGTCGGAGACGGGACTTTTGCCGACGCGGGCAGTGTTCTTCAGGCTGCGGAAAATCAGATTGGTGCCGCGCTCGTCATTGTCCAGATAGGCCTGTTTGACGTTTCCATGGATATTGGCTTCCTGGGTGGCACAGAATCTGGTGCCCATATTTATGCCGTCCGCCCCCAGGGCCAAGGCGGCGACCAGCCCGCGACCGTCGCCAAAGCCGCCAGAGGCCAACATCGGGATCTTCACCTTGTCAGCGGCGGCAGGGATCAGGATCAGGCCGGGGATATCGTCTTCACCCGGATGGCCGGCGCATTCAAACCCGTCGATGGAGATCGCGTCCACCCCCTTGCGCTCGGCGGAAACCGCGTGACGAACGGCGGTGCATTTGTGAATGATCTTGATGCCATGGGGCTTCAGGATCGCCCAGATCTCGGCGATGGCCGGCGTGCCTGCCGTCTCGACGATCTTGATCCCACTATCGATAATCACCTGGGCATAGGCGGCGTAATCGGGCGAATTGATCGAGGGAAACACCGTCATGTTGACGCCAAAGGGCTTATCGGTCATCGCCCGGCAGCGGGCGATCTCCGCGCGCAGGGCCTCAGGGCTGGGCTGGGTCAGGGCCGTGAGCAGGCCAAGTCCACCGGCATTGGAAACTGCCGAAGCCAGCTCGGCGACGCCTACCCCCTGCATGCCGCCCTGGACGATGGGATGCTCGATGCCGAGCATGTCGGTGATCCGGGTCTTGAACGCCATATTTATGAATTTCCTCGTAAAATTAGTCTCTCGAGCTTGCCGGCTCGCTTAGCCTAAACCGTCACCGCCTTGGCCCCGTAGCGCTCGGTGAATTGTTCGGTCTCGATTTCCTCAAGTCGAATCCGGCCGGCCAGGACGTCGCCCTTCCAGGCCTCGTGGGCGGGAATATTGGCGTGGAATTCCGGCATGACCTCGGCGGCGAACATTTCCAGGCTGTCGCAGATATCCTGATGGGTGTTCCGGCCCGCCTGGTTGAGCAGGATAACCTGATCGATGTTGGAGGCTTCGAACTTGCGAAGACGTTTGCGAATGGTCTCCGGCGAGCCGATCAGGCCGCTGTTAGCACTGCGTTTGACCTGTTCGGGGTTCGCCGCTTTCCATTTGCTGTATTCGCTCCACATATCCACTTGGCCAGGGGCGGGACGCGAACGGTCGGGGCTATTGTAGAATCTAAGGCAAAACTGAAAGAACGTTGCCCCATCCGCCTTGGCATGAGCCTCTTCATCTGTGCGGGCACACATGAACATGGAGACCAGGGCGATATTGGGATTGGTGGGATATTCGGCCAGGCGATCCAGGCGCTTGGTGATGGCGTTGTAATAGGCGTGCACCCAGGCATGCGCGGCGTCGGCGCTGACGAACTGGAACCCCAGGGCCCCGAGGCCTTTTTCCCCTGCATAGGCAATGGTCGCCAGCTGAGAACAGGCGGTCCACAGGGGCGGATGCGGTTTCTGCCGGGGCTTCGGCAGAACATTTCGCGCCGGGAAGTCGAAATATTTACCATGATATTCACAGCCGCCATCAGCGAACATCGGGATCAGGCAGCGGACGGCGTCCTCGAAAACCTCGCGTTTTTCGTGGAAATTGACCTTGAAGGGGGCAAGTTCGGTAACGCTGGCACTTTCCCCCATGCCCAGCTCGACGCGGCCATTACTCAGGAGGTCGAGCACGGAAATCTTCTCCGCCACTTTCGCGGGATGATTGGTGGTCAGTTGAAAAATGCCGTGGCCCAAGCGGATCTGTTTGGTACGCTGGCTGGCAGCAGCCAGAAACACTTCGGGCGCGGCGGAATGGGAATATTCTTCCAGGAAATGGTGCTCCACCTCCCAGGCATAATCATAGCCGAGCTGGTCGGCGAGCTCGATCTGGTTCAGGGCGTTGTTGTAAAGATGCCATTCGCTATCGCGATGCCAGGGGCGAGGCAGCTGCATTTCGTAAAATACGCCGAATTTCATCGCGTTCCTCCAAGGCCGGCTTCAACCTTAAGGGCAAATTCGACCCAGCTCAAAGGCCTGATTCACGCCCGCACCGGTTTGCCCCTAAAGGTGTCTTCAGGACAGACTGTTTCGCCTTATTGATCGTACACAGGATGTTGGTGTAACCCGCCGTGCAATCGCGGCAAGATCGGAAGACGGAGGGGATCCTGAGAAATACATATGTCTTAACCCTGGTTTGTGAGGATAGACCGGGGCTTGTCGCCGATGTCGCCGGCTTCCTGGCGCAGCACGGCGGTAATATTCGCGACTCCCAACAGTTCAACGATATTTCGTCCAACCGATTTTTCATGCGGGTGGTATTCGAATTGCTGGACGGGAGTACCGATCCAGCCGAGCTGTCGAAACGTTTTGCGCAGCTGGCAGCAAAGCACACCATGACATGGAATCTGCAGGACACCGATGAGCGACCCAAGGTCCTGCTCATGGTTTCAAAGTTCGATCACTGCCTGGGTGATCTGCTTTATCGCGTCCGCATCGGAGAGTTGAAAATGGATGTCGCGGGCATTGCCTCAAACCATCCGCGCGAGGCTCTGAAGCCGAGCCTGATTGGTGATATTCCCTATCACTACTTGCCAGTCAGCAAAGATACCAAGCCAGCACAGGAGGCGCAGATCAAGCGTCTGGTGGATGAAAGCGGCGCATCTCTGGTCGTTCTGGCCCGCTATATGCAGGTCCTTTCAGATGACATGGTGCGGTTTCTTTCGGGTCGCTGCATCAATATCCATCACAGCTTTCTGCCGGGGTTTAAGGGGGCGAAACCCTATCATCAGGCCCATGCACGGGGCGTAAAGATGATCGGTGCCACCGCGCACTATGTCACCGCAGACCTGGATGAAGGCCCCATTATCCATCAGGATGTGGAACCGATCAGCCATGCCGATTCCCCCGAAGATCTTGTCCGCAAGGGCCGCGATATTGAACGCCGTGTGCTCGCAGCGGCTGTTCGCTTTCACCTAGAGGATCGCGTTTTGCTCAACGGCTCCAAGACGGTGGTGTTCAAGAATTGAGCTGCGGTTTGTGAAATATCATAGGCAGTACGCAGCAATCGGTTGCGAAATCACGTGTGGGTATTCTCTGCCATCAGCGTCTCCACGTATCCGAGGAGGATTCGCATCGATTTTTCTACAATGCCTTCTTGGGCGAGGTGTCCGATCAAATCGCGAAGATAGTCGATATTGCGTCCGGACAGTCCTGTGGCACCGGCGATCAGGTCAGCCTGGGTGCTCAGGCTCAATGCCCCCGCCCATTGCGGGTGGCCTGTGTCCGAAAGAAATGTTGTGGCTCTGATCGGGACGCTGCCCGTCAGACGTACGGTTACCCGGGCTTCGACATAGGTCTCCGTCGGCTGTTCACGCTCCAGCAGATAAGCGTGCACGCTTGGCCAATCCTGAGGCGAGATCTGATAGGCGATCCCGCGCACAGCACCACCTGGCACAAGGCCCAGGACCAGTCCGGGGCGTGCCGCCGTGCCTCGGTGGTGCACTGAATAAATACAAAAGGCGCGTCGGCGGCCATGGAGCACTGCAGCTTGCCGGTTTAGATAGGCAAATCCCGGCCGCCACATAAGCGAGCCATAGCCAAATACCCACCGCGCCTCATTCGCGTCCGTCACGAATCTCATCCTGCCAAACCTGCCCATGCCCCTGCCCGATCTCGCCTCTGCTGACAAACCCGCACGCCGACGAAGGCGGCTGGGTCTGTGGACGCCCTACGGCGCCCTGGTCATCGCTGTCTGCCTGTGGAGCGGCTATTGGCTGTGGCTGCAACACCGGGTCACAGCCTGGATGGGCTCGGAAAAAGGACACCTCGCCTGGGCTTCGTGCCAGATTTCTGGCTATCCCTTTCGCCTGGATGTGAAGATGACCGGCGTCAGAGCTGCCGATGGCGGCGGCTGGGTGCTGGAGTTACCCGTGCTTAAGGCTGAGGCTTTCGCCTTCTCGGCCGGACAGTGGGTCTTGGTTGCACCGGCCGGAATCCGCTTTACCCGGCCTCTCGGGGGACCAGTGGTTGTGCAGGCAGCTGTTCTGCGCGCGAGCGTTTCGCATTTCGACGAGCACCCGCTGCGTCTTTCTATCGAAGGGATGGACCTGAGCTTTTCCACTCCCGCCGGCGCGCGGACCTATTTTCTGCGTTCTGCCAAGGCCTTTCACTTTCACAGCAAGGCGGGACCGCAAGATCAGGGTGCGATTTATCTCGAGGTCGAGGGCGGGCGTCCAGTGCCGGGAACCCTGGTTGGTGAAATGGCCGCGGGTGGCGAGGTCGATCTTGTCCTTGATGGCATATTATCTCGCGCCCACGCTCTGAGCAGCACAAACCTGGCGGGGATGTTGCGTGGCTGGGCGACTTCAGGTGGGTCGATTGCGCTGCGAAATCTGTCGTGGCGCGCAGGCCGCGTGAGTCTCGAAACGAAAGGGGGGCGACTTGGTCTTGATCCTCACGGCCGCCTTGCCGGCAACGTGTACGTCAGGGCGGGGGGTGCGCCGTCAGAGGATGCAAGATCACTCAATTTTGGTCCACAAAGCGTGACCCTGAAGCAACAGACCCTCAGCCCTGCCCTGAGCCTTTATTGACAGGCACTTTTGCCAACGCCCATAGGCTGAGCTACAATGACTCCTAACGCCCCCCTCAATCCGCGCGCCTTTGCAGCGACGCCGACACCGAAACCCGGAATCCTTGAGATTCAGCCCTACGTGCCGGGAAAATCTACTGCCGAGGGTGTCGCTGATCCGATAAAGCTGTCCGCCAATGAGAACATACTTGGCTGCGGGCCGATGGCACGCGCTGCGTTTCTCGACGCGGCTGATCGCATGGGCCAATATCCTGACGGTCGTGCCAATGCCCTGCGCGCCGCGATTGCAAGCCGCTTTGATCTGGAGCCAGAGCGCCTGATCCTGGGCTGTGGCTCAGATGAGATTTTCGCCCTCATCAGTCAGGCATTTCTCGAGCCGGGGGATAATATCGTACAGGGTGAATACGGCTTTGGTGCCTATGCCATTGGTGCCCGTGCCAATCAGGGCGAGGTGCGCTTTGCCGCCGAACCCAACTACCGCATCGATGTCGATAGCCTGCTCGCCCAGGTGGATGAGCGCACGCGCCTGGTGTTCATTGCCAACCCCGCCAATCCCACGGGAACCTTTATCTCGGACGCCCAGGTGCGCCGCCTGCAGGCCGCTCTGCCGCCCAGCGTCGTGCTGGTGCTTGACGGGGCCTACGCCGAATTTGTCACCGACCCGACTTTTAGCGATGGGCTGGATCTCGCCCGCGACGCGGTCAATGTCGTGGTCACACGGACGTTTTCAAAGTTGCACGGCCTGGCCGCCTTGCGCATCGGCTGGGCCTATGCGCCGGCACCTATCGTCGATGCCATCGACCGCATCCGCCCGCCGTTCAACAGCTCTATTCCCGCCCAGGTCGCAGCCATTGCGGCGCTCAGCGATGAGGCCTTCCAGGCCCAGTCCTTGGGCCTGATCGAAAAATGGCGCCCTTGGCTCACTCAGCAACTTGGCGGCCTTGGCCTTGAGGTGGTCCCGTCGGTCGCCAACTTCCTCTTGGTACGGTTTGGCAGTGAGCCCGGTCGAACCGCCTCAGAAGCCGAGGCGTTTCTGGCCCGTCGCGGCCTGATCGTCCGCGGGGTCGCCGGCTATGGCCTGCCACAGCATCTTCGCATCACTCTTGGCCTTGAAGAGCATAACCGTGCCGTGGTGGAAGCCCTGAGCGATTTTCTGGCGGCACGATGACATCAATACTCTATCCACGCCTGGCCGTGATCGGCTGCGGCCTGATCGGCTCGTCGGTGATCCTGGCAGCGCGCGCTGCAGGTGTTGTTGGCCACGTCACGGTGACCGATGCCAGTCCCGCCGTGCGTGAGCGTGTCGCCCATCTGGGATTTGCCGATGCCGTGGTGTCTGACGCCAGCCTGGCCGTAGTTGATGCAGATTTGATCATCTTTGCCACCCCGCCCCTGGCCATAGGACCTGCCGCTGCGTCTTGTGTTCACGCGATCAAGCCTGGGGCCACGGTTACCGATGTGGGGTCGGTCAAGGTCGCCATCGCCGAGGCGTTCGCCGCCGTTATCCCGCAGAGCATCCATGCCATCCCAGGTCACCCGATTGCGGGCGCCGAGCAGTCCGGTCCCGATGCCGGTTTTAGCAAGATATTTGAGGGGCGATGGACCATTCTGACGCCTTCTGAACGCCAGGACCCCGATTATTTGCAGGCCGTGGTAACGCTGACGCGGTTCTGGGAGGCGCTTGGCTCCCAGGTCGAGGTTATGGATGAAAAACACCATGATCTGGTTCTGGCCGTGACCTCGCATCTGCCGCACCTGATTGCCTATAATATCGTCGGCACAGCTGCTGACCTGGAAGAGGTCACCCGTAGCGAGGTGATCAAATTTTCCGCCGGAGGGTTTCGCGATTTCACCCGTATCGCCGCCTCCGATCCGATCATGTGGCGCGATGTCTTTCTCGCCAACCGCGACGCCGTGCTGGAAGTGCTTGGACGCTTTACCGAGGATTTACAGGCCCTGTCGCGGGCCATTCGCTGGGGTGAGGGTGACAAACTGGAAGACCTCTTCACCCGCACCCGCGAGATTCGCCGTGGCGTGATCGAAGCGGGACAGGAGACCCCCGAGCCTGACTTCGGACGGCACCGCAAATAGGGCGGCCCGGTGAAGCGCCCTTCATTTCGCCTGTGGTGGGTCTATCTGGGGCTGCTCGGCGTCGCCCTGACCGGTGCGCTCGTTTTTTGGTTTGAACGGCCAGCGGTGCCGATCCGAGCGGGATCTCCCGAACCCTTGTTAGCGGGCGCTTCACCCTTTGATCACCTGGTCATGGTGGCCACACCGGCGGGCTCGGCATCTGGCAGCGGTACGGCCTTTTCAGTTGGTGCGACCGGGGTCTGGCTGACCGCCAGACACGTGGTCGAAGGCTGCGGTCGTGTTGTCCTGGTCGTGGCTCCCGGACACGGCGTGCTCGCTCAAGTGCGCACATATGGGGTGGGAGAAACTGCGGTCCTGATCACTCAGGGCGGGTCGGCACCGCTGATGCCACAGCCGCCGGGAGACTTGCGCCGCCACGCGCGGGCCTACCATCTGGGCTTTCCCGGCGGGGTGCCAGGCGAAGCCACCTCGCGCCTGATCGGGCGTGAGACCCTGTTGGAGCATGGCCGGCGGTTGAGCGTCGTCCCCGTTCTGGTCTGGTTGCAGCAGGGGGCAAGCGCACGAACACCCGCAAATCTGGCCGGGATTTCCGGAGCACCGACTCTGGATGACCAAGGCCGCGTGATCGGCGTCACCATAGCTCAGGCGGCCCGCCAGGCGCATATCATAACCACAACACCGCACGCCCTGCGGATTGCTCTGGCCAGAGCGGGCGTTCGCCCCCTGCCCGGTTCAATCGGCCCGGCAACGCCGATCAACCCGCAAACCTATGCCGACGTCGCCAACGACATGCGAAAGTCCCTCCGCATCGTGCCCGTGGCCTGCCTGGCACGGTAGGCTAGGGCATGCTTCGTTCAGGTTGACGCGAACGCGGCCCCTGGTTCCCGGATAAGCCGCTGCGCTGCGCTTCGCGTCTTTCCGGGATGACGCAATTTGTGCAGAATTTGCATTATCTGAGGTGAAAAACGCACCAATTTGAACGTAAGTTGCCCTGTTTCCTTTAAGCCGCTTGGCGTCGTGCGGCGGGGCGGGCGGCTAGGATCAGGCATAGGGCGATTGCGGGTATGCCGATGGCGGCGGCCAGCAGATAGAACAGCGCATAGGCGGCCAGAAGGCTTTCCCCTTTGGCAAAATGATCCACGATCAGGCCGGAAAATCCCTTGAGAGTCTTGCCACTCCAGGTCAGGGCCGAGGTCAGCAGGGCATATTGTGTCGCCGTGTATCCCAGGCTGGTGAGCGTCGACATATAGGCGATCAGACAGACACCGGAGAAGGCGATGGCGAAGGCATCGAAGGTCATGATCGTGGCGAAAGCATCGAGTTTGATCCCGACAACCGTCAACAGCGCAAAATCTCCACCATGCCATCCTAGTAGCGCAAAGGCGGCAACACCGAGGGGCTGTAAAGCCGCGCCGATAATCAGGGCGCGAGCATTGCCAAGGCGCAGAACACAAAACCCGCCAGCCGCAACACCGATCAGACTACCCCCCAGACCCAAAGTGGCGCGCACCGTCGCAATGGTGACTTTGTCGATCCCTAAGGCCAGATAATAGGGGTTGCTCATCGGCCCACGCATATAATCGCACAGGTGATAAAGCGTGATCATGCCCAGCATCAGGGCCGCCATGCGCACGCCGTGGGCCCGGAAGAAGGCAATGAACGGGCCGATCACCGCGTCGAGCAGCGCCTGCAACGGTCGGGACCGCGCCGCGACAGCCTTGGCCTGCATAACCGCATCGGCGCGGGTGGGTTCTTTGATCAAGATCGCCGCGACGATCCCGATCCCCATGGCCAAACCATAGATGGCATAGGCGAGAGGCCAGCCCAGGGCCTTGGCCACCAGCAGGATCAGCGCTTCAGTGGCGATCAGGGCGGCGCGAAACCCCAGAGTATAGGCGGCGGTGAGAAGACCCAACTCCTCATCGTCGGTAGCACTTTCAATACGCCAGGCATCGATGACCGTGTCCTGCGCCGCAGCCCCAACGCCGACCGCCAAACCAAAACCGATCAGCCATGCCAGGTGGGTTCTGGGATCGCACGCGGCCATACCGATCAGGCCCATCATCACCACGAGCTGGGTGATAATCATCCAACCCCGTCGCCGGCCCAGACCGCCAATCAGCGGTGCCGAAAGGCGGTCAACCACAGCACCCCAGATGAATTTCACCGAATAGGTAAGCGTAATCCACGAGGCAAAGCCGATGACCGCCAGTTTGATCCCGGCCTCCGATAGCCAGAATCCAAGGGTATTGCCGATTAACATGAAGGGCAGTCCAGAGGAGACGCCCAGCATCAGCATCAGCGCGATCTTGGGCCGCCCTAAGGACTTCAGCACGCCTGTGGTCTTGCCGCTCACCGCGTTTGTCTCTCGCCCGTTTTCACCGCTCAAACACTGACCTGCGTCGGGCTCGCCGTCCAGTTGGTGACAACACCAAACGTCTTAGTCGCCAAAATTTATCGAGGGCCTGCCCTTGTCCAAGGCGCGGCATTTGCGCCAAGATGAAAAACCGCGACTGATCCAAGCCGCAACATGGCGACCGGAGTTATGCAATGACCGAAACGACCGAATACGCGCCCCCGCCCATATGGACCTGGAACAAGTCAACTGAGCACAGGTTCGCCAATATCAACCGGCCAGTCGCTGGATCAACACACGATAAGGACCTGCCGATCGGTCGCCATCCGATGCAGCTGTATTCGCTGGGCACACCCAATGGGGTGAAGGTGACGGTGATGCTGGAAGAGCTGTTGGCCCTGGGCCACAGCGGCGCGGAATATGATGCCTGGTTGATCAATATCGGCCAGGGCGATCAGTTCAGCAGCGGTTTTGTCTCAGCCAACCCCAATTCCAAAATTCCGGCCCTGGTCGATCACAGTGGGCCGGTGCCCATTCGCGTGTTTGAGTCCGGTGCCATCCTGATCCATCTGGCCGAAAAGTTTGGTGCCTATCTGCCGACGCAGGCCGCCGCGCGGGCGGAATGTCTCTCCTGGCTGTTCTGGCAGGTGGGCAGCACCCCCTATCTGGGTGGTGGTTTCGGCCACTTCTATGCCTATGCGCCGACCAAGATCGAATATGCCATTGATCGATTTGCCATGGAGGTCAAACGTCAGCTCGACGTCCTGGATCAACGTCTGGCGAGCTCAGAGTATTTGGGCGGCGATGACTATACGATCGCCGACATGGCGACCTGGCCCTGGTACGGTGCCCTGGCCAAGGGACTTGTCTATGAGGCCGGAGAGTTTTTGCAGGTGCAGGAGTATAAGCACGTTCAACGCTGGACCGACCAGATCGCCCAGCGCCCTGCGGTGAAACGCGGACGAATGGTCAACCGCGCCCAGGGGGACCCGTCGCAGCAGTTGCATGAACGCCATGAGGCGAGCGATTTTGACACCAAGACCCAGGACAAAATCGCTACCTGACCGGATGGTGGTATCAGGCATGAACTCACAAACTGCGAGCCTGCTGGAACGCCGCAACCGCGCCCTGGGGAAGGGTGCCGCCCTTTTCTACCGTGACCCCCTGCACATCGTGCGCGGCGAAGGTGCCTACCTGTTTGATCCCGATGGCCGTCGCTATGTGGACATGTACAACAACGTGCCCTGTGTCGGTCATGGCAATCAGCGGGTGGCCGAGGCAATGGCGCGGCAACAGGTGACACTGAACACCCATAGCCGCTACCTGCATGAAGGGGTCCTTGAATTTGCGGAGCGTCTGACGGCTCTGCACGGTCCGCAGATTCAAAGCGTAGTCTTCAGTTGCAGCGGTACTGAGGCCAATGAAGTCGCCTTGCGCATGGCCAGATTCGCAACCGGCAAGCGCGGCATTGTCTGCACTGACGCAACCTACCACGGTAACAGCGAGCTGGTTGGCCAATTGAGCCGCGTCGGCACACGCGCGTCAAACCACGGTGAGGTGCGGGCCTTCCCGTTTCCACAAACCTATCGTCCGCTCACAGACGGACTGGATACGTCCGCGCTTTGCGAGGCATATCTTGCACAGGTCGCAGAACAGATCGAGGCGCTCCAAGCCGGCGAGGCCGGTTTCGCCGCCCTGATTGTCTGTTCGATCTTTGCCAATGAGGGTCTACCGGACGTTCCTGCCGGCTTCATGGCGCGTGCCGCGAAACTGGCGCATGAGGCCGGGGGCCTAGTGATCACCGACGAAGTCCAGGCTGGCTATGGTCGCACGGGCACCTGGTGGGGCTATGACGTCACCGGATTTGTCCCGGACATCGTCGTCACCGGCAAGCCCATGGGCAATGGCTTGCCGCTGGCGGCGACAGCGGCAAGCCAGGATCTGGTCGAGACGTTCCGAGCCAGGACGCGGTATTTCAACACCTTTTCCTCCAGCCCCTTACAAGCAGCCGTGGGGATGACCGTGCTAGATATCATCGAGGAAGAGGGCCTGATCGAGCGCTCAGCTGCCATCGGCAACAGCTTGAAGGCGGCCCTGATTGAGCGCAAGGCCACCTCTCAGGCCATGGGCGACGTGCGAGGTCGGGGCCTCTTCATTGGCATTGAGATGGTCCACGATTCGGTCAGCAAGACTCCAGACCCGGCAGCAGCGTCCGATGTCTGTGAGCGTCTGATGCACCGTGGCTTCCTTACCGCGCCGGCGGGGGCTTTGGGCAATGTGGTTAAAATCCGCCCACCCTTGGTCTTCTCATCCGAGGACGCGGATGACTTCCTGACCGCGTTTGATGCGGTGCTAAACGACCTCAATGGATAAAGAGGTGGCGGCACAGCTCTATTCGTCTGGCGCACGCCAGGCGTTGAAAGCTTTTGGCTTCCAGGGCAGTCAGATCACACTGGTGGCCGTGGCTGAAAACATCACCTTTCGGGTCAGCTCGCCCGGCGACGGTGAAAGTTTTGTCTTGCGCCTGCATCGGCCCGGCTATCACACGTTGGAGGAACTTAACGCCGAGCGCGTTTGGACCGCCGCGCTTCGCGGGTCGGGGATCGCCGTGCCCGGCGGTCTGACCACTCCCTGCGGCGAGGCCTACGTGCCGATCAGGATTACCGGTGCGGATGAGCACCGATATGCGGGTATGCTGACCTGGACAACGGGAGAGGTGCTGCGCGACGTCATTGAACGCACCAACAATGCTCAGACGACGGACCGATATTTTCTCCAGCTTGGCTCAATCTGTGCGTCGATGCACAACCAGGCGAGCAGTTGGAGGGCCCCGGCCGGGTTTTCTCGCCACAACCTGGGAGGTGAGGGGATGATGGGTGAGGCCCCGTTCTGGGGTCGGTTCTGGGATCACCAGGGTCTGAGCGCGGACGAACGGCAGCTTTTCCAGCACACACGCAAGCAGCTATTTGCTGCGCTCGGACGCTATGGCCAGTCTGGTACCAATTTCAGTCTGATTCATGCTGACCTGCATCCGGGCAATGTTTTGGTCGATGGCCAACGCCTGACGGTGATCGATTTCGACGACGCAGGTTTCGGCTGGCACGTCTATGACATCGCCGTCGCCCTCAAGGCGCATCAATCGGCACCAAGGTTCCCGGAAATTCAGGCCGCGTTTCTAGCAGGCTATCGGCGCCACCGCGCCCTGACCGACCAGGCCGAAGCCCTGATCCCGATGTTCCTGTTGGTCCGAGCCCTGGCCGAGATCGGCTGGCTTTACCAGCGTCCCGAACTCACACCGTGGGAAAACTTCAGCGCCTGGAAAGCCGACATCTGCGCCCGCTGCACCGCCTTCGTGCCGGTGGTATGAGGCCGTTAAGCCTTCACTGCATCTATGCATTCCAGGGCAAACAGGCGGCTGTCGCGCAAAGCCGCCTGCCGATGATGAGAGATCTTCTGATAGTCAGGATCACTAAACAGCTCAAACAACATTCGCCGCTCTGGGTAACGAACCACAAACACCCGGTCCCATTCCCCTTGCGGCCCGATCAGAGCGATATTGCCGGCCAGTGACACGCTCGCGCCCGAACGGCTGAAAATCTTCGCCACGCCAGCCGAATAGCGGCCGTACGCCTCCTCGCAGGTGGCCGGCGGCTCAGGATGGTCAGGACTATACTGCGCCTGATCATTGAATTTCAGCATATTGAGCATGCCCACCGGCTTGGACATGTCCGTCTGGTTCATCTGCGCGAGAGCGTCGGCGTCGGCGGTGAGAAACGACATGGGTGCGGCTCCAGTTGGGATATAGACCTTACTCGACACCGTAAACGAGGCGATGTCCACAGACAGCCTCGCGTCAATCGCGCCGGCGGGGACGGTGTTTTGCCGAAATCGAACGAATGATCAGCTTGCCGGTCGAACCAGGTTTTGAAGGAGGGGCGAGGCCCGATTTAGGTGACAGTTTACTTTTTCAATGGTCGAAGCCGGTTCATCTTTCGCGGCGATCTAAACCTCGTCTCCCGCCATCGGCGGACGATCTGGCACTCGCGCCAGCACCGCCAGGGCCGCCTCGGGACTCGCCCGCTTAATCCTAGCCTCGACGTATCTTAGAGCCTTCAGTTCACCAATGCGCTCGGCGATCACGCTGCTCAGGAACTGATTCAGCGAAGTCCCGCTCGCGGCGGCAAGCCCCTTGGCTTCGGTCATGAGGTGCTCGGGCAGGCGCAGGGGATAGTTACTCATCTGGTATCTCCTTCTCTCACTTTCGCTAGTGCTTCTCCCGGCCGCAAAATGTCCAACCCGTAGAGGCGTCGCGCGAATTCGAAGTCGCGCCGGTTCATCGTCACTATCGCCCGCGCTCCAGCCTGAACGGCGCATTCGAGGACCATGTCGTCCGAGGGGTCAGGCAGGGCCGGCCTCAGGCGCGTGTGGATCGGCGTCACCAAGAGCGCCTTAGCCAGCAAGGCGTCCAAGATCCGGTCCAGTTCAGCAAGGCTCGCCCAGCTCGCCTCACGCATCTGAGCGCGCGTTAAAACAGCCTCGTATTCCAACGCCAGGGTGACGGATATGGCCACTGATAATTCACCCTATATGGCCATCTCCAGCAACCGATAAGAAGCTCCCGAGCGAGACCACAGGCCCGCGACGAGTACGTTCGTATCCAACACAACCATGACGTCGTATATAACGTCAACTGGGTTTGGTGTAAATAGAATCCGGCATTCAACTGATCCGGCTAGCCGGATGAACGGTAATATCCGTGGTGGCAAAATCACGCCCAGTGAACAGCAGGGGTTCGTCGCGGGCTTTGGCTACGGCGTAAACCATGAGATCGAGCAAGTTCAATTGCCCGCCGGCACCATTGCCCTTGCCGTAACGGGCGTTGGCGACGACCGCGATTTCGGCGTGGCCGCGGTCATAGGCGATGACGTCGAGCCCGGCGGCGAACAACTGGTCGAGCAGTTCGGAAGCGATTTGCGAAAAGCCCGGCCCTCGGAGTGACGCCACACGGTCAAACTCGGTAAGAGCGGGGGCGGGAATACCAGCTTGTTCGTCGAGTAATGCGTTGAGAAGGTGCTCGCCACCCTCTTCGTCAAATATGATCGCCGCCAATGCAGAGGGATCGACGATCATCTCGGCATGCCGTTTTCATCGTACATCTCGACATCGATCGGGGCCATCGATTTGCGGGTCAATGCGCGCCCCCGGGCGACGATGGCTGCGATCTCAGCGCGAATGGCGACTTTGTCGATCAGGGGCTTGGGTATCGGCATGCGTTCGAGAGCCTCCTCTATCACCTGTGCCTGACTGCGTCCGTCGCGCGTGAGCAGGGCAAGGCGCGCAGTGGCGCGCGTCGAACGAATGGTAATCGGTGGCTGACGGCGGCGGGCGTCCATAGTCACTACGGTCTTCTGGTGCGATGCCAAATAGCAGGCAATGGGGCGATGTGCAATTACGTAGTTGCACAGGCGGCCCGGTGACTAGGGTTACATGCGAATCTGGAACGGACCGATACTGGGGACCTACGCCAGAGCGTAAGAAAAATGATCGCTCCCCACGAAAGATTGACAATTTGCAATCAAATAGCTATCTCGTTGTCTACTCCACGGGCAATATCGTCGGAGGTTTTGCCCCCGCTCGAAATGCTCTGGCGCTGGGCGCTGATGATCACAGAGAGCTGAATACACTTGAACGACTGCTGCCGAACGACGGGCCTAGATTTCCCGATCCGCCGTATTTAACGGTGACTTACGGTGAATTTCGCGGCTTGCGCGACGACGAGGCATCTCAGGCGCGGGATATAGAGCGCGCCAAGTCTATTTGGTCGAATTGGGAGAGCAGGCAGGCATGACTACGTTCAAGGGGTCCGTTCTCATCATGAGGTGCAAGTCTCCGAATTGCGCGCTGACCGGGCGCTGGCCGCGGCCTATCTGAAGGCAGCGATTCAATCGCTTGACGATCCGCGGAATCTGGCCGGCGGCCTGCTCGCTCTGCGCGCTTTGGTCGAGCCACATGGCGGGCTGGCGTGCGTCGCCGCACAAGCGGGCCTCAACCGCGAGGCGCTCTACCGGGCGCCGTCGCCGCGGGGCAATCCCACGCTGCGCACACTGTTGGCTGTGGTCCGGGCGGTCGGTCTGCGGCTTTCGGTGGAAGCGGCGGTGGCATAGGGCGCGCGGACACCGGCGAACGGGCCCTTCCCACGGCCGCATTCGTTGTCGCCATCCCACGTCGCCTGCGCCGGCCTCGGAGCGGGGCTGGCTGCCCCTCATCTGAAGGCGGAGATAGAATCGCTCGAAAGATCTGTAAATTCGATTGCATCATAGAAAACGTGACGTAGACTGCCAAGATCCAACCCCCCCATCTAGTGAGATAAAAATG
>JAYTXQ010000169.1:0-11192 GCA_043742825.1 Caulobacteraceae bacterium | reverse complement strand
ACCGGCCACAATCAAATCGGAGGCACGGGCCGCAGCGGCTTTGGCCTCGCATCGGTCCTGGCACGAGGTTTCCGTCTGGGGCCTTGGAGCCTGTATCTGATCAACTGGATCGGTCCAACTGCGGCCGTGGTGTTCTCTGCCGACCTGGTTCCCAGGTTCAATCCGCATCTGGTCTGGCTGGTGGATGTGGATTTCTATGCCCGCCTGCTGGGGGCCGCCGGCAATGTCGTGCGCGAGCGCTCCATGTCAGTGACTTCACACCTGCATGCTGGCCAGATCAGCGCCCGGATCGATCAGCGCGCCCTGGCGTTCAAGGAAATTCAAATTCTTGCCGCCGACAAAGCGACCCCCTTGAACTGGTGGCAATTGCGTGTGGCCGAAGCCTATCACTGCTTTCGCGCTATCGGGCCACAACGACTTGCGTCGGGCGCGCCGCATCGCTAGGTATCGCCGCTCGCTCGCTAGGGGCCTATGTGCCCCGCCTTTGGCTCAATGGAGAGGTGGCTGAGCGGTTGAAAGCACCGCACTCGAAATGCGGCATACTCGTAAGAGTATCGGGGGTTCGAATCCCCCCCTCTCCGCCACTATCTGATTGAAATCTAACGGGAAAAATTTTGACAATAGGCGTTGAGGTTGGTGTCAACGCAAAATTAGGCGCTGAGTCACCGGACGCGCGCAAGGTGGTTGGATGACCAAGCTGCCCTCTCCGCTGAACCCGTTTTATCGCACATACCTACGCCGCCCTCAAACAGGAGATCCTCGACATTGCGCAGGGACAGTGGATACCTGACGTACATCATCACCACTAGTCGAATCAAATCTAACGAGCTGTCAAAAATTGCGGACCGGGTCCTTCGGGAGGGCCATGCGCAGCAATTATCGGCTATCCGTTAGGGCACCGTGAAGTTTGGGCTGAGAAGACCTGCCGCGGTGGTGCCGTGCTCATGATGTGGGTCACTGCGTGTGCTGATGACGACGCCGAGCGATCTCACGTAACTTGGCCTCGTGAGCGGCCTTGATCTGCGGAGTCACGGCTGCAGCCGCAGGGTGATCATGGCGCCATTTGGCGAAGGCAGCATTTTCGTCCGCTGTTGACTGCTTAATCGCAGCCTTGTTGCCGCTTCGCACGGCTGCGAGCCGTTCTGCTTGTTCGGTAAACGGAGCCGTATTGTCTGGTGTCGCGCCCGCCTTGATCGCGACAGCAGGGTGATCGTGGCGCCATTTGGCGAAAGCAGCGTTCTCGTCCGCCGTTGTGCGCTTGATCGCAGCCTTATCGCCGCTTCGAACGGCCGCGAGCCGCTCCGCCTGTTCGGCAAAGGGAGCGGTGTTATCTGGCTGCGGGTTGGAAGGCGTTTGGCTTTGGGCAATAGACGACCCAGCGCACAAGAACGTGCCAAAGATCATCGCTGGAATGGACGTTTTCATAATAGCTCCGTAGCTCTGCTTTCGAGACGCTTCGACAACGTCTGATTGCGGGTTTCGTTCCGGATCACGGGCGGGCGAATGTAAGATGAATGACCTGCTTGTAAGTCGGCCTCGACAGTGCCCCGCAAGGTCCTAGTAGCTTCGATCAGTCGCAACCCAACGGCCCTGGGCGTTGTAATAACCATTGGCGGTCGATGTGTTAGGCATCCACTGACCGTTCCTGTCGTAATAACCGAAACGATTGGCGTGGCTGTGGTTATACCCGTAACGATGAGTGTGGCCGCGCTGGTATCTGTTGCGATTGCCAGAATTCTGCTGGTCATACACGTTGTAACCGCGCTGCTGATCATAGGCGGTGCCGTTGCGATAGCGGTTGTCGTAGTTGGTCTGGTCGTAGTTGCAGTTCGTCCCGGCCGCGCCGATGACGTTACCGGCCACCGCACCACCCACGCCGCCGATGATCGTGCCGCCGGTCTTGCCACCATGTTCGCCGACCGCATTGCCCAACAAAGCGCCGAGACCGGCACCGACGACCGTGCCGACGACACGGTTATTGTGCTTATGCTCCTGGCAGCTGGTCTGGGCATTGGCGAGCGAAGGTATGAAGCTTGCGGTGGCCAGGCCAGCGATAAGCATTGACTTGAACATAAGATCACTTTCTATTTGTAATCGGACCATTGGTCCGATCACGTTGTTAAACACGAATGAGGTTTACATTAATTTTTAATGTCCCTCTCAGGCTTACAAATTAAGTGCTGGCGCATGAATGTAGTCTGAACATTCTGATGGTTCGGTCGGATGATCCTGAAGCCCAACGCCATGGTGTCTCGGCGCGAAAAGTATTACTGAAAATCAACCGCATGGTTTTAGTGACGTACCCCAGTGGGACGCGAGAATATGGATTTTCGATTTAACCTGAAAACATCCACTTTTTCGAGAGATATCGCTTTTCTAGGTGCCGGCTTAGCTAGCCGCAAATATGCAGTGCCTAACTATTTCACTCATCACCAGCTGCTGAACACCCAACCCAACCTGGGCGGCTTTTTGCGTCAGGCGACTTGGCAGTGCAAGCGCCCGATCAACTCAATTAGGAAAATTGCTTTCCACCAGCTTAAGCGAGATGCGGTCCCTGAGAAAGCTAGCCCAGAGGAACTCAAAAAAGGTTGCATTGCTCTTGGCGGTGTTGTCCGCCCAAACGGTTCGGGTCAAGCTGCGCCCCGATGCTGCCCCTATTTTCGGTCAGCAGCGATCGATCTTGCAAGAAAACACCAGCAGAGACGAGGCCACCAAGCTTCCCGTCGATCGAGCCAGCTAGCTAACGAGATGTGAAAACAGGGGGCCGGCGCGTTTAACTTGACAGTGTCGCCTGGACCCATCCCGGACTTCGGCGCTGATCCAAACACGCGCCTGCAGTGGCGCGGGCCTTACTAGGGGACCGATACCACGTTGGCGTGGCGAGCAACTTCCTGCCATTTGGCCCCGGTGTTGAGCCAAATTGCCGTGTACCGGAGAGGCAAGAGCTTTCCTGCGAGCGGCATCTTACCCGACCACTCGACATTCTCGCTCCCGATAACGATGGCCATGTTCCCGTGGTGCAGGATCTGCTCGATCTTACGATCATAGGATTTGAAGGAGAGCATCCCGCCCGTCACCATCGCGAGCACTTGCAGTTTGGTGACCACCTTGTTCAACGGATTGGTTACGACAAAGTCATCGGACCAAAGCTGCGCCAGTCCCGCCGCATCGGTCGAGAGGAAGGCCGCGACCTCCCGCGCGTTGGCGTCGCGCAGTTTGGCGTCCCCCAAGCTGCCACTGGTCTTCGACTGTGCGGACGCTGCGCTCGCCCCGCACAGGGCGACAGTCACTGCGACAACCAATAGGCGGATCTTCATCCAAAACTCTCCTCGGGCTCGTGCCTGAGCCACCTTAGACCCATACAGGAAAATGCAGTCATGTTTGTCGATGTCCGCGCTTGAGATGATACTCGTCAATTCCACTGGAAGCCTTATCCTGGTTGAGGGTCGGCGCAGGCCGCGGATCGACGGCGTCGTTGGGCACCGCGAACCATAGCGGAGCTTTTGTTCCTGCTCGGTGTTGTCAGCTCAAACGGTTCGGGTCAGGCTGCGCCCCGCTGCTGCCCCCTGTTTTCGGTCAGTAGCCATCGATCTTCCAAGACAACACCGGGAGAAACGAAGCCGCTGAGCTTCATACCCGTGGCACCAGCTACCTAACAGCGCTTGAAAACAGGCGGCCAGCGCGTTCGCCTTGACCGTGCCTTCACGAGTTAGCCACACTTGAACGCTGCGAGGCTGGTCAAAGGCGCTCCGGTGCGCCAGACTAAAAGAGATAGCGGGCGGCGTTTCATCCGCGCGTCGTTCGTTTGAAACTTGAAAGGGGGAAGAGGGATGCGTGCAAAGGCTATGGTGATAATGGCCACGGCTCTGGTGGGGCTCGACTCGTCGGCCGCGAGCCTCCGGGCGCAAACGACCGGCGTCACGCTCCCTGCACCGCCGGCATCCGGGCCGCCTCTCGATGCACCTTCGGGATGGAGTTTCCTGCCCGAGGTGGCAGCCTATGGCGGCGGGAACATTTTTCACGTTACGCTCCAGGCTGGCGGCGGCGGACCGGCCCGGCAGATGCAGGTTGTCACCCGAGATAACGCCGCCATCCTGACTCACAACACCGATGTGCCGTTGTCAGACGCCACCACGCTGAAGTGGCGCTGGAACTTCAAGAAGATACCTAGCGCTCTGCCGGAGACCAACGCGGCCAACCACGACTACATCTCGATCGCCGTCAAGTTCGATAACGGCCAGGATCTGACCTACATGTGGAGCGCCGTGCTGCCGGCGGGGACAGGCTTTCATTGTCCGTTACCCGGTTGGGAGCACCGCGAGACGCACGTGGTCATCCGCTCCGGCGAAAAGGACATCGGGACTTGGCTGGCGGAGGAACGCCACGTGCTTGCGGACTACAAGAAAAACAATGACGGCCCGCTGCCAGCACGGATCACCCAGGTCTGGCTGATTGCCAACAGTTTCATCCAGAAGGTCAGCGGAGCGGCGAGCTTCGGAGACATCTCACTCGGCGAGAGTTCGGGCAAGCGCCGTGTACGGATCTTTTGACCCTGGCCGGAGGGTGCTGGCGGCAATGAAAAGGCAACGAAGTAGAGGCGCTTCGCCGTGGGCGAGCAGCGTCTTCCCATCTGAGTAGAGGAAGTTGGCCAGCCTAAATGATCGCAGATCTGCGACGAAAGACGATACTGTGGCGAGTCTCGCTTCGAGCGGTCTGGTTGTCGTGCCTCCCGCTGTATTTTCTTGGTAAACAGACGGTTGAAACCCAAAATAAGGGACATAGGCGGGGTGAAGCCCGCCCCGGCGAGTTTGCCTTCAAAAACGAGGTCGAACTTTCAATTCATATTACTGATCAAGCACCATTGCCTGATAACTATATATTATGGCCATGAAATCGTTGAATTCGCGCTCGGGAACGTTCAATTGATATAATGAAGTCTTGATTTCCGTCGCGACGATATCGAATTCCCGGGGCGTAAGCGACAGATGCTTGTGCGCCTCGCGCATGTCTTTTCCGGGATAGATCTTCGGCCCACCGCATTCCTGGATCGACCACGCGGTCACCAAGAACTTGAAACCCGCATGACCCATTTTAGCGTGAAATTCGGCAACCTTCGGATTCGCGTTGGCTGCACCATTCACATAAAGGCGATCCACGAGGTTATCGACTGCCCCAGCAATCCCATAGGTGCCGCCCAGCCGCTCGTAGAGACTTGCCTCGGGATTGGGAGGCGAATCACGCTGATCGGGAATGTTGGTGACTACCTCGGCCATAGCTCTCTCTCTTTAGTTTGACGGTCTCAACGAGTCGTTCGAACACCAGGATTCCCTTGGCGGCTGGTCATGTCAATAAGCCTTTTCGTGGACTGACACGTTAACCCGACTAAGTCGGAAAACGGCAGGGTCAAAGCAAATTAGTATGCCTAATTTTTGGCCGAAAATCGCGACCGCTAGGCCCTAGACTCCTCAGTAAAAGCAATAATCTGGTTAACCGCCCATTGGGCGAAAAACTCAGTATAGAATTTGATTTGAAAACGCCTGCCTGAGGGTTGAGCTCCGTTTTGTCGCTCCTTCCGCCTAAGCGATGTGCAGCCCCGGCGGGTCGGCCTGGGCGCGCCAATTCCGCACCAGATCATAAAACGCCACCGGGCCTGGGCCATAGAGTCCGTCAAAAATGCCCGCGCCAGTCCCCTCGCCGTTGTAGTAGCCGGGGGTGCAACTTAGGCGGAAATCCACATTGGCTCCCTCTCCAGCCTTGATTGTCTGCACCCAGTCCGCTTCGGCTTGGATCGTGGGTTCGACGAGGGCTGCCTGACGGTCCATTGCCCTTCGCACAATATCGGCCACATGGTGGGTCTGTTCGTCGAGCATATGTGGGAAATTCGGGGTCAGGGCGTTCTGTAGGACGCCAAGATGGAAACAGTTGGGGAAGCCGGCGCTATAGAAACCATGCAGGGTCTTTACCCCATCGGCCCAATGGTCGGTGAGGCTCTTGCCGCCCCGGCCATAGATCTCAAACTCCGCCCGCCGGGTATAGCTGGTGCCAACTTCGAAGCCCGTGGCGAAGATGATGCAGTCAACGGGATATTCGATACCGTCATATACAAGTCCGGCCGGGGTGATGCGCTCCACGCCCTTGCCCTTGGTGTCCACCAGGGTGACGTTGGCCCGGTTGAAAGTGGGCAGGTAATCGTCGTTAAAAGTGGGCCGTTTGCAGAACTGCCGGTACCAGGGTTTCAGAGCCTCGGCGGTCTTGGGGTCCTCGACTGTGGCATCCACCCGAGCGCGGACCTGGTTCATCTTTTTGAAGTCGGCGATTTCCATGGCCAGGGCAAAGGCTTCGGGACTGGTATCCGCGCCCGGTTTCATATCCACCAGGCCACCGAGGTTGCGGATAATGTCGGTCCAGCCGTCCGAGACCAGGTCCTCGTCCTGATGCCCGCCGGCCACCAGGATGTTGAAATTGTCCATGCGGCGTTTCTGCCAGCCGGGTTCAAGGGTCTTGGCCCATTCAGGATCGGTGGGTCCATTGCCGCGAATATCTACTGATGAGGGCGTCCGCTGAAAGACATAAAGGCGTTTAGCCGCCTTCCCCAGGTGCGGCACACACTGGATTGCTGTGGCCCCCGTACCGATGACCGCTACTCGTTTGTCGGCAAGCTTTGTCAGATCCCCCTTTGGGCCGCCGCCGGTATAGGAATAGTCCCACCGGCTGGTGTGAAAACTGTGGCCGGCGAAACTATCGATTCCCGCGAGACCGGGCAGCTTGGGCCGGTTCAGGGGCCCGTTGGACATGACCACATACCGCGCCTTCAGTTTATCGCCGCGGCTGGTGGTCACCAGCCAGCGCAGCTCGTCCTCTAGCCAGCGCAATTCTCCGATCTGGGTCTGGAAAAGCGCGTCGCGATAGAGGTCAAAGGTCTCGCCGATCCGGCGGGCGTGTGCGCGGATCTCATCGGCAAAGGCATATTTCTCGGTGGGAATATAACCCGTTTCTTCTAGAAGAGGCAGGTAGATATAGGATTCGATATCGCACTGGGCTCCCGGGTAGCGGTTCCAATACCAAGTGCCGCCAAAGTCGCCGCCCTTTTCGACGATCCGCATATCCTTCACGCCCACCTGACGCAGGCGCGCCGCCGCCATCAAGCCGCCGAAGCCGCCGCCGATAATCACTGCCTCAAGGGTTTCGTTGATCGCCTCCCGGGTGAACCCCGGCGCCACATAGGGGTCGTCCACATAGTGGCGGAAATCGCCGGCTACCTCGACATATTGGTCGTTGGCGTCGGGCCGAAGGCGGGCCTGCCGCTCCTGGCGGTAACGTTCTCGCAACGCGTCGGGATCGAAATCCAAGCTTGCGACAGTCATGGGCGGTCTCCTGTTGATTTGACTTTGAGCCGATTAAACGCCAGCCTTTAGGCCTGAGCAAGAGATCACCTTTTGCGATGATAGCTTTAGATGATGCTGTCGGCCTAAAATTCACGGTGCGCTAACCGGCGACCGTCGCGTTTGCCTTGACAGTGCCATAGTCACCCTTGCAGCTTGCAGGCCATCCTGAATTTAACTTCTCGACAAGCCCTGAGATCTTTACGAGGGCTTCATCGCCGCGATGAGAGCTGCCTTAACAGGTGGATACGTTTGAGGGGCGACCGCCAGCATTGCGTCCACCAAGGCGCGGCACTCGACTACCCCGGTGGCCAGCAACTCGCGGAAGGTGGTGATGCGCGAGATGAACCACAGCATGGCCGCCACAACCCAAATCGGGCTTCTGTTCAGCCATGATTTTCCCCGTGGATATACCCGGTGTCCCAAGCGCTGAATCAAAGTGAAGCTCTCGCGCACGCCGCGCGCGGTCACCATCGATTCGCCCCATGAGGCACCGCCTCCGCGCCGGACGCCTACCACCGAAACGCTTTCGAACGCCACGCACAGCGGCGCGTGGCAGCGCAACCAAAGGAGCATTTCAGGCTCGAGGGCAGCCGGCAGACCGGCGGCGGCGAACACGTCCACCCAGCGCTGCTGGTTCATCAGGCTCTTCTGGCCCCCGGCACCGATAGTGGCGCTGAGCCTGCCGTCTTCATCGATTGTGGCCTGCACGAAGGGCATACCGAAGGCGCAGCGCTCGGCACCGATGGCATCGCGAAGTCGCTCCGGTTCGAAGGTGTTGAACATGAACTGGATGCACTTGGCCCGGCTGCGCTTCAGCGCCGGCAGTACCGCATCGACCTGATGGGCAAGCAGCGTGACGATGACGAGATCGTACGGGGTCTCCTCGTCCAACGCGTCGGCCATCCGCACATCAGCGCGCTCGCCGCGGATATCGACGATGCCGTTATCGCGTCGCAGTTGCCCAAGCCGCTCTGAATCCGGCCGTGCTACCGCAGTCAGGTCGTGAAGGCCGGTGCGCGCAAGATTGAAGGCGAAAGCGCTTCCGATCCGGCCGACGCCGACAATTGCTATGCGAAGAACTGTAGGCGAGGACAAGGACGCGGCTCCAATAAGCGTGACTCTATTGCCGATGCTTATCTCAGTGTCCGCGAAGGGCGCAAATCCGCCGTCGTGTGGGTGTTGTATAGCGGCGATGCGCAGGTGTTGTCTGCCGTCCGCTGCCCCCTAATGCGCCAACAGCTCCGTGAGCGCTGCGTCGATGAACACTGCATCCTCGGGATTGATACCGCCGCCGGCCATATGGCCCCAGACCGAAGGAATGACGCGCAATTCCGCGTGCGGCATGTGCGCAACTTCGATCTCGCTGTCTTCAGGCGGGAAATACAGATCAGTGTGGCACGGCATGACGATCGCTCTGGCGGTAATGTCAGCCAAGGCCATTTCGAAGTCATTGTCGAAGCGCGGATCGGCACTGATGTCGGCGGCTTGCCAGGTGGCCAACATAGCCAGCAGATCATTGGCGTCATGCGCCTGAAAGGATGGCTCCCAGGCCTGGGTGAGAAAGGCCTCCATCGACGGCAGGCCGAGGCGCTCAAGATCTAGCTGCTGCCGGAAGAAGGTCTGCGACCACGCCCAGCCGGCGTAGACGCGCGCAAAGGCGCGGATGCCGGCGACCGGCGGCGTGGCATAATCACCACCCGCAAAGGCGGCATCGGTAACCAGCGCTGACTTGCAGCCCTCAAGGAACAGCCAATTGTGCCGCGACGTCCGCGCCGAGCCACAAAATGGCGCGATTCGTTGCACCATATCGGGGTACAAGGCCCCCCACTGAAATGTTTGCTGCGCGCCCATTGAATGGCCGGTCACCAGAGCCAGCGTGGAGATGCCAAACAGCTCCGTGACCAGGCGATGCTGCAGCACGACGTTGTCGCGCAATGATACCGTAGGGAAACGCGGCCCATCGTGCGGCGGCCGGGTATTACTGGGTGATGAAGAGAGACCATTGCAGAGCATGTTGGGAATAATGATGAAATATTTCTCAGGATCCAGAGCCATCCCCGATCCGATCGCCCAGGCATTGCTGTCGTGCGTGCCGGAATAATGGGTCGGATAGACGATGGCATTGTCGCGGGCGGCATTCAGGCGGCCATGCGTGCGATAGGCGACCTGGGTCGCCGGCAGCACAGCGCCAGATTGCAGCGTCACGTCGCCAGCTGCGAAAATCTCGTGGTTCGCCATGCGCGCGTTTCTCCCGATGCAGGCCGAGCATTGCGTATCTTAAGGTAGCAATCGGTAAGGCCGGTGAGATGGCATACCATCGCCGCCAGGCGGATGTTAGACAGACCGTCGTCAGTTGGGGCTATTTGCATGAAGACACCAGAGAACATGATCGCGCTTTCGGCAGGCGAGGCGGTGGCGGCGATGAGGAGTGGGCGTTTCACCGCACTTGCTTATGCTGAGGCCCTGTTGGCGCGTTGCGCGGTCGGGGCGGACCTGAACGCCTTTATCACCTTTGATCCTGATGCGGTGCGGGCTGCGGCGCGAGTGGCAGATGGGCACCGGACATCAGGCGAGGTCCTGGGCCCTTTACACGGCTTGCCCATTCCGGTGAAAGACAGCATCAACACCGCCGATATGCCAACAACGGCGGGAACGGCTGCCTTGCGAGATTTTCGTCCCACCGCTGATGCAACGGTGGTTGCGCGGCTGCGCGCGGCGGGGGCCATTGTGCTTGGAAAAACCAATCTTCACGAATTGTCTCTCGGCTGGACCAGCAGCAACATGGCCTATGGACCGGTCCGCAACCCGTGGGACCGGACACGGATCCCAGGCGGCAGCAGCGGCGGCACCGCAGCGGCAGTGGCGGCCGGCATGTCCCCCCTGGGTGTGGCCGAGGACACGCAAGGCTCGATACGCGTGCCGGCGGCGCTTTGCGGCATCGCTGGGTTCCGGCCGACGACAGGCCGCTATCCCAATGACGGCTGTGCCCCGATCAGCGCCCTGTTCGACCAGATCGGACCAATAGCCAGGTGCGTAGCTGACTTGGCGCTGTTCGACGCGGTGATAACCGGGGACGACTCACCGCTGGCGCAGCCGGCGCTCGATGGGCTGAGGCTGGGCATCTCACGCGAATATTACTTTGCTGGCCTTGATCCGGGGGTGGCGGCGGTGGTCGAAGGTGTGCTGCAGCGGTTGGCCGATGCGGGGGTCAAGATCATCGAGACCGAATTGCCGGGACTGGGGGCACTGATCAACGCGATCACGTTACCCGTCCAGGTCCACGATGTGGTGCCATCGCTGACCGCTTGGCTCGCGTCATCCGGGGCGAGTATCAGTTTCGATGACATGCTGGCCGAGGTTAGCCCCGATGTTCTGTCGGTGCTGCGGCTTTTTGCGCTGCCCGATGCGCCACAAGCGATTTCAGACGACGATTACGCCACAGCGCGAGACGTGCATCTGCCGGCGCTGAAGACATTGCTTGCAGAATGGTTTGCCCACCATCAGGTCGATGCCATGCTCTTGCCCGCGACCATGGTCGCAGCGACACTAATCGGAGCGGATGCAATGGTCCGCGTTGGCGATATGGATGTGGCATTTTCGACGGTGATGGGCCGCAACATCGCGCCAGGCAGTACTATTGGCTTGCCAGGCTTAGTGCTACCCGCCGGGCTTGCGGATGGCCTGCCGGTTGGGATCGAATTGGATGGCCCGGCGGGCTCCGATCGGAAGCTGCTCGGTATCGGCCTCGCCATTGAAGCGATGCTCGGAGCGTTACGACCGCCAGCCTGAAGGTCCCTCCAATCAACT
>JAYTXQ010000168.1:0-10484 GCA_043742825.1 Caulobacteraceae bacterium | reverse complement strand
TCAGTGCCAGGGAAATCGGGTGAGTATAGAGCTCATTAAGACTATCCACAGATGACGCAGATTGACACAGATGTCCTTATTCTGAACGACCGCGAAGCGGTCCAAATAGCCAAACAATATGTTGTGTAGCGCCTTCGGCGGGTTCGCACAGGAGCCCATCTGTGTCCATCTGCGTCATCTTTGGATAAAATTCTTGAATCGTTAACCCCGCCGATTAACCTGCTGTTCAACGCAAGAGGTCTGGCGAATGCAGCGACGATTTACCCTGTTTGTTTTCGGCGCCATACTGCCCGGTATTGCGGTCGGCCTGATCCTGAATCAGAAGGTGAGCGATCCGGCGCAGATTAGAGCCATCGCCGGCAACCTCTCCATTGTCACGGATGTCTTTCTGCGCCTGATCAAGATGATCATCGCGCCGCTGGTTTTTTCCACTCTGGTGGTGGGGATCGCGCACATGGAGGACGGCGCTGCGATCGGCCGGGTCGGCGGGCGGACGATCGGCTGGTTTATTGGGGCCTCGCTGATCTCTCTGCTGATCGGCCTGGGGATGGTGCACCTTTTGCAACCCGGCGTCGGGCTCAATCTGCCTGTCCCGCCCCTGGGGGCCAAAAGCGACCTCACCGCCCAGGCTCTGGCCTTGAAAGACTTTATCACTCACGTCTTTCCCGCCTCCATCGTTGCGGCCATGGCCGGCAATGAGATCCTGCAGATCGTCGTCTTTTCGGTCTTTGTCGGGGTGGCGATCTCAGCCTTGGATGACCGGGCACCTGCGGTCCTGGCCCTGGCTGAACAGATCGCCCAGATCATGCTGAAGGTGACCGGCTATGTGATGCTGTTCGCCCCCTTTGCGATTTTCGCCGCCCTGGCCTCAACCGTTGCCAGCCAAGGGGCCCAGGTCCTGTTAGGCTATGCCAGGTTCGTCGGTGGCTTTTATCTGTCGCTCAGCCTGCTCTGGGCCCTGCTGATCGGCGTGGGTTTCCTCACCGTCGGCAGGAGGGTGGGGCATCTTATCGCCACCATGCGCGATCCGGCCCTGTTGGCCTTTTCCACCGCCAGCTCAGAGGCCGCCTACCCGCGCATCCTGGATGGCCTACAAAGCTTTGGCGTTTCGCGGCGGATCGCCAGTTTTGTCCTGCCGCTGAGCTATTCGTTCAATCTGGACGGATCAATGATGTACTGCACCTCCGCCACCCTGTTCATCGCCCAGGCCTATCACGTGCCCCTGAGCCTCGGCCAACAGATCATCATGCTGCTGATGCTGATGGTAACCAGCGAGGGCATGGCCAGCGTCCCGCGCGCTTCGCTGGTGGTGATTGCCGCAACCCTTTCGACCTTTCACCTGCCGGAAGCCGGCCTATTGCTGATCCTGGCCGTCGACCATCTTTTGGATATGGGTCGCAGCGCCACTAACGTGGTGGGCAACAGCATCGCCTCCACGGTCATCGCTAAATGGGAGGGCGAACTGGCGCGGGCCGCTTAGCCTTAAACCCTCCTCGGGACAAACCGGGCGACAGCGCTTTCGATGCAACCGTTACGCCTCAACCAGATGCCTTTCAACCGCTGCGGCGCGCATGGCTTTCTGCAGTTTTTCAAAGGCGCGGACCTCGATCTGGCGGACGCGTTCGCGGCTGACGCCGTAGCTGGCCGCCAGGGCTTCAAGGGTGGTGGGATCATCCTTCAGCCGCCGCTCGGTCAGAATGCGGCGCTCGCGGTCGCTTAAGTCGACCATGGCATCCTGGAGCAGTGACATTCTCAAGGATTTCTCCTCGGTCTCGGCCAGATGGGTCTCCTGACTGACCGCATCCTTATCTTCCAGCCAGTCCTGCCACTCGTTTTCGCTATCTGAACGCAGGGGCGCATTCAGCGACGCATCCGGGCCGGACAACCGACGGTTCATCGAAATGACTTCAGAATCCAGCACGCCCAGCTTGGTCGCGATTTCGCTGACTTGCTCGGGCCGCAGATCGCCGTCCTCGAGGGCGTTAATCTGGCTCTTGACCTTGCGCAGGTTGAAGAACAGTTTTTTCTGCGCCGCTGTGGTGCCCATCTTCACCAGGCTCCACGAACGCAGGATATATTCCTGGATTGAAGCGCGGATCCACCACATCGCATAAGTCGCCAGACGAAAGCCCTTATCCGGCTCGAATTTCTTCACCGCCTGCATTAGCCCGACATTGCCCTCGCTGATCACTTCGCCGATAGGCAAGCCATAGCCGCGATAGCCCATAGCGATCTTTGCGACCAGGCGCAGGTGCGATGTGACCAGACGGTGGGCGGCGGCCGGGTCTTCGTGTTCACGCCAGCGTTTAGCCAACATGAACTCTTCGTCCTTAGCCAGCATAGGAAATTTGCGAATTTCGGTCAGATAGCGGGAAAGGCCGCTGTCTGGCGACATTACCGAGAGTGCTGTGGCCGTGGCCATGAGCTTAGGAACCCCTAAAGTTGCCGGCCCGATATTGAGCCTGAAACTAATACGTCTCAAGTAAGCATTCGGTTCTCGAAGTTGAAGGGTTACGTGCCCCACAAGCTTTCTGAAAGCGAGCTCAGAGGCGCTTAAGGGCACCTTCGAGCTGCGCCATATCGGCTGGCGGCGAAGTCTCGAAGCGCAGGGTCTCGCCGGTAATCGGATGACGAAAGCCCAGGACCTCAGCGTGCAGCGCCTGACGGCTCAGGCCCGCGTCCAGTATCGCAGAGCGCACAGCGGGGGATGGCGAGCCTGAGCCATAGGCCGGATCTCCAAGGCATGGCGCGCCTTTGTGGGCCAGGTGAACACGAATTTGATGCGTACGCCCGGTTTCCAGCCGGCAGGTGATGCGGGCGGCCACAGGTTTTGAGACGGGGCCATAAATACGATCAACGCTATAGTGGGTGATCGCCTCACGTCCGCCAGTGCGCAACACTGCCATCTTTTTTCGGTCCGATGTTGATCGGCCGAGTTGCGAAATGATGGTGCCGCGTGCCGGGGTTAGGGTGCCGCGCGTTAGGGCCAGGTAGACCCGGTCGATATCATGGGCGGCAAACAGGGTGGAGAGACCGCGATGCGCAGCATCGGTTTTCGCAGCGACCATAACGCCGGAGGTGTTCTTGTCCAGGCGGTGCACAATCCCGGGCCGGGCAACCCCGCCAATGCCAGAAAGGCTGTCTCCGCAATGATGGATCAGGGCATTGACCAGAGTGCCGGCCACTGAGCCTGGAGCCGGATGCGATGACATGCCCGCCGGCTTGTCGATGACGATCAGATGGGGGTCTTCGTAGAGTACAGTAAGATTGATTGCCTCGGCCTGCGGATTGGCCGGCAGCAGGGCGGGGATGATCAGCACATACAACCCCGCCACCGCTTTGGCTGATGCATCATCCACTACCGCACCGGCAAGTGTCAAAGCCCCCCGGGCCATCAGGGCCTGAATCCGCGCCCGCGATAGATCAGGGGCACTATCGGCCAGGGCACGATCCAACCGCGCGCCGGCCTGTTCCGGGATAATCTCGATGGTTCGTACAGGAAGAGTTTCACCCACAATCAGGGACCCTCAACCAAGGTGCCGTGCTCCACCGTTCGATAAAAACATGAGCAAAAGCCAACGTGGCAGGCACTGCCATCTCCGCTGACAGCGACCTTAAGCCAGACGGCGTCCTGGTCACAGTCGATGCGCATTTCGCGGACAGTCTGGATCTGCCCACTGGTTTCGCCCTTTTTCCACAGGGCCTGGCGTGAGCGGCTGAAATAGTGGGCCTGCCCGGTTTGTATCGTCAGGCTCAGAGCCTCGGCATTCATCCAGGCCAGCATCAGCACTTCACCAGTTTTGGCGTCGGTCGCCACAGCCGCAATCAGCCCTGCGGCGTCAAAGCGGGGTGCCAGGACGGTTCCGCGTTCGAGGGCGTCCGTGTCGGTAAGGGTTGGAAAGGCAAATGGTGGCATTGCGAGTTTACCTCCGGAGCGCTGTAGTCCCGCCCGCATCTTGCCCGGCGTATCCAAGGCCGGCGAGAGGCCCGCGCTCCGGGGAGTTTCTATTTTCGATTGCAGAAATCCAGGAAACGCCTTTGCAGATCGCGGTCTGTCTTGAATACGCCGGTGAACTGGGTGGTGATGGTGGAGACGTGGCGATGGTTGATACCGCGCGTGGTCATGCACTGGTGTTCGGCATCAACTAGGACGGCCACGCCGGCAGGGCGCAGGCTGTCGACAATGGCATCGGCAATCTGCTGGGTCAGGGTTTCCTGGGTTTGCAGGCGGCGGGAAAAGATTTCCACCACGCGGGCCAGCTTGGAAATGCCGACGACCTTGTTGGTCGGCATGTAGGCGACATAGGCCTTGCCCAGGAAGGCGGCCATGTGGTGCTCGCAGTGGCTCTCCACCTCGATGTCGCGCAGCATGACGATGTCGTCATAGCCCTGAACGTCTTCGAACGTGCGGTCCAGCTCCTTGGCTGGGTCGGCATGATAGCCGCTAAACCAGTCGCCATAAGCATCGACAACGCGGCGCGGTGTATCGATTACCCCCTCCCGGCGCGGGTCGTCGCCGGCCCAGGCGATCAGGGTGCGAACAGCCGCCATGGCCTCTTCGCGAGTGGGCCGTTTCAGCTCATCCAGCCCACCCCCATGGGCACCAGGGGCGCGATCACCGATCACAGCGTCCATGAATATCTGACCCTTTCCGGGGGAAACAAACAAGCCGTCGGTCGCCAATGGCGCCGCTTTCAAGCTAGCTGTATACGGGCGGCATGCCCATGCCCGCAACCTTCACGCTACGTCAGACGACAATTTGATGTTGCGTCTTTACGATACCCTGACCCGCCAGAAGCGTCTCTTTGTCCCGATCAATCCGGCGCGGGTGACGATGTATGTCTGTGGGCCGACGGTCTACAACTATGCCCACATCGGCAATGCGCGGCCTGTGGTGGCCTTTGATGTGCTGTTTCGGCTTTTGCGCCACCTCTATGGCGAAGATCACGTGATCTATGCTGCCAATGTCACTGACGTTGATGACAAGATCAACCTGAAGGCCGCCCAGGAGGGTGTGTCCATCGACGTGATCACAGCCCGCTATCTGGATGCCTATCATGCGGATATGTCGGCCCTGGGTGCCCTGAAACCCACGTTCGAGCCCAGAGCCACCCGGACCATGGACGCGATCATCGCCATGATCGGACGCCTGGTGCACAACAATGCCGCCTATGCCGCCGATGGCCATGTGCTCTTCAATACCCAGGCTTACAGGGATTATGGCAAGCTGTCGGGCCGTTCGCTGGATGATATGATCGCCGGTGCCCGCGTTGAGGTCGCGCCCTATAAGCAGCACCCAGCCGATTTCGTGTTGTGGAAACCTTCAAAGCCCGGCGAGCCAGTGTGGGACAGCCCTTTTGGTTCGGGCCGCCCTGGCTGGCACATAGAATGCTCGGCCATGATCGAACAGGCCCTTGGCCTGCCCATCGATATCCACGGTGGCGGCAACGATCTGATCTTCCCACACCACGAAAACGAGATGGCCCAGGGTATCTGCGCCGATCATGCCGAGGTTTATGCGAACGTGTGGATGCACAACGGCTTTTTGAACATGGGTGGGACCAAGATGTCAAAAAGCCTGGGCAATGTCGAGTTGGTGCACAATCTGCTTACCCACGCGCCGGGTGAGGCTCTGCGCTGGGCGTTGATGAGCGCGCACTACCGCCAGCCCCTGGCCTGGACCGACGATGTAGTCGATCAAGCCCGCAGTGCCCTGGACAGCCTGTATGGGGCCTTGCGGCGCGCCTGTGATGTTGAGGCGGCACCGGCAGTTCCATCGGCCGCCTTCATGGACGCGCTCTGCGATGATCTGAATACGCCCAAGGCCTATGCGGAACTCTTCGCCATCGCCAAACGCCTTGATGCTGGCGAGGCAGAAGCCAAAAGCGAGCTTCTGGCCAGCGGCGCTTTGATCGGGGTGCTGCAGGTTGATCCAGAGGCTTGGTTCCAGGGTGATGCCGACGCGGGCTTGAAGGCGCGCGTCGAAGCCTTGATTGCCCAACGCATCACCGCGCGAACGCAGAAGGACTGGGCAGCTGCCGACCTGATCCGCGCCGAGCTGACCGCCCTGAACATTGAGGTCATGGACTCTGCCAACGGCGCGACCTGGAAGCTGAAGGTCCCCGCCTGATGCCGATAAAGATCGAATATCGTTTGGGGGTGCAGGCACCGGCTGAAGTGATCTGGAGCCTAATCGCCGACATTGACGCCTGGCCAAGCTGGAACCCGCTTTACACTCGCGCGCAAGGCCGCGTGCGTATCGGCGCGCCGGTCAGCCTGGAAATGTCCCTGGCGGGGCATCCGGTACGACAGATCGAATCCACCGTGCTTGATTGGGTGCCCAACGACCAATTGCACCTGCGCTCAAGCGGGCTTGGCGGCTTAGTCCGGTCGATTCGCTACATCGAAATCGAGGCCATAGCTGGATCGGGGTGCATTTTCTCAAATGGTGAGCTGTTCGCAGGCTGGTTGGGTCCCCATATCGCAAAACGGCAGCGTAGTTCATTGCGCGCCGGTTTCACCGCCATGGGCGAGGCAATGCGGGCCAGGGCCGAAGCCATAGCGCGCGGTGACACATTGGATAGAGCATGATCGACGACCTTTACTCAGCCAGGATTCTGAAACTTGCGGCGAACATGCCTCGGGCTGGGCGCCTAGCTGCGCCGCAGGGGTCGTCCGAAAAAGTGGCTAAGCTATGCGGCAGCCGGATCATTGTGGATGTGGTGCTTGAGGCTGGCGTGATCAGCGATTTTGCCCAGGAGGTCAAAGCCTGCGCCCTCGGCCAGGCCGCAGCGGCAGTGCTGGGGGACAAGGTGATTGGTGCCAGCCCGGGTGAAATTGAAATGGCCCTCATCGCATTTCGTGCTATGTTGAAATCAAATGGGTTAGCGCCCACCGGACGTTTTGCGGACCTATCCATGCTTGAGCCGGTCAAAGACTACCCGCCGCGCCATGCCTCAACGCTGCTGGCGTTTGAGGCTGCAGTCGAGGCTTGTCGCCAAGCCCAGGGTGCCGTGACCGCGCGAACTAGCTGCGCTGGCGCGGCCTGACGGGACGGCTGTTCCCCGCGCGTCGGCATGAACTTTTATGAACGCAGCGTCCGCTTGGGCCATCGCGCCTATAAGCTGACACTATCGCCCTGGATCGGGCGTCAATGCCGATTTACCCCGAGCTGTTCGGACTATGCGGCCCAGGCGCTGATCCTGCACGGACCCCTGCGTGGCACAGCTCTGACCACCTGGCGTCTGTGCCGCTGTCAACCTTGGGGCGGATCGGGCCATGACCCTGTCCCGCCCCTGGAAAAGAAGAAAGTCTAAACTCCCATGATCGATCTGATCTTTCCCGACGGGCAAAGCCGATCCTTTCCCGCAGGATCAACAGGGCGCGACATCGCCGCCTCGATTTCCAAATCTCTGGAAAAGAAAGCGCTCCTGATTAAGCTGGATGGCGCTTTGCTGGATCTGAACCGGCCCCTAACTCAGGGGGGGGCACTAGAGATCGTTACCCGCGAACACCCCGACGCCCTGGAGGTCATTCGCCACGATACCGCTCACGTCCTGGCCGAAGCCGTGCAGGAACTGTTTCCCGATACCCAGGTCACAATCGGCCCGAATGTTGAAGACGGATTTTATTATGACTTCGCCCGTGAAACGCCGTTTTCACTCGACGATTTTGCTGCCATCGAGGCCCGCATGCGCAAGATTGTTGACCGCGACGAGGTGATCACGCGCGAGGAATGGGACCGGGTAGAGGCCATCACCCATTTCGAAGGCATCGGCGAGGGCTACAAGGCTCAGATCATCCGCGATATTCCCGGCGATCAGACCATCAGCGTCTATCGTCAAGGGGCGTGGAAAGACCTCTGTAGAGGCCCGCATTTGCCCTCTACCCGGCATGTGGGCAAGGCATTCAAGCTTACCAAGCTGGCCGGGGCCTATTGGCGCGGTGACCAGAACAACGCCCAACTGCAGCGTATCTATGGTACGGCCTGGGCCTCTGACGCCGATTTGGCCGCCCATCTGACGCGCATAGAAGAAGCTGAAAGGCGCGACCATCGCAAGCTGGGCGCGGCCATGGATCTCTTCCACTTCCAGGAAGAGGCGCGCGGGGCGGCCTTCTGGCATCCCAAGGGCTGGACCCTCTACCGCACCCTGGAGAACTATGTCCGTCGGCGGACAGAAAACGCCGGCTACGTCGAGGTCTCAACCCCGCAGATCCTCGACCGTTCGCTCTGGGAACGCTCCGGCCACTGGGCAAAATTCCAGGACAACATGTTCATCTGTGAGGCGGGCGAAGATGAGGTCCTGGCGGTCAAACCAATGAATTGTCCGTGCCATGTTCAGGTTTTCAATCACGGCCAGAAATCCTATCGCGACCTGCCGATACGGATGATGGAATTCGGCGGTCTGCACCGCAACGAGAGCTCGGGGTCGCTGCACGGTTTGCTGCGGGTGCGACGGATGATCCAGGATGATGCGCACATCTTTTGCACCGAGGCGCAGATCGAAGCTGAGGGAAAAGCCTTCGTCGAGCTCCTACAATTGATTTATGCCGAACTGGAAGTGGAACTGCATTCGGTGAAGCTGGCTCTGCGTCCCGACGAGCGTTTCGGCACCGACGAGCAATGGACCATCGCTGAAGATACGCTCGAGCGCGCCGCCAATGCGGCCGGTGTCCAGGTCGAACGCATCGCCAACGAGGGTGCCTTCTATGGCCCCAAGCTGGAATTCCACCTGCGCGATGCCATCGGCCGCACCTGGCAGTGCGGCACTTTGCAACTCGACTACGTCCTGCCCGAACGGCTGGATGCGACCTACATCGGCGAGGATGGACAAAAACACCGCCCCGTAATGCTACACCGGGCGATCCTGGGCACCATGGAGCGGTTCGCGGGCATTCTGATCGAGCACTATGCCGGGGCTTTCCCGCTCTGGCTGGCACCAGTGCAGGTGGTGGTGGCAACGATTACCTCAGATGCCGACGAATTCGCTGTCCAGGCCGCCGCCGCTTTGCGCAAAGCGGGCCTGCGGGTCGAGACTGACCTGCGCAACGAAAAGGTCGGCTACAAGGTGCGCGAGCACTCTCTGGCCAAGGTCCCCGTGATTGCCGTGATCGGCCGCCGGGAGGCCGAAGAGGGCAAGGTGGCTATAAGGCGTCTGGGGTCCGACGGGCAGCACGTGTTGACGCTGGCTGAGGCGATCGGAGCCTTGACGACCGAGGCGACTGCGCCAGACCTGCGCGGATAAACCTAATCGGGACTGGCCTCGATTTCTGCCGGTCGGTCGATCACCAGGATCTTTTCGCCGATCCGAACCTCCGGCACCGCAACCTTGGTGAAAGGCACCCACCAGGTCGGCGCGCCGGTCTGCGGGTCGATTTCCAGGAGGTCGCCGGCACCGAAGTTTTGCACCGATTTTACCCGGCCCATGGCCTCGCCGGCAGGGGACTGCGCGGTCAGACCGATGAGGTCAGCCAGGTAGAATTCATCCTCGTCCTCGGTGGGTGGCAGGCTGTCACGGGTAGTATAGAGCCTCAGGCCGCGCAAAGCCTGTGCCTGCTCTCGGGTCTGCACCTCTTGGGCGCGGACGATCAGAGCACCCTTGTCCGGACGTCCAACCGTGAGGGTCAGGACCGGATCGCCGGCCTCACCCAGTAGCGGGCTGTAGTCGAGCAAGGCCAAAGGATCGCCGGTATAGGCGGTCAGCCGGACCTCGCCTTTCACCCCAAACGGGCCGGCCACCTGGCCGACGAGGATCAGGCGAGGTTGCATCCTGATGGACTCTAGCTTGCGACTTCCGCAGCCGGTGTGTCTTCGGCGACGACCGGCTCTGCAGCCGCTTCCTCGGGAGCGGCTTCGGCCGCCGCTACTTCAGGCGCAGCTTCGGCAACTGCATCCGCAGGTGCAGTTTCAACAGCTATTTCTTCGGCCGCGACCACCTCCTCGACCACTTCAGGCTCTGGCGCGGGGGCGGCGGCAGCTTCGGCAGCGGCAGCCGAAGCGGCGGCGGCGCGGTCAGCGCGTTCGGTCACGCGCTCTTTGGCCTTGGCGTGCGGTTGGCCCTTTTTGGGGTTCGAGCCCGGTGCCCATTTGCTCAAGCCGGCAACCGAAAGGAAACGAGCCACCCGGTCGGTGGGCTGGGCGCCTTTGGACAACCACTCGGTGATCCGCTCGCCCTTCAGCGTCACACGCTGTGGGTCATCTTTTTTCAGCAGCGGATTGTAGGTGCCAACCTTTTCGATGAAACGGCCATCGCGGGGTGAATGGGCATCGGCAACGACGATGGAATAGTAGGGGCGCTTCTTGGCGCCGCCACGGGCGAGACGGATCTTAAGCATTTAGGTCTGGTGGTCCTTTTAGGTTGAGGTCTCAGGATTTTTTGAACGGGTTAAAGCCCGGCGGCATGCCGCCAAGGCCGGGAAGTTGTTTGGGCGCTGTCCCGCCGCCGCCAAGTGAAGCCGGCACGCCACCGCCCATACCTGGCAGG
>JAYTXQ010000167.1:0-5343 GCA_043742825.1 Caulobacteraceae bacterium | reverse complement strand
CAATATCATCATCCATATCCACGAAACTCCAAGCCAATCAGACCCGAAACTCGCAGGTCAGATCAGCGCCGACAACGTGGGGGTGAAGCAACGCTTACGACGGACGCGGGGGCTCCAAGGGCTCTTCTGGCATAGGTCACCGGGACTTGCGCCCGGTGATGACGATAAATGTGGGGGGAGGCCAGCCGTCGGTTTGTGGTTTCGCGTGCCTGGCGGACACATCGTTCCCAAACCCTGGACCCGACTGGCGAAGTGCCCGTCGTGTCAGGCGGTCAGGTCAGTCCGAATTTCACTGCGAAAGCCGCCACCCCGCAGAGTCCCAAGCCCGCGACAGGCCAGGGGTTACGTGGAACAATATCGGTCAGTCGCACATGGTTTGCGGTCATGAATACGATGAGAGTCAGCCCATAGTAGACCGCCCCGGACACAGCATAAGTGATGACCAGCAAGGGCTTGTCGAATACGGCGGTCAGGGCGACCACGCCGGTTCTGAAGACCAGTCCGAACAGCGTCAACCACATTATCTGGCGGTTTTTGCCGAGTGCGTACATTGTGGTGAGCACGGAAGTTGAAAGAAATTGCAGGAAAATCCACGGCATGATCCAGGTGATGTAGACGCCTACCGTCTGCCAGACCGGCCCCAACACCAGAGTGACAATGATCGGGGCCAGGATCGCGGAGGCAAGAAGGGGGCCGCTCATTACCCCGGTCAATATCCGTAATACCCTGGCGGTATCGGCCTGCAGTCGCTGGCTCTCCAGGGACGCCAGGGCCCGCGAGAGGTAGACTTGGGATACCGAACGGCTGATCAAATACAGCGGTGCCTGAACCAAGCGCACAGCGAGGCTGATGAATCCAGCTTCTGGTCCGACGAGGGCCGCGGAAATAATCAACACAGGCAGGTATACCGAACCGGAATTGGCCAGGGCTTCAGTTGCGGTGAAACGAGGAAACGCCGAATAGCCCGCCGCGACCCGGCGCATATTCGCGAGGCTTACCTTAACAAGCCACTGGCGGTCGAGGGTCCAGAAGCCCCAGGCAAGCACGACAAGGCCCATGCCGTTCATGAGAATATATCCGAACAACAGGCCTTTCGAACCGGCACCCATGAGGCCCAATGCGAGCTGCAGGCCGCCGCCGATGACCACCTGACCAATCCTGGCCTGAGAGATCAGTCGGAATCTCTGCCTGCGCGTCGACCAGTACTCAAAGGCGTTAGTCCAGCCGATCATCAGAGTCGACAGAGGCAAAAGCCAGATGAAACTCGTATAGCCCCCCGCCATCCCACCGTGCGGATTAAGAAAGCCTAGCCAGAACGCCAGGGTGAGGACGGCGACAACCAGGCTAACGCCGAGCACACTGACTACCGCGCAACTCATGAGGTTGACTGCGTCGTCATCGTCCTTGGAAAACGGCAGAGCGAAGTCGAAGCCCAGGCAAGAGGCAAGTGAAGTCACAATCGCCAACGCCGAGAAGACAGCCAGAACTTTGAAATCCTGTGGCACGAAGACGTGAGTAAGTAGCGGCAGGATCAGCAAATTGAGGGCCTGGGCCAGAGATGAGCCAGTCATCAGCACCAGTGCCGAACGCAAAAAGCCGTTGGCGGCGAATCGATTGACCAGGTCGCGGAGCATCAGATTTCCCACAGAGCGACGCGCCCCATCAGGAGTTCGAGCCGTCCGAGGGTTAATGACTGCGAATGATCGCGCGGGCCATCACAATCTGTGACAGCGGCCGATCCAAAATCTCGCGGCCGATGTGGAAATTTACCGCATCTTAGGTTATGGGGCATCGATGAACACAAGGGCTCGGTCAGATTTTGGTAAACCGATCACCAACCAGACCTTCAACCTGGGCCAGACTTAATCGCGGACGGTCCGTCATGTCACATGCGTGGCAGCAAATGAACGACCAGTTTTGGCTATCAAGCTGACCTAAGGTAAAGATGTATGAATCGCCTTCCGAAAATTCTTGTGCATCTGATGGTCGTGTTTGCCGCCTTCCTGTTGGCATTCGAACTGCGGGTGAATCGATCCGTCTTCTGGTGGGGTCACGATCCCCAGGTTCCCCAGGTGTTGGGCTGGGGTGCCCTTTATGTACTGGCTGCCGCTGCGGTGGAGATGGTGTTTCACGATGAGCGGGCGTCCTGGCGATTCACTTCGCTGCGTGAAGCGCTGACCCTGGTGCGGAGCACAGCAATAACCGCTGCAATTTTTCTGGGGATCGTGTTTTTGTTTGATCGGGCATCCCTGCTGCCTCGCTCGGTCTTGCCGATGGCCTGGCTGTGCAGCCTGACCGGCCTGATCGGGGTCAGGGTTGTGTCCCGTATCGGACATGACCCAGCGCTGATGGCCAACTTCTTCGCGCGAAAACGGCGCACTGGCGCGCCACTGGTTCTGGTCGGCGATGCCTGGCGGGCGGAATCTTATTTGCGACATTTGGCGGCGGATGGCGATCAGCACTATAACCCCGTCGCGATCCTGTCTTTGTCCCGCAAGGAAAAGGGACAGCTGGTCCGCGGGGTGCCGATCGTGGGCGATGTCGGCAGCCTAGCCAAGCCGGGATGGTCACAAGCCTTGAGCACACAGATCCTGCCGGCTCTGCTTTTTCTCGACGACCCGATCAAGGGGCTGGGCCTGAGCACAGACAACGTCGGCCGCCTGCGGCGCGAGGGCTTCAAACTGCTACGCCAACCCAATGTGATCGAGGTCAAAAAAGATGAGGGCCATTCTCTGGCCCTGCGCGAGATCAATCTTGAGGAGTTTCTGCCTCGCGCGCCGATTACCCTCGACCCTTCGGCGATTGAGGCCTTGGTCAGCGGGCGCCGAGTGCTGGTCACCGGAGCGGGGGGCAGTATCGGTTCGGAAATTGCTCGGCAGTTGGCGTCGTTCGGCTGCGCGCACCTGTCGTTAGTGGATCAATCTGAATTCCTGTTGTTTGAGATCCATCGTGAACTGGAAAATGCCAAACATCCCAACTGCGAGCTGACGGCACTGCTTTGCAACGTGCGTGATGCGTCACGCGTGAACGAGGTATTTGCCGGTGAACGGCCGGATATCATCTTCCATGCCGCAGCGCTCAAGCACGTGACTCTGGTCGAAAATAACCCCTGCGAAGGGGTGTTGACCAATGTACTGGGCACCTGGAACGTGGCAACGGCCGCCGCTGAGTGCGCGGCGGCGCAGATGGTAATGGTTTCGACGGACAAGGCGGTTGCGCCGAGCAATGTGATGGGGGCCACCAAGCGTCTGGCCGAATCCCTGCTGCCGACCGGCGGTCGCGGGACGACACGTTATTGCGTCGTTCGCTTTGGCAATGTCCTGGGCTCGGCAGGTTCAGTGGTGCCGATTTTCCGCAGTCAGATCGAGAGCGGCGGACCTGTGATCGTGACCCACCCTGAGGTTGAACGTTATTTCATGACGATCCCCGAGGCGGTCCAACTGGTGTTGCAGTCGGCGGCACTGAACAGCGGTGGCGAGGCCATGGCCCTGCGAAAGTTCGTTCTCGAAATGGGAGATCCGGTAAAGATCGTCGACTTGGCCAGGCAGATGATCGTCTTGAGCGGTCGCACGCCTGACGTTGATATTGCGATAAAGTTCACTGGATTGCGTCCCGGCGAAAAAATGACCGAAGCGCTTTTGGATTCCAACGAAATCGGTGCACCATGCATGCAGGGAATCACCGAAATAGCCGCCCGAAGCGAAGAAGGGATCGTCTCAGATGATCTGGTGTCTCAGCTCAGCCGCCTGGCCCGCGAAGGCGACGCGGCGGCTCTGCGCAACCTGATCAAGAAAAGTCTCGCCGCAGTGCGTGAACCAGAAACTCAGGTTCGGCGGCCCCGGCAGCGACGGGTAACAACCCAGGCTGCGGGATAGAGGGTGCCAGAGCTAGGCCCCAAGCGCTCGGGGCATCAGTCACTCATTATGCGCGCGGGTATGAGTCTGCTCATCAGGCCACACGCAAAAGCAAACCACGTGGCCAATGCGATTGTGCGCAGCGGATAGTCGACCACCGAATGCAGCAGCAGGAGCGCGACGATGCCGGTACCGGCGCGTGCCCAGGCATCGGTGCCTGAGGTGTCGTCTGCCCGCCAGACGTCGATTGACGCTCTCCCCCACCACACTAGAAAAGCCACGAAAATGACGCAGCCAAAAATCCCCGACTCTATTACCAGCTCAAGGTAATCGTTATGGGCGTGATTGAATATGGTGGCATCAACGAGCGCAGGCGGCTCAACGCCCTTGTATACCGGAATGAAAGTGCCGACCCCGGCCCCTACTGGCCAATAGAGGCGATCTGCCTTGAGAACGTAAGGCGCGGCTTGCCAGCGCAGATCGGTGGCGGCGTCATCACGAAAATGTTCCAGCGCGGGAATGCGCGCCACCTGGGCAGTGAAAAATATCGCGGCCAGTAGGAGGGCGGCACCGCCAGCGGCGGCAAAAAGTCTCGGGCTCCGGGCGCGGCGCGCAAAGATGATCGCAAGCCCGGCGACAATGGCCAGAATGGCGAGGGCCAGACCGGCGCGGGAACCCGAAACCACGACGCCGACGGCAAATACAACGGTCAACGACAGGGCCAGAACCGGGACCATGCGATCGGCTTCGCCTCCACGCCGGGCGGCGGAGGCGACCCAGGCGGCGGCCAGGAGGATGGCGCAGCAGAGCATCGCCGCCTGATGGTTGCGATTGGCAAAGAAGCCGACGCCTGATTGGATATTCGTCTGCGCATAAAATCGCAACGCACTGCTGGGACCACCCGCCTCCTGAGCGATTCCGAGCATGACGCTGAGCGACACGAGGCCAAGGAGTAGGAGGCAAAGCCAGGCGCGAGCCTTGCGCGGCAGGTACGGCGTGATCAGAAACATCCCCACCGGCGGCGCGAGGGCCAGCGCGCTATGCAGTGTCGCCTCTGGAGCGAGACTGAGGGACATCGGCGGCAAGGCTACGCCAGCCGCGGTTAGGATCGCGACCACGTCGGCCCGGCCCGGCAATCCACTCCACACCGATGGCGCGAGGGGTATTAACTGGACAAGCGGCGTAAGGATGATCGCGGCAACTATGAGTAACGGGACCAGGGCGTGGCGACCTTGACCCCCAGCGAGGTTCAGCCAAAGGCCGAGCGCCAATGCGGGTAGGCTTAACAGCTCTGCCCCCAACAGGGAGAGAGCATTTCCCTGGCTGGCCCCGCCAAACAGGGTTGCAGCGCAAAGGAGTAGACCCCCAGCGGGAGCAATCAAGCGGTCAGTAAAGATGCGTTGGGCGGCTACCACGTCAGGTTCACGGTCCTTCTGCCCGGCGCTTGAGAGTCAGGTTGGCATACCAAACGTCAACACGATGTTCGTGG
>JAYTXQ010000166.1:0-1995 GCA_043742825.1 Caulobacteraceae bacterium | reverse complement strand
CATCACTCAGATTGTAGCGCGGCGGATGAGTCACCCGCAGAGTGAATCAAATCCCAAGGCCCACCGCAAGTCCTTTTTGCCAACCTCGTGAGCAGTTACTCAAGAACGGCAGCATCCGATAGAGCACCCGATTGCTATCGAACTGGTGCTTCAGGGCCCCCGCCACGTGCAGGGCCAAGAGTGCGACCATCGCGTATACCATCACCGTACCGTGCACCGTCTCCAGCACATCGCCAAGCTGGTGCGCCAGGTCATGCGGCAAGCCCCCCAGGCCGGGAATCGCCGGCCAGATGCGCGCACCCAAGAACGGAATAGATTTGCCGTGTCCACGCACCGAAACCAGCGCCCAGCCTAGAATCGGGATACCGAGCATGAATACATAAAACAGCCCATGACTGGCCCGCGCCAAAGCCTTTTCCCAACCCGCCAGTCCCGCCGGCAGCGCAGGGGGCTTGTGGGTCAATCGCCACGCCAGGCGAAGGACGCTGAGGATCAGGATGCTAAGGCCGATAGAAAAATGCAGCACCATGATCTGCCGACGTATCGGATCGGCATCCTCAAGACTGCCCATATACCAGGCCAGGAGCACCTGACCGACAATAATGATGGCGATCAGCCAGTGCAGCCAAATGGCGACGAGAGTATAGGTGCGCATGGCGAGGTCTCCTAAAGAAGGCCTGTCTACACCGGTCCGTGGCCCCGCGATATTCGCTTTCTCAGGCTTTTCGCTTCGCCCGCAGATTAAACGTCACCTGCACTTTGGCCGGGATCTGATCGGTGGCCGCCCACTCCCCCTGACCGATACCGAAACTGGTGCGGTCAAGTATCAGCGTGCCCTGGGCGCTGGCCGTATTGCCCAATATCTGTAGTGTGAACGGGACGCTTGCCGGTCTCTTCACACCCTTCAGGTCTAAGGTGCCGTCGGCGATGAAACGATCAGCGGCGAGCTTGCGGATGTGAACGGAGGTAAAGATCGCCTTGGGGTGGGCGGCTGCCGCAAACCAATCGTCGGTCGGCAGAGTCGCGTCGCGTTGCGCATCTCCCGTGGTGGCACTTGCCAGGTCAACGCTGACAACCAGCCGCGATCCCGCTAGAGCCTCCGGTGAAAAAACAATGTCTGCAGTCCAGGTCGTAAAGCGACCGACGATCGGCTGTCCGGACCAGGAGGTGGAAAACTCCAGCACCCCGCCGTTATTGAGCGACCAGGGCACGGCGGTCTTTGTCACCGGTTGGGGGACCGTCGTGGTCGCTAGGGGGGCAACGTTTGCAAACAATGGCGGCGCTAGTGCAAGGGGGCGGAAAACTAGGGCGGGCTTTGGCACAGGCGGCTGATAGAAATATCCCGCGCTGACGACGCCGACCACGGTCAGGGCCGCCAGCCAGGCGCGGGGCTCGAGAAATCCCGGTTTTGCGCCGGGGGCCATGTGTCTGAATACCTCATCGCGGTCCAGGATCTGGTGCTTGGCCACCGCGCCAAGGTGCAGCGCCAGCAGCCCATAGGTCAATTTCACCAACAACCCATGCCCCAGCTCGCCCGCACTTCGCCAGGCGTGTTTTGCGCCTTCCGCCAATTCGGGAAGGATGGGCAGATGGGGCCAGGGTACGGTGCCGTAAAGCAAGGTCGGAATGTTGGTCCGGCTGGCCGAAACCATGATCCAGCCCGTCACGGGCAGACCGATCATGATCACATAGAAACCCCAGTGTACGACCTGCGAGGCGATCCGCTCCCATGCCGGCTGCCTGGATGGCGGCAGCGGGGGGGCGTTCATCAGCCGCCAGGCCAGGCGCGCCAGGCTGAGCAACAGAATGCTGATACCAATGGATTTGTGCAGTTGGAAAATCGCATAGGTGACCGGCCCTTTGGGCAAATCGCCCATCCGCCAGCCCAGAATGATCTGAAACAAAATCGCCGCCGCGATCAGCCAATGCAGGCCGATGGCTACGGTGGTGTAATGTGATCGCGCGGGGGTCATGATTGAAGTTCCGGGTTTTGCT
>JAYTXQ010000165.1:0-12054 GCA_043742825.1 Caulobacteraceae bacterium | reverse complement strand
AAGAGGCGTCGCCCACAACCCCACAGGCCCAACTACAACTTCAAGAAGCGGACATTTAATGTGCTACGAAAACCGGACATCTTCATTAGCTATCGACAGAAGAGAACCAATGCTCGGAGCGCTCCGCAACGATTGCAACCAACCTCATAACCGATGCTTTGCGAGAGACTGGATTTTTGAGCCGACGTCGGGCTAAAAGCCTCAACGCCGCTTTGCTGGAGATATACGATGCGTCTGCTTTTTACTGTCCTCGCCCTCGCCGCCAGCGCGGCCCTGGTCAGTGCCTGCGGCAGGCCGGCCAGCACCACAACGCCTTCCGCTGAAACACCCGTTGCGACCCCTGCGGAGCTGACACCGGCACAAAAGACCGCCATCCTTGCGACCTTGCCTATTGCCTACCAGAAAGCGGATCTAGAGAATGGTCAGGCCAAAGTCGCGCTGTGCAAATCCTGTCATTCGCTCATCCAGGGCGGGGCGACGATGACAGGGCCCAATCTTTGGGGGGTATTTGGTCGCAAAGCCGGCTCGGTTGCCGACTACGACTATTCGGCTGGTCTGAAAGCCTCGGGCGTGGTGTGGAACGCTCAAACCCTGGACAAATGGCTGACTAACCCAAGCGCCATGGTAGCCGGCACAAAAATGATTTACCTTGGTATCGCCGACGCAACGGACCGCCGCGATGTTATCGCCTATCTGAAAGTTTCGACGACCGCGCCAGCGAAATAGCCTCAGACCTCGTAACCTGAGCTTTCGCGCTCCAGGCGGCGCAGGCAACCGGGCCATGCGAGGGCTCCGCCAATACCACGGCTCACCTGATGGCGCACCTCAGCCTGTGCGGCTTCTGAGGCAATCAACACGTGCTCGCGACCGCCCGCAAGAGCCATGACCTGTTGCTTACAGGCCCGTTCGAGATAGTACATGTGAACCCAGCAGTCGGCCGCCGTCTTGCCGACGCTCAAGGTGCCATGATTGCGCAACAGCATCATGTTATTGTCGCCCAAGTCTGCGACCAAGCGCTCGCGCTCATCCAGGTTCAGCGCGATACCTTCGTAGTCGTGATAGGCCAGACTGCTGAGCACGATCAGAGCGTGTTGCCCGATCGGCAATAGGCCCTCTTGCTGCGCTGAAACCGCGACGCCTTGATCAGTGTGCAGGTGCATCACGTAATGGGCATCGTCCCGTGCGGCATGGATGGCCGAGTGGATCGTGAAGCCCGCCGGATTAATGAAATAAGGGGTTTCCTGCAGCACCTTGCCGTCCAGATCGACCTTGACCAGTGCCGAAGCCGTCATCTCGCCAAAGAACACGCCATAGGGATTGATCAGGAAGTGATGCTCCGGCCCGGGGATGCGGGAAGAGATGTGGGTATAGATCATATCGTCCCAGCCATTGAGCGCCACCAGCCGATATAGCGCCGCCAGATCGACGCGCGCCTTCCACTCTTCCGCCGATACCTTGCCCTGAAGCGATGCGGTGAGGTTAACTGAGCCGTCCGCCATGGCGGATCCTCCAAGTTTGTTGTCTGTTGCCTGCAAGGTCGCGCCTACGCGAGCTCAGGTCAAGTTCTGAGTGAGAATTACGCGAGATTGGCCATGATCAGCCAAGATGGTGTAGAGGCACTTCGTGAGCGACAAAACTACCAAAGCCGCGCCGCTTCAGGCCCTGAGCCTCCGCCAGGCACAAAGACGCCAGCGCGCCTACGCTGCCAAGCGGCGGGCCTGGGCGGAAGCCGTGGGCCGCCCCTACGATCGCGCCGAAGATCCCCGCCCGCCCCCCGGAGAGCTGGACGCAGGTCCCGATGAATAGCGCCACGCCGCGCCTTGCCTTCGTAGCCAGCGACTTGCCCGACGCGGTTCAGGCCCGCCGCCGCCTGGCAAAGACTTATGGGGAAGTGCCGGCAGAGCAAGCCGATGTGGTTGTCGCCTTAGGCGGTGATGGCTTTATGTTGGAGGTGCTGCACCGTCACATGGGCTCAGGGCTGCCGATCTACGGGATGAACCGCGGCTCAGTTGGCTTTCTGATGAACGATTTCGAAGAGAGAAATCTTCACCATCGTATTGAACTCGCTGAAAAAGCGATCATACACCCCCTGCGCATGACCGCCATTGACAGCCGGGGTGAGCGCCATGAAGCCCTTGCCATAAACGATGTCAGTCTGTTGCGCGAAACCCGCCAGACGGCAAAGCTGCGCATCGTTATCGATGGTCGCACGCGGCTTGAGGAACTCATCTGCGACGGGGCGCTTGTCTCAACACCCGCCGGCTCGACGGCCTATAACCTGTCGGCCCACGGACCAATCATTCCCATCGACGCTCAGATCCTGGCCCTGACCCCGATCAGCGCTTTCCGCCCCCGTCGCTGGCGCGGGGCCCTGCTATCGCACAAGGCGACGGTCGCCTTCGAGGTTATTGAGGCCGCAAAGCGACCGGTCAGTGCTGTGGCGGACAACTACGAAGTCCGCGGCGTCGTCCGCGTAGAGGTGGTCCAGGACCGCTCGATCTCGCTCGCTATGCTATTCGACGCCGACCGTAACCTTGAAGAACGGGTACTAGCCGAGCAGTTCGCCGTTTAGGCTGATAGGACGCCTTCGTTTGCGGGCAGACACAGAGCGAAAATCGCCCCTTGCGGGTGATTTCGGCTGACTATCAGCTGGCCGTGGTGGGCCGTAGCGATCTGGCGGGCGAGGCTGAGGCCAATCCCTGAACCCGCAGGTTTGGTGGTAAAAAACGGGACGAAAATCCTTTCTGGATCGTCCTGCGGCGGTCCTGGGCCTTGGTCGGCGATACGGATCACGATCTCGGTGCCTTCCCTGGAACAGGTCAACTCGACTCTGGGGTCGGCCAGGCCCTCCACCGCGTCAGCAGCATTCTTCAAGAGGTTGATTATTGCCTGTTCCAAGAGGTCAGGGTCTGCGATGACTGACAGGGTCGGTGGCCTCACCGAGCAGGTGAAGTCCACACCACGGACGCGCAGAGACGGTGCCAAAAGCTGCTCAATGTCCCCGACAATATCGGCCAGGGCGACGGTCTTAGTGCTGGGTATCTGCAGTTCGGCCATCTGGCGATAGCGGCCGACGAAGTTCATCAGGCCGGCGCTGCGCCTTGCGATCACCTCCACGGCGTCGGCCACCTCAGCGGTCCTTGAGGCTGGATCATCCGCGCGCAGCATGCCCCCCAGACTCTCGGCGAGGGATGAAATCGGCGTCAGTGAGTTCATCATCTCGTGCGCCAGAACCTGGGCCAGGTCCCGCCAGGCCTGTTGTTCAACGATGTCCAGTTCCCCCGCCACGCTCTGCAGGGAAATCAGGCGGCGAGGCGCGCCCTCCGGCGTGGTGAACTGTGCCGCGACCGCCAGCATCCGCCGCCCATCCGCCAGGCGGGTGATCAACCGCCCGCCCGGCTGCATTGCGGCCAAGTCATCCTGGGCCTCAGGCCCAAGCGCTACCGCATCGTCCAGACGCCTCACAGCCTCGCCAACCAAGGCGCGCGCCGCGCGATTGGCCAGGATGATCGTCTTGTCAGCAGCGAGCAGAAAGAGCGCCGCCGAGACCGTATCGAGCAAGGCGTCCAGGGTATCGATCTTGCGCTGACTGGCAGCGCGGGCAGTTTCCAGGCTGTCCGCCACACGCCGCATCTCACCCGCCAGGGCCGGAAATCCTGCGGTCTGACCGGCGGGCCTGTCCACCGCGCCGCTGACGATGCCACCCAGAAACGTCCGCAACAACCGGTCAGCCTTAGTGATCGTTCGAGCGAGGCTTACGCCTATCAGGGCAGCGATCACGCAAAGCACCAAAATGGAAGCATAAAGATGCGTACGCAGGATCAGTTCGACCACGGCAACCGAAAGGGTGCCAATGGCCGCAGCGCGGACCGTCAGGCTTAGGGCCAGAGTCGAGGCTCCGCCATCCGAAGGCCTGATTGCATCAAAGGCCATGTTTATCGAGCCTTCGGTAAAGCGCCGGGCGTGTCAGACCCAGGGCTGCGGCGGCCTGGCTGATATTGCCGCCAAAGCGGGCCAGGGCTTTTTCAATCGCTTCCCTCTCGATCTGGGCCAGACAAGTGAATGTGGTGTCGGCCCGCCTTTGCCGGCTTATCGCCGTCGCCGCGACCACCGCCTCGACCAGTTTTTCATTCCGCCAGGGCTTTAGGATGAAGTCGGTCGCCCCGCGCTTCAGGGCCTCGACCGCCAAGGCCACACCGCCAAAAGCCGTCATCAGGATCACCGCCAATTGGGGATCGCAGGCGCGCGCCTGATCCAGGCTATCCAGCCCCGCCCTCCCGCTATGGTCGCCCAGAACGAAGTTCATATCCAGGAGCAGCACCTCGAAGTCGCCAGGACCCAGCGCACCGGCCAAAGCCCCTGGTGCGCTGAGCGTTTCCACGCGCGTGGCGCGCGGCCCGATGGCCACCCGCGCCGCCTTCAGCACGTCAGGATCGTCATCCAGAATCAAAACCGCGCCGACGGTGTCCATGGCTCTGACGTTACGCCCCAAAACGGGATCGGCGAAAGGGGGATCTAGGCAGCAAACCGCCAGCTCCTTCATACTGTCCGATTCCGGACACCGGTCACGGGGTTGGGTCGCCAAAATTACTGCAACCCATTGAAATTAAAATATTTTGCTTCGTGTAGTTCGCGCCGCATACTCTGGACAAGTTCGGAGGACCTAATGACCGATCAGATGGATCGGAGGATTGCGAAACCCTGGTGGCATCTTGGCCGCTGGGGCATTATCGCTTGTGCCCTGGCCGGCGTCGTGATTGCCATCGGTCTGGCTTTTGTCGTTTTCGGGTCCGCTGGGCGAAGCACGCGAGTCCCTCTTGCCAACGTACAGATTGAGACGGTGCGCTCCAATGTATTTCACGACATAACCAGTCTACAGGGCAAAGTGGCAGCCCGCGATACGATCTATCTCGACGCCCTGGAGGGCGGGCAGGTGCAAACCGTTCTGGTTCAGGCCGGCGACAGCGTTCGCGCGGGCCAACCCCTGATCGTCTTTCGCAACACCCAACTGGAGCTGGAGGTCCTGAACCAGGAAGCGCGGTTGGTTGAGTCAATTACCCAACTGCAGGCCGATGAGCGCCAGCTGGAACAGGCTCGGGCGGACAACGAACGCAGCCTGGCGCGGATCGACTATGATCTGTTGCGGCTGACGCGCATGGCCAACCGTCGCGCACCCCTGGTCGCCGTGGGGTATGTCCCGCGGGAACAAACCGACCAGATCGACGATGAACTGGCGCATAACCGCCGCTTGCGGCCTTTGCAGCTGGAGACCAATGCGCGCCAGAGCACCCTGCGGCGCGAGCAATTGCCCCAAATCCACGCCGAGCTCGCCAATCTGCGCCAAAGCTTGTTGATAACCCGCAGCAAGCTGGATGATTTAGCGGTCAAGGCCCCTGTGGCCGGCCGCATCACGGCCATCGACCTGAAGATCGGCGAGAACCGCAATCGTGGTCAGCGCCTGGCGGAACTGACCCGTGACACGGGGTTCAAGATCGTCGCCAACGTCGATGAATATTATCTGGGCCGGGTCCAGGCTGGCCAGACAGCCAAGGCAGAAATTGGTGGTCGGACCTGGCCGCTGCGCGCGGTGCGTGTCTATCCCCAGGTGCTAAACGGCGTTTTCACTGTCGACCTGGACTTCACCAACGCCCCGCCGTCGGGCCTGTCGCCTGGAGAGGCTGTGCGCGGCGAGCTGAACCTGGGGGCCGATACGCGCGGCCTGGTGCTCGCAGCGGGTGCCTTTCTCGAACGAACAGGAGGCGACTGGGTGTTCGTCGTCGCACCGGGTGGCGGCCACGCCGATCGCCGACGCGTCCACATCGGCAGGCGCAACGCCGACCAAGCGGAGATCCTCGGTGGCCTGCACCCTGGCGAACAGGTGATCGTTTCTGATTACCTGGGCTGGGAAAAACTCGAACGCATCTACCTGACACATTAGGACCACACCATGCTGAACCTGAAAGCTGTGACCAAAGCCTATCGCACCGGCGACGTGGAGACCCGCGCCCTGGAGAACATCTCGCTGGAAATCGTACCGGGCGAATTTGTCGCCATAATGGGCCCGTCCGGGTGCGGCAAGTCGACTTTGCTCAATGTGCTGGGCCTGCTGGATAGTCCCACGGGGGGAGCTTACAATTTCTTTGGCGAACAGGTGGTGGGTCTGGCTGAGGCCAAGCTGACGCGCCTGCGGCGGGACCGGATCGGCTTCGTCTTTCAGAGTTTCAACCTGATCGACGACCTGACGGTGGCCGAGAATGTTGAGGTGGCCCTGATCTATCGGGGTATCGGCGCGGCGGAGCGGCGCAAACGCGTAGCCGAGGCGCTTGAGCGGGTTGGCGTCAGTCACCGGGCGCGGCACCGACCGCAACAGCTTTCCGGCGGCCAGCAACAGCGTGTGGCCGTGGCCCGCGCTCTGGTTTCGCGGCCAAGCCTTATCCTTGCCGATGAGCCCACCGGCAATCTGGACACCGCCAATGGCGAGGCGGTCATGGCTATGCTGGCCGATGCCGTGGCCGGCGGGGTTACGGTGATCATGGTCACTCATTCCCTGGCCCATGCTGCCCTCGCCGCCCGCACGATCAAGCTGCTCGATGGGCGGGTGGTCAGCGAAACCCGCCTGGCGGCCTGAGGAGGATTTAACCCTATGTTGCAGAACTATTTCGCCTCAGCCCTGCGCAACCTGGCGCGCAACGGCGTCTACGCGGGCCTGACCGTGACCGGCCTGGCGGTGGGCTTCGCCGCCGCCATGTTGATCGGACTCTATGTTCGCGATGAGCTCAGCTTTGATCGTTTCGTGCCGGGACGCCAGAGCGTCTATCGCATCTCCGAAACTATCATCTTCAGCCATGAGCGGCCTATCGAATCCGACGTGACCTCGCCCATGCTTGGTCGGGATATGAAGCTGGCGTTCCCCCAGATCTCTATGGTCGCCCGGCTGAGTGGGATCAGTTTTCCGCCCACAGTTCGCCGCGGCGACATCATCGCCGCCGAGTCCGGTCTTGCCTGGGCCGACCCGGATTTCTTTCGCATCGTGCCCCTTCCCGTCTTGGCCGGAGATCTGCCAAGTGCCCTGGATGCACCCGACGGGCTGGTGATCACCCGCGCCATCGCCCGCAAATATTTCGGTCGGGACGCGCCTCTGGGCGAGGTCCTGCTCATCGACGGCCAGCCCATGCGCGTGAACGCGGTGCTGCGTGACCTCCCGTCCAATACCCATCTGACGGCAGGCATTTTCGCCTCTGGCCGCTCACCCTCCAGTTTCATTACCCAACAGGAAACGGTCGCCACACCCTTTAATAATACCCTGGCCACCTACATTCGCCTGCGTCCTGGCGCGTCAGCTGCTAGCATGGAGGCGGGCCAGTCGAGTTTTATTGACCGCGAGTTTCCTCGAGCGTCGCGCGGCCAGACCCAGATTTCTTTCCATCTGGTCCCGCTGACTGAAATTCACCTGCGTCCGGCGACACAGGGTGCGTTTAAGCCAGCCGCCGACGTAAGCGTTCTGAGGGCCATAGCTGCCATGGGCCTGCTGATCATGGTCGTAGCGTCGATTAATTTCGTTACTCTGATGACTGCCAGGGCCTCCCGACGGGCCGTCGAAGTGGGCGTCCGTAAGGTCGCCGGTGCCACCCGCCGCGATCTGATAATCCAATTCATGGGCGAGGCGACGCTCTATGTTCTGATCTCAGTGGTCATCGCCATCGCCCTGGCGGAGCTCCTGCTGCCAGCGTTCAACATACTTCTGCAAAGATCGATCACCTTCGACTACTGGCGCGACCCGGTCCTGGCAGGCACCATCATTCTGACGACCGTGATCACGGCGCTGTTGGCGGGCGCCTATCCGGCCCTGGTCTTATCCGGGTTCCGGCCATCGGTGGTGCTCAAAGGCGGATGGCTGCAATCTGCTGGCGGCGGTCTGGTCCGGCAGGGCCTAGTCGTGGTTCAGTTCGCCATCCTGGTCAGCCTGATCCTGTGCGCCAGCACCATCACCCGTCAGACCCTGTTTTCCCTCAACGAGGGTATGCGCATGGACAAGGATCAGGTGGTATTCATAGCTGCTAAACCCTGCACAGTGGGCATGCGAGACGCTATGGCCGCCTTGCCGGGCGTCCGCGGTGCCGCATGCGCCTCGGCTCAGGTTCTGGACCTAGCTCATTCACAGGACGAAGCGACTTTCGGTAATCGCGGTGTGATGACCGACGCAGCTCCGGTCGATTTCGGCTTCTTCGAGGTTTACGGGATCAAACCGGTCGCGGGTCGTTTGTTTGATCGCGCGCGGCCTGACGATGGCTATACCGGCCCCTCGCCAACCAATCCGCACATCATAATCAATGAAACCGCGGCGCGAAAATTTGGCTTCACATCTGCCTCAGAGGCTGTGGGCAAAAGCCTAGTCTGGCGATTCCACGTCGATCCAGAAACCGCCTACGGCGGTGATCCTAGACGCCCTTCCGAGATCATAGGCGTGGTCCCGGATTTCACTTTCGGCTCGATGCGCGAACCCATCGGCGCGACGCTTTACCTCGTGGGCCCGAAAATCTCCTACTACTCCGTCGCCCTCAACGTGCGCCTCACCGGTCACGACATCCCCGAGACCCTGCGGTCTATCGACCAGCTCTGGCGCCAGGTCGGGGGTGGCATCGCCATGCAGCGCTACTTTGTTGGCCAGTTCACCATGCGCCTCTACATGGACACTATCATCCAGGGTGCGACTGTCGCGGTTGCGGCCAGCATCGCCCTTTCCATCGCAAGCCTGGGCCTGTTCGCTATGTCGGCCCACACCACGGAACGACGAACCAAGGAGATTGGCGTGCGCAAAGCCTTGGGTGCCAGCGCTAGCGACATCCTGCGCCTGCTCTTGTGGGAGTTCACCATGCCCGTACTGATCGCCAATCTCGTAGCCTGGCCGATAGCTTTTCTAACCATGCGCTGGTGGCTGGCAGGCTTCGCCTATCACGTGGATCAACCCTTGTGGCTTTTCCTCACCGCCGGTCTTACGGCCACCCTGATCGCCTGGCTTACAGTTGGATTCCACGCCCTGTCCGTCGCCCGCGCCAAACCGGTGGCGGCGCTAAGGTATGAATGACGGCGAGACCCAGGGTTGCCCCTGGCAATCGCGAAATCACCCTGCCTTGGACGCCAAAATGCTCACCGCTCCATACCCCGCGTCGCTGGGAATGGTCAGGATGGGGCCGTCGGCACTGCGGCTGACGACTGGTTCCACCGTGACCAGGGGCCGCAGGCGGGCGCGGGCGACCACGTCCTCCGCGCCTGTCGCTTCGGCCAGCAACTTCAGGTTCATACGCGTGGGGAAGATGACGATACGTTCGCCCGCTTCGCCCATGCGCAACGCCTCCAAAGGCGGGATCCATTCGGCATCTACCGTCTCGTGGCCGTCGCAGATTGCCAGTTGGTCGGGCGGCGCGGCGGCGACATAGAACCAAGTATCGAACCGCTTGGGCATGTTGACCGGCGTGATCCAGCGGGCAAAAATAGTCAGGGCGGCCAGATCAAGGCGAACATCAAGTTCCACGATCAGCTCCAGAAACGAGCGTTTGTCGGCGGCGATATCGTCGCGGGCAGCCTCGGCTCTCGGATCGGCGCAAAAATGTGCTCCATCAGCATGGCGCGCGAGCAGGATGCCGGTTTCTTCGTAGGCCTCGCGGATGGCAGCGATGCGCAAGGGTCGGTCGTCCGGGGCGCTGTCGCCCCAGCCAATGACCAGATCCTCCCAGGCCGGGTCGTGATCGCCCTGGTGAGTCTTGCCGCCGGGAAAAACCAGGGCCCCTGAAGCAAAATCTATCTGATGGTGGCGCTTGACCATCAAGACCTCAAACACTGGATCATCCCGGACCAGCAAAATCGTCGCGGCGGGGCGTGTGGCTACGGGGGCGGGCTGGTCAGTCATAGCTACAACTTTCCGGTCAATCGCGCCGCAGAGCAAGCGAAACCCGCCTGCGACCAGATTTTGTCTCCTGATCGGCGTTAAGTTGACGCTGCGGCAATAATTGGTCTTGACGCCTGCCCATTTTAAGATGACCTTAGGTCAACTACAATAGGACCCTTGGGAGGTTAATCATGGTCATTCGCCAACCTCTATATGCATTTTCGCCATGGCTTGCGGTCGCGCCTCAGGCCCGCACTAAGACGCTCGCCGTCGCCGCCTCGGTGGCCATACATGCGGTGATAGGTGCCTATTTGATCGCCTGGTCATTCCAGGCCTTCCCACTGCCGCGGGAGATAACTGACCCGACTATTCAGGGCCAGACGCTCACACTGACCCCGCCCACACCGTTAGAGCCGGTCAAACTGCGGCCGAAACCCACCAATTCCGTCCGCGCACCCGAAGGACCGGTAACGACAGAGGTTGCGGCGTTAAAAGTGCAGCGCATTGAGACAGTTAAACCTGTCGAGATGACCCTACCCACGGGTGCCTTGGGCGGGCCAACCGCAACCCCCATACCACCCCACCAGGTGGTGATAACCAGCCCACAATGGCTGACCCGCCCCAACGCCGATCAGGTGGCCAGGGCCTATCCCGAAGATGCGATTCGGATGAGCCTGAGCGGCGCGATTGTCCTGAACTGTGCCGTCACCACCGCCGGGTCGGTCCAAGCCTGCACTATCATCTCGGAGACCCCCAAGAACCGCGGTTTTGGCCGCGCCGCCCTGGGCCTGACCCGCTATTTCCGCATGAAGCCACGCACGGAAGACGGCCAGGCGGTTGACGGGGCCACGGTGCGTATCCCCTTGCGCTTTATGCTGGAGGGCTGAACCGAGCGGCATCGAAAAGATGGTCCGCCGCATCTGGCACACCGCTGCACAGACCACCCAGCATCCTGGAAAGCAGGGTCTGCGCGATCAAGGGTGCAAGAAGCCAGCCATTGCGCCGCGCGCCGACCGCTAACCATACGCCGGGCGTGGATGCAGGACCCACCAGAGGCAGGCCGTCTGGCGTGCTTGCTCGCACGCCTGTGGCCGCAGTCACCTCATGCTTAGCGAACGCTGGTATTGCCACAACCGCCGCCGCTTGCAGGCGACCGACGATTTCGTCGTCGATGCTCAGGTTCTGGCCTCCGACCTCCATGGTTGCGCCGATGATTGCGCCGTCCTGCGATGGACAGACATAACCGCCCCGCCAGCGAAGCACAGGCCCTGGTTTTTTCCAGGCTGGCAGGCGCAGAATGTGCCCCTTGATCGGTGTCATAACGCTTAAGTTGGCTGCCAGTTCAAGCAGCGAGGTCGACGCGCCCGTGGCGATCACCAGAGCGTCAGCGGCCAGCGCCGTTCCACACTCCAGGTGTGCGGTGCCGCGCACGAAATCAACGACCTTGCCGCAATGGGTGTGAACACCCGCAGCCTGACCCGCCGTGTGTATAAGCGCCAACGCCGGACCAGACTCCAGTCGCCAATCCTCACCGCACCACAGACCGCCATCTGCAGCGTGCAGCCAGGGCCAGAGCGCGCTGATCTGGTCGGCAGAGTATCTGAGGGTTAAGACACCCAAGTCCTCAAGGCTTGCTTCCCACTGGTCCAATTGCCGGGCCTTACCAAGACCCAGCGCGCCTGGTTTTTGGAGCGTGACGCCAAGGGATTGCGCCAACGCCGGCCAGAGATCGCGTGCCTGGCGAAGCAGGCGATAGTCCGTTAGTGGCCCCTCGAGCAGACTCTCAAATGCCGGGGCCAACATACCCGCAGCGACAGCAGAGGCATTCGCACCCTCAGGTCCGGGATCGACCAGGGCAACTCGCGCTCCTGCCCGCGCTAACTCCAGGGCCACTACCGAGCCAACAACCCCGGCACCGGCTACCACCACGTTCAGATTCAGTCGCCCGGCCATCGGCTCTCTCGTGACCCAGGCGTGGGGCCGGCGTCAAGCGACGTGGCCGATACCTCACACCATCGTATAGCGGATTGGCAGGCGCTTGGGGCCACTGACGAAGGTAGCGGCGGTGCGGGCGGGCTCTCCGGCCAGTTCCACAGATTGCAGGCGCGGCATCAATTCCTCAAACAATATGCGCATTTCCATCTTAGCCAGATGCTGGCCCAGGCACA
>JAYTXQ010000164.1:0-6197 GCA_043742825.1 Caulobacteraceae bacterium | reverse complement strand
CTAACCGCCCGCTCCGAGGGGTTCATAACTGGGCGGCCGGATCTGCAGGATACAACGCGGCGTTTGCAGGCCTTTGCTGGAGCGGGGGCCGATTGCCTGTTCGCGCCGGGCCTGCGCGACGCCGAGCAGATCGCCCATGTGGTCAGGGCTGTTTCGCCCAAGCCGGTTAACATCATCTCACCGGGCTTGCCCGTGGCCACGGCGGCAGCTCTTGGCGTTCGGCGGATCAGCACCGGAGGCTCTCTGGCCCGCGCCGCCTGGGCCGGATTCTATGCCGCGGCCCGGCACATAGTCGAAGCGGGTGACTTCGACGGCTTCAAGGGCGCGACACCAGGGAGTGAGCTGAACGCTCTCTTCGCCGGGCGATAGCGGCAGCTGACGTCAGGTCTCAATCCAGTCCCGCGCCTCGTCCCAATCAGAGATGGGGAGCTTGTCCGAATTCAGATGCAGGTAGTCGAAACGGCGCGGGGCCAGATCACCCCTCAAGTCGGCGAGCTTCACCCCCGGCTGAGCCACCTTGATCACCAGGACGCCGTGGTCGATGGCGATCAGGCGAAAGTCGAGCCCCTCTGTGGCCGCTAGCTCGAAGGCACACTTCCACCCATCTCCCGTCCAGCCCGACGTCGAAATCTGTGGCACATGCTCGTCCACCCAGTCGCGCGGCAACATATCGTGCAAGGCGATCCAGCCGCCCTGACGGATTGCACCGAGGGCATGGTCGAGGTCGCGCCGAACCTGATCATAGGTGTGTAGGCCGTCAATGAATATGACATCGAAGCGCACCTGAGGGTTGGCGGCAAACCAGGCATCGCTGGTCATCCGATGGGTACCGCCTCGTACCGGGTCGATGCCAATTTTGTGGCGAGCGATCACCGCGTCAAACAACTGATTGCCCGCACAACCGATTTCCAGATAATCACCGCCGGGTCGGCCCGACATCAAGAGATTGACCACCGCCAGACGATTGTAGCGAATGGCGTGCCAGTCATAATCAAACCCCGCATCATAGCGGCTGGCCCGAAGCTTGCGCATCAGCCAAACTTCACGCAGCAGAGAGCCAAGGCTGCGCCTTTTTTTGCGGGCTGAGCCCATGGGGATTGGAGATTTCTTGCGCTGCATCCTGGCCCCCAACCGTAGACCCTGGCTCCGAGTCAAGTCTTGGTGCGCGCCGAGGCTAGTTTCCTGCGATTTCATGGCGCGGCGCGACGCCGTCGATGAGGCCTGCGGCCAGCCAACTGGTTATGCCGACCACCGCCGCCGTCAGAACTGCATGCCACAGACTATCAATCAGCACCCCGTGGACCATCCTGGTGACCAGCCACACGGTCAGACCGTTGACCACGAAGAGAAACAGACCGAGGGTAAGGATAGTTAGTGGCAGAGTCAGAAAAATTAGGACCGGCCGCAGCAGCGCATTGACCAAGCCCAGTACCAAGCCAGCGACCAGCAGGCTCTCGGGACCGGCGACATGGACGCCTGAAATTAATTTCGAGGCGACCCAGAATCCGAAGGCCGCAGCCAAGGCCCGCAACAAGAAACGCAAAATCATACTTACACCCCTACAGTTTTCGGCATGTGGCGCAGTTATGGGACGGATTTAGGATCGCGTCATGCGAAATTTCCAGTTTCAAACAATTGTTCGTTATTCCGTAAGTTGACGTTGACGTTCACGGAAAGCCGGCCTAGCTTTCTAATATCGAAATCTGGCAAACGCCGGCTGAGAGAGGGAACAATGCCGACTGAACTTCGCCGTCCTGAACGGACCTTCACCATCCGCCAGCTGTGCCTGGAGTTTAAATGCACACCGCGCGCGTTACGGTTTTACGAGGACAAGGGCCTACTTTCCCCCGCGCGCCAGGGCCTCAATCGCGTCTATTCCTATAAGGACCGCGCCCGTCTGCAGTTGATTTTGAACGGCAAACGTGTCGGCCTAATGCTGGCGGAAATTCGCGAAATTCTACAATTGTATGACAAGGACGACGGCGGGGCGATGCAGAACGCCAAGGCCCTGCGCAAGTTCCGCGAACGCATCGTCGCCTTTGAACAAAAGCGCGAAGATATCAACCAGGCAATCGAAGAACTTTACACGGCCTGTGCAGCACTGGAAGAGCGACTGGCCAAAGAACGCCCCGACCTACTGCCCAGCGCCGAGGAATATGACAAGGTCCTACGCACCGGGGTCGATGGCCATCCTCACCACGAACTGGCCAGCGCCAGGTAGTCTTGTGCCGCCGACGTCCAGGTCGGCCCTTTTTTGGCGCTCGTAATATCTGCACTATGGCTAACAGCCGACGCGGACCTCAGCGATACCAGAGCGCCGTCGCTTCCAGATCTGAAAGCCGCCCATGACGTACACCCCGCCCGTGCGCGAACACATGTTCCTGCTCACCGATGTTCTGGCGATTGATCAGTATGGCCATTTGCCAGCCTTTGCTGACGCTTCGCTCGATGTCGTCAGCCAGATTCTTGATGAGGCCGCAAAGTTCACTTCCGAGGTTCTGGCCCCGATCAACGCGGTCGGTGACAAACAGGGGTGTAGCTGGAATGGCGACGGTTCGGTAACCACGCCGACAGGTTTCAAAGCCGGCTATGATGCCTTAGTTAAAGGTGGCTGGACCGCGCTGGGCGTGGCGCAGGAATTTGGCGGACAGGGCCTGCCTGAAGTGGTCAATATGGCCTTCAACGAGATGAGCTCATCGGCCAACATGGCGTTTTCGATGTATCCGGGCCTGACCCACGGGGCCTACTCGGCAATTCGGCACGGCGGCTCTGATGAGCAAAAGGCGCTCTATTTGCCGAAGATGGGATCCGGCCAGTGGTGCGGCACCATGAACCTGACCGAGCCGCAGTGCGGCACCGATCTGGGCCTTTTGCAAACCAAGGCAGTTCCCGTCGGCGACGGCACCTATCGCATAACCGGACAGAAGATCTGGATCAGCGGTGGCGAGCACGATCTGGCAGAAAACATCATTCACCTGGTCCTGGCGCGGATCGAAGGCGCACCTGGCGGCACGCGCGGCATCAGCCTTTTCATAGTGCCCAAATTCCTGCCAGACGCCGAGGGTGCACCCGGCAAACGCAACGGTGTTTCCTGCGCCGGCCTGGAAGAGAAAATGGGCATTCATGGCAACGCCACCTGCGTCATGATACACGATGAGGCCACCGGGTGGCTGATCGGTGAGGAAAACCGAGGCTTAGCCGTCATGTTCGTGATGATGAACGAGGCGCGTCTGGGTGTAGGTATGCAAGGCCTAGCTCAAGCCGAAGCCGCTTATCAGGCCGCAGCTGCCTTTGCCAAGGACCGCCTGCAGGGCCGATCCCTGACTGGGCCAAAGAATACCGACGGTCCAGCCGACCCGATCCTGGTCCACCCCGACGTGCGCCGCATGCTGTTGAACAGCCGAGCCATCCTCGAAGGCGGTCGCGCCTTCCTTTTCTGGACAGCCCTGCACGCCGACCTCGCCCACGGCCATCCTGACGGAGGGGTACGCCAAAAATCTGAAGATTATATGGGGCTCTTGACCCCGGTGCTGAAAGCCTACCTGACTGATCGGGGTTTCAACATCTGTTCGGATGCTATGCAGGTACATGGCGGTAGCGGATTTACAGAGCAGTTCCCGGTCAGCCAGTATCTGCGCGATAGCCGCATCGCCATGATTTATGAGGGTACCAATGGGGTGCAGGCGCTCGATTTGGTCGGTCGCAAACTTGCCGCCAACAGCGGGCGAGCCGTGATGAGCTTTTTCGGCGAGATCGATGCATTCATTGATGCCAATTGCCATGATGACGCTCTGACGGTTTTCGTCGCTGCCCTAGCGCGGGCCAAGTCTGAACTGCAAGATGGCACGATGTGGCTGATGCAAAATGGCCTCACCAACCCAGACAACGCCGGGGCCGCCTCAAACGATTATCTGCATCTGTTCGGCCTGACAGGTCTTGCCTATATGTGGGCCCTGATGGCCAAGGCCGCCGAGGTGAAGATCAGCGGCGGCGACAGTGATCCGTTCTATGCCAACAAGTTGGCCGTCGGCCGGTATTTCATCGAGCGCATATTGCCAGATACTGCCGGCCACCTGGCTAAATTAAAGATGGGGTCTGCCACCCTGATGTCCTTTCCTGCCGAGGCCTTTTGACTATGTCACCCCTCAATGTCGCTCTGCCCCCATTTTTGGACCAGGAAGATCTGAACATCTTCCGTGACGCTGTGGGCCGCTTCTTTGATGAATATGCAACGCCAGAAGACAATGCCCGCTGGCGGGCCAATGGCGTGGTTGATCGAGACCTTTGGACAAAGGCGGGGTCTGCGGGCCTGCTGGGTCTTTCCATGCCGGAGGAATACGGCGGTGCCGGCGGCGACTATCGCCACGAGGTGATTTTCGTCGAAGAAATGTATCGCAAAGGCGTCGATGGCTTTGGTGCCTCGCTGCACAACGCCATTCTCGCACCCTATATCCTACACTATGGGACTGAGGCGCAAAGACGTCGTTGGCTGCCGCGCCTATGCACAGGCGAATTGGTCGGCGGCATCGCCATGACCGAGCCGGGGGCGGGCTCGGATCTGCAAGGCATCAAGACTGTCGCCCTAAGGGACGGCGATGACTATGTGATCAACGGCCAAAAGACCTTCATCACCAATGGCCAGACCGCCAATCTGATCTGCGTCGTGGTCAAAACCGATACCGCACAGGGCGCGCGGGGGGTTTCGCTGGTGTTTGTGGAGACCGACATCACCGCCGGCTTCGCACGGGGACGAAACCTGCATAAATTGGGCCTTGAGGCCCAGGACACCTCGGAACTCTTCTTCACCGATATGCGGGTGCCAGTGGAAAACCTGCTGGGCGACGACGCGGGTCAGGGTTTCTTTCAGTTGATGAACCAACTGCCACAAGAACGTTTGAATATCGCGGTTCAGGGCATCGCGACCATCGAGCGGGCGCTCAGCGAGACCATCGCCTATGTCAAACAGCGTAAGGCGTTCGGCAAACCCCTGATCGATTTTCAGAACACCCAGTTCAAGCTGGCCGAATGCAAAACCGAGGCTACGGTGGCTCGCGTCTTTGTCAACTGGTGCATCGGCGAGCATCTTGAGGGCCAACTCGACGCCGCCAAGGCCTCAATGGCCAAATACTGGGTCACCGATCTGGAAAACAAAATCATTGATGAGTGCCTGCAACTCTTCGGTGGCTATGGCTTTATGGATGAATACCCGATCTCGCGTATGTACCGCGACAGCCGCGTTCAGCGCATCTATGGCGGTACCAATGAGATCATGAAGGTGCTGATAGCGAGGACGTTATGAGCCTGCACCATGCGACGATCGAATGGTCCCTTGGCGATGGCGATTTTCCCCGCCGCCGCTATAGCCGGCTGCACAGGTTAAAGTTCGCCGGAAACATTGAGGTCGTCGGTTCCGCGTCTCCCAGCGTGGTGCCCAAGCCCTGGGCCAGCGACGATGCGGTCGATCCCGAAGCGGCGTTTACCGGAGCCTTGAGCGCCTGCCACATGCTGACGTTTTTGGATCTAGCCTCCCGCGCAGGGTTCGTGGCCACTGCCTACAACGACAAGGCCGAAGGCCTGCTGGAGAAAAACTCCACAGGTAAGGTGGCCGTCACGCGCGTGACCTTACGTCCGCAGATCACCTGGACCGGCGAGAAACTGCCTTCGCGCGAAGATCTGGATCGCCTGCATCACGCTGCCCACGAGCTTTGCTTCATCGCCAATTCGGTGACGACGGAGGTGGTGGTCGAAGGGGTCTAGGCCAAGTCACTTAGACGTTGGCTCTTCTCAAACTTCCGGTGATCTCCGCAGGGTTTAAGCCGTTGGGGTCAGGTGGGAGCGCCGGCGGCGCATCAACAGATAGGCTGCGGGTACGACAAGCATCGACATCAGCGGGGCGGTCAGCATGCCGCCGATCATGGGCGCGGCGATGCGGCCCATAACCTCCGAGCCCGAACCATGGCCGACGAGCATCGGGGCCAGCCCAGCCAGGATCACGGCTACAGTCATGGCCTTGGGGCGGACCCGAAGCAGCGCACCTTCTCGCACGGCGCTCTCCACCTGCTCGCCTGACGGTGCGGGGCCCCGCTGCTCAAGAGCTCCCTTGAGGTAGATCAGCATGACGACGCCGAACTCGGCCGAGACCCCTGCGAGGGCGATCAGGCCAACGCCGGTCGCTACAGATTGGTGATAGCCAAAGA
>JAYTXQ010000163.1:0-10645 GCA_043742825.1 Caulobacteraceae bacterium | reverse complement strand
CTCTGTCACAATGTGGGATCGTTCAACCAGGATCCGCAGAGCCTGGCGGCCCCGTGACAGGAGTGATTCCACCGATTTCATATTGCTGTCCATCGCTGTGGCGACCTCGTTCATATTGTAGCCCTCGAAATAGAAAAGCGAGAGCGCTGCGCGTTGTCTGGCGGGCATCTCGCCCATCAGCCGCCTGACGTCGGCAGCTTCGGTGAGACGGTCCGCGCGGGGTTGTTCGTCCTCGATCAGGGCCGCGTCATCAAGGTCAGTGACGTTTTTGACCATGCGCCGACGATCGAGGGCGCAATTGGTGACGATGCGGGTCAGCCAGCCGGAAAAAACCCCCCGCCCGGAATCAAATCGCTCAGCGCCTTTCCAGATCTTCAAAAATGCCTCCTGCACGGCGTCCTCCGCCTCACCCCGGTCGTGCATGATCCGCCATGCAAGGGCGAAACACCGACCATGGTGAGAGCGCACCAAGGCCGCAAAGGCACCGTGGTCGCCACATTGAACAGCTGCCACCAATCGGGCGTCCTCCGATGCGGCCTCTATCGACGTTGACGATCTTGCTAATGTTTGCACGGTGATGACTTCATTGGAGTCTCTACGGTGCGGAGATAGACAATCCTTCGGTGGAGTCTAGACGCTCTCAGCGGGTGGGAGTCGTGAAACGAAGAAATTCCCTAATAAATCGCGTCATCCCGGAAAGACGCGAAACGCAGCGCAGCGGCTTATCCGGGAACCAGGCGCTACGCCACAAAAAATTGCAACCGGGTCTTTGAAAACAGTCGCCAATCCCCTGGTTCCCAGCTCTCCGCGCGAAGACGCGCTGCGGCCGGGATGACGCAATTTTTTTGGTGAGCGGCGGTCGATGAAGGAGATATGTGCCTTCCCTCCCCAAAAAAGGGGAGGGAAGGTTCGCCAAAATTTATTGCAGCCTAGAATTTCACCTGAGTGAACAGGCCGATTTCATCATAGGTGCCCCGGCCCGTCGTGGAACCCGAGGGGATGCCGATGACGCCGTCAGAAGTCGAGAACGAGCCGTTGTCAACGTTTTCACGCTTGTAAACCAGGGCGAAATCGAGCGGGCCGATCGGCTTGTAGGCGACGCCGACGTTGAAATAGTTGTCCCGCTCAGTAGGTGCCGTATTGGTTAGCGGCTTGACCCAGTCGTAACGGCCGAAGACTGAGATTTTAGAGGTCAAAGCGTAGGAACCGAATACCGAAACGCCGTCCGAGCTGTTGGTCTTTGCCGGCGTGGATTGCAGGACGTCCTTCCAGTATTTCGAATGAAAATACTCACCACCCAAACGAATTTTGCTGTCAGTGTAGGCGACAAGTGCGTCGAAACGCTGAGCTGTGTTGAATGTGGGGGTGCCTTCGACGCTGTTGCCAAGTTTTCCGCTGTAGCCGCCGACCGCGACGGTCACATGGTCGTAGGTGGCGTTGATTCTGCCTTCAACATCCAGGGCACTCGTGCGGTTTGCTGTGCCGATGGCGGGTTGTTTGAAGCCTTCGCCGTCAACGACCGAGAATTGATAGCCGACAACCTTGTTGAAGAACGTGCCGAAAACGTGGACGCCCCAGTCAGTTGATGTGCCGTTTTTCGTCCGATCAAGCAGGACCTGCTGAACGTAACGATAGCCGTAGAGGCCCTCGACGAAAGGTACCCATGGCAGATCGGAGGCACCTAGACGCAGGTTGAAAGCATCGGAGTAGTGAGCCTGCAGATAGGCCTTCTTGATGAAGAGCTGTGTCGCCTTCGAACCGGAATCGTAGATGAAATCTGAGGTGAAATTGAACGTATAGGTGTCGTTAAATTTGTGTTCAACGATCAGGTATAGCCGCTTGATGTCATAGTTTGTACCCGATTGCGGGGTCTTGCCGGCACTGTTCTGATTGCGAATATAGGAGGCATCAGCAAAGACCGTGGCCCCGACCTTGGTGTCGTTCCACCAGCCGGGTTTGGGTGCATGCGCCTTAGCCGCTGTTTTCACCTGGGCGGGGATCGTGGCGATTTTACTATCGTCTGCCGTGACTTGGCTTGCGGTGGCCTGGGCGAGGGTCTGTGCGCTTTGCGCTTGGCTCGCAGCCGCTTGGGCTTGGGCCTGGGTCTGTTGTTGGGACTGGCCTTGGGCATCAAGACGGCTTTCGAGGGTCTGGACCTCGGATTTCAAGGCCTCGACTTCTTGCTTTAGAAGGGCGGCTTCACTCGGCCCGGCAGGCTTATGGTGACGGTGCGTAGCCTTGGCTTCAACGTCGGTCGCAGAAATTGCGAGCGCGCCCAGGGCCGCACCCGCGATAAGGGCGGTACGCGTGTTCATTTTTAATTAGTTCCCATCTTGACGCTGATCGGCAGTTCGACCCCCGCGTGCAGAGGGCCAATAAGACGGCGCTGTAACAGTTTCGTGACTTTCGCCGAGGCTGGGGCATTGTTGAGCCCGACGCTACGTCACTGTTGCACGGGGACAACAGCGATATTATGCGGTGTGATCTCAGGCCGTGGACACAAAGGCCAATCGCAATAATCGCTTAGAGGAATGAAAATGGCTCTACCCCCCGTTCTGCGTGATCGGCTGCGACTGCCGGTCATCGGCTCGCCGCTGTTTATTGTTTCGGGGCCGGAACTGGTCATTGCTCAGTGTAAGGCCGGGATCGTGGGATCTTTTCCCACTCTGAACGCACGTCCGATCTCGCAGCTCGATGAATGGCTGGCGCGAATCACCGAAGAACTGGCTGCCTGGGACAAAGCCCATCCCGACACACCCTCAGCGCCGTATGCGGTCAATCAGATCGTGCACAAGACCAACAACCGCCTGGAAGAGGACCTGGAGTTATGTGCAAAGCACAAGGCACCGATTGTGATCACCTCGCTTGGTGCTCGGGTGGACTTAAATGATGCGGTGCATGCCTGGGGCGGCATTGTCTTGCATGACGTGATCAACAATTTCTTTGCCCACAAGGCGGTGGAAAAAGGAGCCGACGGGCTGATCCCCGTGGCTGCAGGCGCTGGCGGCCATGCAGGGGTACTCTCGCCCTTTGCCATTGTCCAGGAGTTGCGAGAGTGGTTCGACGGCCCTATCGCCCTTTCGGGCTCCATCGCCAGTGGCGCGGCCGTACTGGGGGCCCAGGCCATGGGCGCGGATCTGGCCTATATCGGCTCAGCCTTCGTCGCCACCCAGGAGGCCAATGCGGTCCAGGGTTATAAGGACATGATCGTCGACTCCAGTGGTGAGGATATCGTCTACAGCAACCTTTTCACTGGCGTGCACGGGAACTACCTGCGCCCCAGCATTGAGCGCGCCGGGCTGGACCCCGACAACCTGCCGCAGTCTGATCCCTCGAAGATGAACTTTGGCTCGGGCGGCAACCAGGACGCTAAGGCCTGGCGTGATATCTGGGGTTGCGGCCAGGGTATCGGCGCGGTGAAATATATCCCTACAGTTGCGCAAATGGTGGACCGGCTGGCGGCGGAATACGAGGCGGCGAAATCTGGCCTTGCCGTCAAAACCGCCTTTACATCCGGCCAGGTTCTGTCGCTGACGGGGGCATAGCGCGGGCGAGAATGACTTCCACGATTTCGCTTTTGGCGTCGGCATAGTCCTGGACGAAAGCCCATTGACGGGCGGCAATTGCGCGTTTTGTTGACTGGTACAGAGCCCGGTCATCGGTGTCGCGTCTTAGATGATTGCGAAATGCCAGCGCGCGGTCGATCTCCGGACACCGATCGGAGAAGACGTGCAGATTTACCGCTGGGGTCGAAGCGCGAAACATGCGGTGCTCGTGCCAATCAGGTTCGCGCACGATAAGACGACAGCCGGCCTGCTCCAGGGCGGACGCGTAATTGGCTTCATTGGCGCTATCGGCAACGACCAGCAAAATGTCGATGCTCGGTTTGGCGGCCAACCCAGGCACGGAAGTTGAGCCCACGTGATGCATGTTAACCACGTGCATTCCAAGCGCAGCCCTCACACTAGCCGCCTGGCCTACGTATTGAGAAATCCAGGCCGGATCGTAGTCGAACAGGACGATTTCGCCGTCGTGGCGGGGTCGCAATGTAACAAAGGCGCCAGGGCTACCTAAGATTTATCGCGGGTCAGTCACGGTGCATCCCTCCGACAGGGGTAGACGACATCGACGGTCGCCGGTTCCCGCCAGCCGGCCGCACGTCGCCACAAGATGGCTTGCGCCCTGGCTTGCTCCAGGCTCTCCGCACGTTGCCGGCAAAGCTGCGCACCGCCGCCGTCAAATAACGCAAGTTCGGCGCGGTAAAAGCGGATCAAATTTTGTGCCTCATCCAGCGTCAAAGGCCCGTGATCGGCGAGGATGGTACCGCCCAGATGGCGGAATGGACTCGCACGTTCACGCATCGGGATCATCACAGAGATCGACTGCGGCGGCCAGGAGTCTCCAGGCATAGGGTTCTAGCAGGTCATCGAACAATCCCTCCAGGATGAGGGTCATATCTCGATCGGCGTGCAAAGGACGAGATCGAGAGACTTCAAGGCTGCTGAGTAGAGGGTTCCAGGTGTGCAGGCTGTGGCTGATCTGGTCGGCCAGGGCGGCGAGACAGGCGGTATCGTTCACGGCGACATGGCAGCCCGCCTGATATTCAGATCGCGCGTGGGCAGAGAAATCGGCCACGCAGGCATCGAAATGTGAGAGTTTTTCTGGCCGGTTTTGCATCTGTGTTCACCTCAAAGTGGAAGCCACAATATGCAATATTCTAATCCAACAATTATATCAATATGCAATCCTCAAAAATCGCGATTTGCGATACTCAGGATTCACTCAGGTGCGGCAATCAAGTGAGTCGCTCGCTTCCAAGAAAATGAAATGCTCCGACTTCGGTTTTGCGCCCCCTCCGTCAGTCGGCAAGTCAGAGCCGTTCTCTACCTCCCCCGCCAAGCGTCTGGGGGTACAAACATCTCGTAGGAGCGTGCGATTATCCAAGTTGATATAGGGAAACGAGAAAGTCCTCAACAAATTGCGTCTTCCCGGATAGACGCGAAGCGTAGCGCAGCGGCTCATCCGGGATCCAGAGCCACATCTCAAGAATTCGCATCCATGTCTCTGAAAACGGTCTCAAATCGCCTGGTTCCCAGCTCTCCGCGCGAAGGCGCGCTGCGGCCGGGATGACGCAATTTTGGAGAGGAGACGACCGATGGAGGAGAAATGCCTGAAAACCCACTCGCCTTCTTCTCCTCACCCGCAAAGCGGGAGGTCCGGCATATAGGCTGGACGGCGCGGCGCTTTTTTCTCTCGCCGTGACGGAGGAGGCGCAAGGCCAACCCTCAGCCTCTCAGATTAACTGGCAGACTGAACTACCCACCGACGGATTTCAGACGGAAGGCTTTGAGCACATCGCGGGCTTGATCGCGCCGATCCTCTGGGATTTCCGCCCAGATTTCCAGGATATCATCAGACAGATCTGCCGGGTCGATCTCAAGCAGGTGGCCGGGCCTAGTGCCCAGGACCGGGGCGATCTTGCGTAGCCATTTGTCAGACAGGCCACGGTCTCCTGACTCAAGCAGGCTGATCACTGCACCGCTGGTGCCGATGGCCTCGGCGAGGCGGGTCTGGGTCATGCCGCGATGTTCACGCCATGCCCGAAGGAAGTTGCGCTCTGGAGTTCTGACCATAGTGCATTATGCAAAGTTTTGTCCGTTTGGCCATCGCGCAAAATGCAAAATAACATATTGCAATATATATTGCGTTATGCAATCTTATGACCATGTCCGAAGCCATCTCCCATTTCACTCCGAGCCTGTCCCGCCCCTGGCTCAGTCGCCGTGTTGGAGAGTGTGCCTTTCCTGTTTCCGGCGAGGGTTGGGAGACAAAATCCTGCTGCACGCCTTGCGGTCTCGATGTCTATTGCACGGCCCATAAGCAGGTGATGCGTGGCCCTAACGGGCCCGACTTCGACGCCCTGGTTGCGTGGCTTGGCGACTTGGTGGGATAGCCGATGGCCCGCAAACGCAAAACCCAGATGCCCGCTGATCCTCAGCAGATCGCCCGTCAACGTGCGGCAGAGCGCCAGGCCCGCCTCGACCCTGGTCAATGGGGGATCGATCGCCACAAACTGGATTTGGAGGCGCAGCGAAATGTCTCCATCCAAGTAGATTTGAATGGTCGGGCGGTACGCGCCCGCCGTCAGGATGTGTTCGACCTTTTGCTCAGAAGAGGCAGCCTGGCCCGCGCGGGCTATGAGGCCGTGCGGCGGTTACAGGAAGATATCGCCGTCCTGCATCGCACAATCAGCGGCGGCAGCGAATTCACCCCGCGAGTGGACCGATCACGCCAACCTGAAGGCTTTACCGTGGCGCGCCAGCGGGCGGGAGAGCGGATCGATGCGGTCCTGGCTTTGGCCGGCCCTCTGACGGGCGGGGTCATCCGCGCCCTCTGTGAAGCCGATGTGGCTCTTGGTCAGCCGGCGGATTGGCGCATCGTCATCGCCACGCATGCCGGTGAGCGCCTGCCCGACGCTCAAGGGGCCATATTGCGTTTCGCCTGCGAGAATCTTGCCGGTGCCTATGCAGCACTGGATCGACGCGGCAGGAACCGCATCTAATCCAGAGGTTTGCCGGCTGTTTCGGGTAGGAACAGGGCGATGACCAGGAGCGCCAACACCGAGGCCCCGATCGGATACCAGAAGCCCGCGAAGGGATCGCCAGTTTTGGCGATGATCATTTGGGCGATAAAGGGCAGGAAGCCTCCGGCATAGCCAGTTCCGACATGATAGGGAATCGACATTGAGGTGTAACGCACCTTTGCCGGAAACAATTCCACCAGCCAGGCGGCCACCGGACCATAGGTCATGGCACTGATCACATAGAGCATGGCTAACGCCACAACGATCAGGGCGATATTTCGCAAAGGTGGGGTGACGACGCCCAGCCGATAGCCGGCCTGGGTCAGAGCCACCTGCAAGACTGCAGGGTTGCGCGCGTCGATCTTGCGTTTACCGATGGTCACAATTGGTTCCGTGCCGGCCACCCCCTCGATCTTGGTATAGGCGACCCCCGATTTAGAAAGGACGTCAAGCACCTTGCCGCAGTCTGTGGCCTGACCGTGCTGGGCGAAGGGGTTGAAACTGCAATCGGTACCGGCGATTACCACGGGGTTGGCCCGCATCGCCGCTGCCAGAGCCGGATTAGCCTGACCGGCCATAAAGTGGAACAGCGGCAGTATGGCAAGCGCCGCAAGCGCACAGCCTGCCAGCATCATCGGCTTGCGACCCACCCGGTCCGAGAGCGCACCGAAAAGGACGAACGCCCCGAGCGTCAGCCCGGTGCCCAGGATCATGATAAGCCGCGCTAGATTGGGCTCAAGGTGCTGGGCATTCTGGAGAAAATACAGGGTTTGAAACATGGCGGTGTAGCCAACGACCGCCTGGCCGGCGGATATGCCGAACATCGCTGCCAGGATAAGTCTGATTTTGCGCCAGCTGTTCAGGCTTTCGCGCAGCGGATGACGGGAAACCTCGCCAGCGTCCCGCATGGCCTGAAAGACTGGGCTCTCAGCCAGTCGCAGCCGGATCCACAAAGAGATGCCGAGCAAAAACAACGACAGGATGAAGGGAATACGCCAGCCCCAGGCTTTCCAGGCGCTATCGCCGACGAGGCCACTGGTGACGGCGATCACCAGCAGGCTGAGTAACAATCCGCCCGACGCCCCAGTCTGAACGAAACTGGTAAAAAAGCCACGCCGGTTCGCAGGCGCATGTTCGGCAACATAGATCGAGGCCCCGCCATATTCCCCACCCACCGCCAGGCCCTGTATTGCGCGTAGAGCGACAAGGAGTATCGGTGCCCAGACGCCAATTTTCGCAAAGCTAGGCACCAGGCCAATGGCGGCCGTGGCCAGGCCCATCAGGGTTATCGTGACCAGGAAGGTGTATTTGCGGCCAAACCGGTCGCCAAGAACGCCAAAAATCACCGCACCCACTGGGCGCACAGCAAAGCCGACGCCAAAGGTTGCCAGGGCCAGCAACAGGCCAGCGGTCTCACTCGACGCTGGAAAGAACAGCTTGCCAAACAGTACGGCCAAGGTGCCGTAGATATAGAAATCATACCATTCAAAGATCGTGCCCAGCGACGAGGCGGCGATCACCATCTGAATGTCCCGGCGAGAGGGAACAGCTGGTACCAGGCTCATTTAAGTCGCGTCCCCATCTCGTTGGGTTTGCGTTATCGGGCTTTAAGGAGGCGTGGCAACCCTCCTCTCCGTCAAGGTTTGTGATTTGGCGTGAGTTACCAACCGGTGCATGCTGGCAAAGCTTGATGCGTTTGAACGGAACAGATGTAAGCGTTGAATCAAGCTCTACACTTTTGTTTTTAGATCACGATTCAGATTTTGTTTGTTCCATCTAAAATCATCGTGGTCTGGCATTCGGATCTATGGAGTTGAAAAGTGAATTTTAAATCCCTTTCGTGCACGGCCTGTGTCGCGATCATTGCCGTCGGCCTGCCCTTGGTCGCGTCGGCCAAAAGGCATCACCATCATACGACCGCCCCGGTACCGGCAACGGCTGCGGTTCCTGCTGGTCCCACAGCCGCACAACTTGAGGCAGCACGGCAAGACTGCGAGGACCGGCAGGCGGCGAGAGCCAGAACCGATACCGAAATTGGTGCCGTCGCCGGCGGTCTCGTCGGTGGCCTAGTCGAGCATGGCAACACGTTGAAGACCGTCCTGGGCGTTGGCGTTGGTGGGGGTGCTGGTGCTCTGGCTGGTCACGCGATTGGCAAGTCAACGGTCCATTGTCCGCCCGCCGCCTCGACCGTACGCTGATCGATCTCTCGGGCGGGCTGATCCAGTTCAGGCGAGATGGACGAGACGGCATTCTGATTGCGGTTCCGTGCGCCAAGTGATCTAGTCCATTGCGCATGAGACATCTTCCGAGTCTGGCTCTGGTCGCCGCCGCTTGCATTCTGTTCTGGACACCGGTCCACGCCGACGAGGGAATGTGGACGTTTGACGATTTCCCACAGGCGCGGGCCGAACAGGCGCTGGGCATTCGCCTGGACAGGCCGTGGCTGGACCATCTGCAGGCGGCAACTGTGCGTTTGACGTCAGGGTGTTCGGGCGCTGCGGTTTCGCATCAGGGCCTTGTTCTGACCAACCAGCATTGTGTCCTTGGATGCGCCCAGAGCCTGTCCACGCAACAGAACGACTATGTCCAGGACGGTTTTCTAACTCGCGGCAAAGGCGAAGAGCGTAACTGTCCTGGCGTACAAGCCGAAATTCTTAATCAGATCACCGATATCACCAACCCGGTTTTCGATGCCTCGGCGGGGAAGATCGGGGATGCCTTTGTTGTCGCCCGCCAGAGCGTCTTTAACAGTTTTGAGCGCAGTCTCTGCGGCGGCGATCCCCGTTACCGCTGCCAGGTGATTGGGTTCTTTGGCGGCGGCCAGTTCAAGATCTATAAGTATCGCGTCTATCGTGATGTCCGACTGGCCTTTGCGCCGGAATATGCGATCGGATTTTTTGGCGGTGATCCGGACAATTTCAGCTTTCCGCGCTACGCTTTGGATGGAGCCTTCCTGCGCCTCTATGAGGATGGCATGCCGGCGATCCTGCCAGACTGGCTGACCTGGAGTACCGCCGCGCCAAAAGCTGGACAGCCAGTGTTTGTTTCGGGCAGTCCCGGAGCGACAGACCGTGCTCTGACTGTCGCCCAACTGGAAACCCAGCGCGACATCGCCATCCCGATCAGCATCGCCCAGCACGTGGCCCTCCGCGCCCGCTTGGCCGCCTTCGCAGCCCAAGGGGCGCAACAACAGAGAATCGTCGCCGAGGCGATGTTCGTTCAGGACAATGATCTAAAATTGATCCGTGGACGCAGCGAAGCTCTGGACAGTGCGCCCTTTATGGAGGCGCGGCGAGGTGAGGAAACCGCATTGCGCGCCCGCGTCACGGTGGATGCAAAGCTGGCCGCGCAAATTGGTGATCCGTGGGCAGAGATCACCGCCCTGCAAAAAGACTATGCCGACCAGTTTATCGTCTGGCGTCAAATCGAGAGTGGGGCCGGGGGTGGATCGCGGCTCTTTTCCTATGCGCGCCAGATCGTGCGCGGGGTCACCGAACGGGTGAAACCCTCGCCGCAGCGACTGCCGGAATTCGCCGATGCGCGCCTCTCCCTGACCCGCAAAGCTCTGCTGGATGATCAGGTGACCTATCCTGAGCTTGAGGCCCTGTATCTGCGAACCTGGCTGGAAGAGACACAGAAAGGATTAGGACCCGGCACCCTGGTCACTGCGGCGATGCTGGGCGGCAAAACCCCGCTGGCCCTGGCCAAACGCCTGATCGCTGGGACCGGGCTTGCAGATCCCGCCTATCGCCAGGCGCTCTGGGACGGCGGCCCGGCCGGCCTTGCCGCCAGTACCGATCCGATGATTGTCTACGTGCGTTCGACCGATCCGCTATCGCGCGCGGCTCGCGATGTATGGGAAAACCAGATCATCGGTCCAACCGACCGGGCCAGCCTGCGCATCGCTCAGGTGCGTTTCGTCACCAAAGGCGGCGTGCTCTATCCCGATGCCACCTATTCACCCCGCCTCAGCTATGGCCGGGTCATGGGTTGGACCGAGGGTCAGGCTGCCGTTGGGCCATTTACCAGTATCGAAGGCATGTTTGGCCATGCTGGCGCTCA
>JAYTXQ010000162.1:0-5507 GCA_043742825.1 Caulobacteraceae bacterium | reverse complement strand
ACCGACGGGGTAGGGCGCACTCATCCGTGCACGGAACGGCTGTCCAGAGGGGCTAATGAAGACGTTGAAGCGATTTCGATAGTCTTTGGGATCGGCTTGTGTGCGGGCGATGCCGGCAAATCCGATACTCAGCAGCCCCAGAAAGCCGGCTCCCAACTGTCGACGCGTGGCGGTCAAGGCGATCTCCCAGAAACAGCACCTCTCATAGTCGCCTGAGCCCAGGGCGCATAGCCTAAGCTATGGCTTTTTCCACGCTTAGGGTCCCACCGGCGTTGGGTTGTAACAGTGATGAGGGGTCTGCGCCCAGGTCCAGCCAGGTTGGCCAATGCTGGCGCTCCAGAACCACCGGCTGGCGGGTGTGATAGGGCGCGCAGTCGGGGCCAGGTGCGCAGGTCAGGATAGTGAAACTCTCGACCACCCCATCGCTGGTCTCCGCACGATCCCACAGGCCGGCGAAACAGAACAGATCCTCGCCGGTTTTGGCAAACTTCCACATCAACTTCGCGCCGACCGGGCCGGTCCATTCGAAATAGTGAGACGCGGGGACCAGGCAACGGCGCTGCTTGAACGGTTCGCGAAACGTCGGCGTAGTGGCGACAGTTTCGGCCCTGGCATTGGTGCACATCGGCTTCCAGTCTTTGATACTACGTTTGTGGAAAAACGGGATCAGCCACCAGCGCAATTGCACCAGTTCCAAGCCTGCCGCCGGGTCTGCGGCATCCATTGCCCGCAGGATCGGGGCGTCATTGGTTGGGCGGATATGTTCACGTGGCTCTAGATTGGGCAGAGCGCCGCCAAAGAACCGCAACGGCAGCCCAACTTCGCTGAACTCATCAACCAACCGGGTGACCGGAGCCTGATATCCGTATCGATTGCACATGGGCTTTGGGGGCTAACGTGAAAGTGGCGAGCGGGCAACAAGGGCAATGTCGGGAAGGCCGAAGCGATCTCGAGCGGCGCAGCAATTGCCGAACAGATCGCGACGACGCAAGACCTTGAAAACCTGGACGCGAAAATCGGGATAAGGATCGAGGTCGCCAAGAACGATACGCTCAGGTGGATCATCGGGATGATTGGTTTCCGAACGATCGCGACGCTCGGAGGCGTTGCTACCCTCTTGGCCTGGGTCCATCACTAAGTTGAGGCCTACGCGTCAACCGCAGAATCTGATGAGGTGCGGTATTCAGTGCCGGGAGCCGCACCTCCACCAAAATCACGCTTTGGCCTGAATGCTGGACAGTTGGCGATTGTTCGCACAAGATATGGCGAAAATACTCTCAAACCATCGGAGACGGGGCATGGCGTTGAATAGGGTGGCTATACCCTTAGTGTTGGTGGCGATTTTCGCTGGCTCTGTGGCTGTGGCCGGCAAAACTGCGCCAGTCTATCGTGCGCCTCGCGCGGCCGACAAGGTTCATCCTGATTTCAACGGTGTCTGGCAGGCCATGAACAGTGCAGGCTGGGATATTGAACCCCACATGGCGCGGTCTGCCCTGCAGATGCGCCCGGGCCCTTATGGACCTTTGCCGGCCAAGGAAGTGCTGGCTCTTGGGGCAGTGGGATCGCCGCCAGCGGGTATGGGCGTCGTTGAGGGGGGCGAAATTCCGTATACTGCGGAGGCGAAATCACAACGCGATGCCAATCGCGCCGACTGGATTCATAAGGATCCGGAGATAAAGTGTTACCTCCCGGGTGTGCCGCGCGCCAACTACATGGCGCTGCCCCTGCAGATTTTCCAATCTGAAAAGGCAATGCTTGTTGCCTATGAATACGCAGGCGCGGTCCGTAACCTGCAATTTACCGATCCGGGGCCCGCCCCCATAGACTCCTGGATGGGGCAGTCGGTGGCGAAGTGGGATGGGGATACCCTCCAGGTTACCGTTACCGGGCAGAATGATTCCACTTGGTTCGACAGGGCCGGAAACTTTCATTCGGCTGACATGAAGGTGGTCGAACGCTGGCACCTTACCGGTCCTGGCGTCATGCGATACGAGGCGCAAATCACCGATCCCGCCACCTATACCCGACCATGGAAAATTAGCCTCAATCTCTACCAGCGTCAGGGTGAGGACGCCAGGCTGCAACAGTTCAAGTGCGTTGAGTTCGTTGAAGAATTAATGTACGGCAAGTTGCGCAGGGAGCCATTGCCATGAAAATGAAAACCACATTATTGGCCTGCGCTACGGCCACAGCGTTTGCTTTGATCAGCAGCAGCGTGGTCTGGGCTGCGGATGCCCCGGCCGCCAAGACCGCAACCTATAAGGTTCCCAAAACCGCGTTCGGAGACCCTGATCTGCAGGGTATCTGGACCAATGCGTCAATCACCACGCTAGAGCGGCAACCGGGCTTGCCAAACAGGGTGGCGATGACGCCTGCGGAGGCAATCGTTGCGGAAAAAATGGCCAAGTCCTGGCTGGCGGCCAATGATCAGCCCGCCTCAACAGCAGCGGGTGCGCCGAAGTCTGCGGATGATCCTGGGGGTTACAATTCGTTCTGGATCGATCTGGGGTCGCATTTCGGTAAAGTAAACGGCGAATATCGTACCGCCTGGATCGTCGATCCCCCCTCCGGCAAGGTGCCCTATTCAGCCAAGGCCCTGCGCGATCTGCGGGCCGTGTTTGGGGCAGAAGACCACCGCTTTGACGGACCGGAGGTTCGATCCCTGGGCGAGCGCTGCATCGTCGGTTATGGCTCGACCGGCGGTCCGCCCATGCTGAATGTGCTTTATAATAACAACTACCAGATCGTACAGGCACCGGGTTATGTGACGATCCTGGTGGAAATGAATCACGATACAAGAATAATTCGTCTGAATAATAAGCACTTACCTCAAGGCTTTAATCCATGGATGGGCGATTCTATCGGGCATTGGGAAGGTGATGCTCTGGTGGTCGAGACCACCAACCTTAACCCAGGGCAGCAATTCACCGCCGACATTCGCCACCGCCTTTACCTGGCCCCGAAGTCAAAAGTGACTGAGCGTTTCAGCCGCATCTCGACAGGTGAAATTCTCTATAGCTTTAGTGTTGAGGAACCGCAGGCCTATACCCAGACGTGGCGCGGCGAAATTCCGATGCTTGCGACGAAAGGTCCGATTTATGAATACGCTTGCCATGAGGGCAATTACGCCATGCCGGGCATTCTGGCGGGCGCGCGGGCCGAAGAGCGGGCCAAACTTACACCCCAGGCCGGAGGCGGAAAGTGAAGCATAGTTGTTATCTGTTGGGGGTTAGCCTGATCGCCTCTCTGGCGATGGGCGTTGGTACAGTATCAGCCCACCACGCCTTTTCTGCCGAGTTTGACGGCAAGTCGCCGTTGTTGCTGCGCGGCAAAGTCACCAAAGTTGAGTGGATTAATCCTCATGCCTGGATCCATATCAATGTCAGCAGCCCAGGAGGTAAGGTTCAGGAATGGATGGTTGAGGGCGGAACGCCAAATACCCTGCTGCGCGCGGGTATCGACCGCAACACCCTCAAGCCTGGAACTGAGATCGTCGTTCGTGGCTATCAGTCCAAAGACAAGGCTTGCATCCCCGTGTGTAAAGCTAACGGTCGAGATGTCGCTTTTCCCGATGGCCGCAAACTGTTCATGGGCTCGTCAGGCACAGGTGCGCCCAAAGATGGTGCTGATCCCACTGACAAATAACTGACGTGATCCGTCTGTGGCTTGCGTGGCTCCAAAACACGCTCGGAAAGGGCCCTGGGCCTGAGGCTCAATCGTGGAGCGAGGCGCTGCTTGGCTCACTCAACGCCTGGAGCCTGCTTGAGGGTACGCATCTTCTTTGCCTGATGTTGTTTGCAGGGACGATTTTCTTTGTCGATCTGCGCCTGTTGGGCGTCACATTTCGCAGCACGCCAATCTCAGTGATCAGCCGTAGGATCCTTCCGCTGACGATTGCCGGGCTTAGCTTAGTGGTGATCAGCGGGCTGGCATTATTTTTCGCCAAACCACTGTTTTATTATCATAATATCTGGTTTCGAGCAAAGCTGATTTTCCTGGTATTTGCCACCCTGAATATCGCTGCGTTCCACATCTATGAGCAGCGCAGTGGCGGAACCTGGGATTTGCGATCCGCCCCGCCGGTGCCCGCTCGGCTGATGGCAGCTGTGTCACTGGCCTCATGGATTTGCGTCATCACTCTGGGGCGCTTCATAGCCTATGACTGGTACGAATGCGGCAAGCCCATCCCGCATTGGGCCAACACCTTACAGGAGTGTCGGGCCTCGGAAAAAGGTGCAGTTGACCTTAACCTGCCTGTCAGGGCCGCAACGCCGTGAGCGTAAAGATCGCACTGGAAACCTTTCTGCCAAACCTCAAACCCTGGGTTGTGGCCTTAGGTGATGAGTGGCCGGGTAACATGATCAAACCCCAGTTCGCCACCTGGGAGGTCTTGCATATTCTCTCATTGATCCTGCTGGGCGGCACGGCGATTTTGATGAACCTCCGCCTGCTAGGTCTTGGCCTGAATGAAGAGCCACCGTCTGAAATCTGGCGCAATCTGCGTCGGTGGCAGGATGCCGGCGTCGTCGGTATCATCGTCACCGGCATACTTATCGGGTCAGCCAATGCCGAGCGGCTCTACGCCAGCACCGCATTCGTGGTCAAACTGCTCTGTCTCGCCGCAGGCGTGATCCTGACCTATGGTGCCAGCCGTCCGGTGGCGCGTGATGATGGCGTCGTTGGCAATGGCCCGCGCGTTTTTCTGGCTCTGGGGCTGGCAATATGGCTGGTGGGATTGTGGGTGTTCGCCAGTTCTGTCCAGATTAATGCTGGTTTGGTGCATATATTGTCTGCGGCGGCCCTGATTATGCTCATTGCCCTGCGCAGGTGGCCTCGCTGGGTGGCTTTTTTCACGCTTTTTGCGGGACTTGCCGGGCAGTTTATCGTCACGAACTATATGTTTTCACCCGATGATCTGCCGCACCTGGATCCCATCAATCTGGCGTTCAGCGCCGCATTTGTGCTCTGGATTCTGGGCGCAGGGCTTGTTCTGGCCCTTCAACATCGGCGTAAGCCAAAGGTCAGCCCGCTGGCGAGCGGGATTGGCTACGTCTCCATACTTGTGTGGGTAACGGCTGCTGCCGCAGGCCGCTGGATCGCATTTGCCTAGTCAGGATTCCGGGTGATAAAACGAAATTTGATACTCAGCGGCGCAGTCGCTTGGCTGTTTCTGGTGGCAGCCTGCACCCTGCAGAAACCGTCGTCGGTGAAGTTCAATACGCAACTGCCGATGAACGAGTTGATGGCGCATGTCATCGACCCCGCTTCATTTGGCTACTGGAAAGGTTCGGGCACAGAAGACACAGCCGCCGGACTGCGCGATCTGTCGCCCACCACCGACAAGGGCTGGGAAGATATGGAAAGCTCGGCTGCTGCTCTGATCGAGGCCGGCAATGCGCTACAGCTGCCGGGGCGACCCCGAGCCCCCGAAGCTGACTGGAATCGCTATGCTCAGGCACTGTCCAGTATATCCATCCTCGCCAAGGCCGCCGCCGAACACCACGACA
>JAYTXQ010000161.1:0-20276 GCA_043742825.1 Caulobacteraceae bacterium | reverse complement strand
ATGACTGCGCGCCACTCAGCCAACGCGGCCGAGCGTCTCTCCTTGTAGACTTTCCGCCTGACGAGATGGCGCTCCTGACTGAAATCGTTGCGGACCTGGGAGTGGACTGAGGCGAATCTCTGGAATGTTTTCATCCTCTGGAACTTGAGAATCCCCCGAGTTCGTCGCCGGAAGGGCGGGTGTGAATTCTAAGCCCGGTTTTTGGCCAAGCCACCTCTCAACCGTCTTAGCCGAAGCCCAGTTACCGGCAGCCTAAGTTTGTACTGACAAGACCGTTTGGGCTGATCGCACCGTCTAGAGCTCTCGAGCACGGGCCTTCCTGGCCGCCCAACCACACCATCCTAACAAGTGGTGCATCTGGTCTGACAAAGCCATTCCCTTTGATCTGTCGTCCCCTAGGTGCCTCAATCGCTGGGGAATCGCAGACAAACTTGGGGTTTCGGCGTAGGGCGAGCAGAATTCTGCCCGTCTGCGATTCTGAGTACGCACTTTCCTCGCAGACTTATTGGCTCAATTTTGATATGCGACCGCCTTGGCCCGATGCGGAAAGTGGAGTCTGTTGCAGCAAGTTCACAAGGCTCCGGCGCGGCGGCCAATATCAGTCGCGATATTTATCGGTGGCACTGTCTTTTTAGCGCTGATCGTCCTCGCACTGCTCTTCCAATGGAACTGGCTTCGCGCACCGGTGGCCAGTTTGATAGCGGCCCGATTGAATCGGCCGGTCGCGATCACCGGTGACCTGAAGGTCCATCCGTGGTCCTGGTCGCCTTGGGCCAGCGTCGATGGCCTGACGGTCGGCAATCCCAGTTGGGCAGGAGGCCGGCCGATGGTTCAGCTATCTCGGTTGACGGTGCAGGTGAAATTGCTCCCCCTGCTAGCCGGCAAGGTGGTGCTTCCCTTGGTTCGAGCCGAGCGACCGCAGATACGGCTGATCAGCGACGCGGCGGGGCGCTCCAACTGGGATTTTCCCAGATCAAGCCCGCCGACGATCGACCATTTGGTGGTTTCCGACGGTTCCGTAACCTTTGAGGATGCAAAGCACCGGATGAATTTCGTCGGCAAGGTCTCCTCCGACGAGACGCGGTTGGGGGCGAACGGACCAAATCTCTCAACGATCGAGGGCGGTCTTGTGGTGGCGAACGCTCCTTGGGCGGGTCCGGAGCCGCTTGTGCGGGCGCCGCGCTTAGTCGTGAGGGTGAAACTCCTGCCTCTACTGGGTGGCAAGCTGGTGCTGCCGCTCGTCGAAGCTGATCAACCTCAGGTGCGCTTGGTGCGTGAGATGTCGGGGCGGGCCAATTGGGAGTTCGGTCAAAAGGCAACCACGACCCCGAAGCTTCCGCCGATCAACCATCTCATTATCTCGGGTGGAGGCCTGCGCTTTGACGACGCGCTTAGGAAATTGAGTTTCACAGGCACGGTCTCAACCAGCGAAACCGTTACCGCCTTTGGCCACGGGACCTTCCTGTTGCAAGGCAGAGGCGCATTAAACAAGGCCCCGTTCGCGGTGCGCGTCAGCGGCGGGCCGATGGTCAACATCGACGCCAGCCAGCCCTATCCTTTTGATGCGCGAATCGAAGTGGGGGCCACGCACATAGCGGCAGTCGGCATTATCGCCCACCCCTTCGATCTGGGTGTCCTATCAGGACGCCTAACGCTTAGAGGATCAGATCTCGCAGACCTCAATCACTTAAGCGGCGTAGCCCTTCCGCCCTCGCCGCCCTACGACCTTTCCGCGGGTTTTGCTCGCGTCGGCGCCCAGTATGCTTTGCGCCACCTTGCTGGGCGCTTAGGCGATAGCGATCTGGCCGGCCGAGTGACAGTGGACGTTGCCCAAGGCCGACCGTTCCTGACAGCTGACCTAGCCTCCCGGCACCTGAGGCTCGTGGATTTGGCGGCGGTGATCGGTGGTGTTCCCAAAAATACAGCCGGCCATACCTTGTCGCCGGCGCAGAAAATCATGTCGGCCAAGCTGCGCGCCGAAAACCGCATTTTGCCTGACACCCCTCTAGGTGTGAGCCAAATCCGTACCATGGACGCGAGGGTGGTTTATCGTGCCCAAAGCGTTGATGCCGGGCGTCTCCCCGTTCGGGCCCTGTCGCTGACGCTCGCCCTCGATCACGGTCTCCTTACGGTGGATCCCCTGGCATTGACCTTGCCCCAGGGGGATCTGCAGGCCGCAATTCGTCTGGATGTTCGCGGTATTGCCCCTCGCGAAACTGTCGATCTAAAACTCTCCAACGCCCGCCTGGAAAACCTCATCGGTCGCGGCCAGGTCAACCCGCCGTTGGAGGGCAACCTCTTTGGCCGAGTTAAACTCAACGCGACAGGAGATTCCGTCCGCGCCGCCGCTGCGCACGCCAATGGCGCGGTGAGTATCGTTGTTCCCTCCGGTGAAATCCGCCAAGCCTTTGCTGAGCTTATGGGCATCGATGCAACCAAGGCGTTACTCCTGCTGCTCAGCAAGAACCAGGGCGAAACACCTATTCGCTGTGCGGTGGCCGACTTTCGCGCGCAGGACGGCGTACTCACCGCACAGCGTATTGTGCTCGATACCGGCGTGGTCCTGGTGCTTGGCAAGGGGCAGATCGATTTGCGAGACGAAACCTTGAACATACAGTTGAACGGTAAGCCGAAGCAGTTCCGCCTGATTAGGATTAATGCGCCAATCAATATCAAGGGGTCGCTTGCTTCGCCTAAGGTAGGCGTGAACGTCGGAAAAGTGGCTGGACAACTGGTGATCAGTGGGGCGCTGGCAGCGGTCGTGGCACCCCTCGCGGCCATCCTGCCCTTCGTCAATCCGGGTCTGGCCAAGGCCGCCAATTGTGCGGCGCTCTTGAGCGAGACGTCGGGTCACAGCACTTCGGTGAGGGGCCACTAGGGGCCTGATTGGCTCACAGACCTTTGTGAGTCTAGGCCTCTTGTTTGGGTCCAGCCCCTAGGTTGCGCTGTTTTCCGTGGTGCAGGGAGCTAACCTGGATTTCTCATACTCTGATGATGCAACGGGAGTATGAAACTGAGATAACTATTTCGCAGCAATAGCTTATCCTAATTTTGAACCCGTAAGGGACGCCCTGATCATGTCGGACTAAACGGGCTGCCGAGCGATTGGCGTGCGTGGGGCGCTAATGGCCCATCCGCAAAACCCGTATGTTTGTTCCACTCGTCGCCCGAGCTCACTCCACAGTGATGTCAGTCTAACGGCAACTTGTTCCTGGGCTGGCGCAGTTTGCCCAAACTCAACTGTTCTGGGAAGGCTTCGCCCCCCGGCCCGTGTGCGGGCATCACCCACGGAACGATGGGCACGGCGCGCGCCCTGGGGCAACCTTAGGCTGGCCCGCGCGTTTAGGCCGGGAATCGCGCAGGATGTGAGGCGGTATTGTTCGAACCTCGCGGACGCGCATCCAGGATCACACAGGCCGTGAACGCTCGTTATCTGGCAATTCTGTTGGTGTCCGTCAGCGTGTTCGCACTCGACGCTTGCAAACTTGACCAAAAGCCGAACGCACGGAATACTGCGGCGGTCGCTGACACCGGGGAACCCACCGTTCAGGGCAACTTGGCGAACTTAGCGACGCCGGCCCCCGCGCCGGCCCAAGTCGCATATGGCCCGGAAAGCTCGCCCGCATCCGACTCCTATGCGCCGGCCGAACGCGCACATTCGTTCGACAGAGCGGTCTACCGGCACGCGCCGAGCTATGCTTTCCGCTACCAGAATGAGGCTCCCTTGGCTTGGAACACGCCCGACGGCTACTCGATGTACGCTGAGCGCGTCGACAACGGCTATCGCGACTCTTATTTCGCCCCTGGCACGTCCCGGCCTTATTTCGTGCGCGATCCGCAATACGGTTACGGCTACGGCCCCGACGGCACCCTGTCGGCGGTCTACAATGGTGCCGGTGCGCTTATGGACATCAGCCGGCTAGAACGGGTGGCCGCTAATGCTGGTGCCTACTACGTCCGCGCCCGGGAGCTGCGCCGCTATGGCGCCAATGACAGCTACCGCGCCGCAGTATCCGAGTCCTACTGGGCTCAGCAGGCACCAGATTTTTACGCCGAGCAGCAGCGTTGGATCTCAGCTCCTGATCGCCAGAGTTCATGGCGGGACTGGCGTCGTTTCCACTCCCGCGACATCGCGACGTACGACGTCCAATCCTTCCACGACAATGGCCGCCATCTGGGATGGTTCAAGCACGACCGGGTCGCGGATCAGCCGGTCTGGGACGGAGATCGAAGCGACGAAAAGGCCTTTCGGCACGAAGCAAAGCGCGACGAGAAGGAATTCAAGCACGCCGAAAAGGACCGGGAACACGATCGCGGCAACGGACACAGCGAAGGTGGCGACAAGGGCCACGGCCACGGGGACGACTAGTCGAGACAGCACTGTCAAACGAGATTCTCCAACACTCTTTTGGGTGCTGTCCATCTGACGGCAAATCGTCGTCGGTCTGCCGCAGTGTGGCCAGACCCAACCGGCCCCAAGACCGAAAGTGTTCGCCACCGCAACAGGGTACAGGAGAGTTTCTAGCTTGTAGATTTTCCGCCTGAAGAGATTATACTCCGCGATGAGGTGATTGTGGATCTGGGCGACGACCGAGGCGAATTTCTGGAGTGTTTTCATCCTTTGGAACCTAGGCATCGCCCGCTCCCGGTGCCGGAATGGCGGATGTGAGTTCTCTTCCCGGTTGTTGGCCTAACGGCCGGCCTCCTGACGACCGGCGTTTCCGATCTCCTCCATGGCTGCCCTGTAGGACCGAAGACCGTCGGTGACGATCACCCTGGCCTCGCCATGGCGCTTCATTGCGTTCTTGATGAACTTCGGCGCTGCAGCCTTGTCTCTGGTCTTCGTGACAGAGGATTCCAGGACCTCGCCCTCATGGTCCATGGCCCGCCACAGGTAGTGCATCTCGCCGTTGATTTTGACGTAAACCTCGTCCAGGTGCCACCGCCAGTGGGTGAATTGGCGCATATGGCCGACCCGCTTCCGGCGAATCTCTGTGGCGAACATCGGGCCGAACCGGTTCCACCATTTCCGCGCCGTCTCACGGCAGATGGCGATGCCGCGCTCGAACAGCAGATCCTCAACGTTTCGCATTGATAGCGCGTACCGGACACACATCATCACAACCAGCCTAATCACCTCCGGCGAGGAGTCGAAACATCGAAACGGATTGGGCAACTTGGTCATCCGACCGCACCAAGCTGCCCCGGTTAGCAGTCAACCAATTTTGCGCTGACAACACCTGTCGTGCGGGCGCTCCCATGTAAAATCTGTCCCGTATGCATCCTTCCATTGCTGGCTGAACAATGCACCATCAAATGCCGGGACTAAACACCTAGAGCGGGATGGTTTTTGATGGAATCATCAAAAAGCTGAATACTGCTATGAATCAAAAGTATAGAGCTTGATTCAGATGTTTCCACGAAACATCATCAGGCTCTAGGGCACTTTCAAACCCAACAAGCCCGAGTTCGGCACAAAACGGATTGGTCGAGTTGGCCATGGCCGCCGCTTACCCGCCGTCGCGTTACTCCATCATGAATTATTGGGCCGACAACACCCCCAGAGGCGGTGTCCTCGATGATGATTTGCCCGGACCTCTGTTCGGTCGCGGGCGAAGACCTCTTGGCATCTTCCTTTCAGCGCCCCGCGATTTAGAGGCAGGAATAGAGCGCGTCGATCAATTCGCGAGCGCGCGGCCCGGTGACGAGTCCGCCCCGCATCTGGTTCATTACATAACCGAAGCCAATACCCGTATCGGGGTCGGCATAGCCAAGTGAACCGCCGGCACCCGGGTGACCGAACGCTCTGGGGCTGGGGCCAAAGGCTGCATGCTCCACGTCGAGCTGGGTCATCATGAATCCCAGCCCAAAGCGCGTTGATTGGTCGGCTAGAACAGCATCAGGCCCTCGCGACTGCTCGGTGTTCGCCTTGGCGATGGTTTCGGGACTGAGCACCGTCTTGCCGTCGAGGCGGCCACCGGTTGCAAGCGCCCCATAGACGCGCGCAAGGCCGCGCGCGTTGCCGTGCCCATTTCCACCAGCGAGTTCCGCGCCGCGCCAGGCGCGCGAGTTGACCACGTCGGGGTGGATCGCTGGCGGATTGAAGAAGGCCTGATAGCCGGCTGAGCCGGGATGCTTGAGGATGTCTCCAAGTACGTCGAGTTCGCCCGCTGGTGGTGGTGGTGGCATTTGCAGGTCCGCTATACGCTGATCGAGTTCTGGCCCCGAGCCGATATGGAAGTCGAGGCCAAAGGGATCGCTGAGTTCATCCTTCACGAAGCGCCCGATCGACCGACCATCGATGCGCTTGATCAGTGTCCCCAGCAGATGGCCGATGGAAAGCGCATGGTATCCATGGCGCGTTCCGGGTGTCCAGAATGGCTCCTCGGCTGCTATGAGGCCGGCGTAATGGTCGAAATCGTACAGGTCGTCGAGTGTAAGCGCACGACGCACCCCAGGCACGCCGGCCTTGTGGCAGAACAGCCAGTGCACCGGCACGTCGCCCTTACCGTGGGCGGCGAATTCCGGCCAGTAATCGACGACCCTGCGGTCGAGGTCGAGCTTTCCCTGATCGACGAGTTTGAGCGTCGCCATGGTGGCGATTCCCTTAGTGGCGGAATAGACGTTGACGAGGGTGTCTCTCTGCCATGGCTTCGTCTTCGACAGGTCGCGGTGACCGCCCCAGAGGTCGCAGACCGTGCGCCCGTCGATTACGATCGAGACGGCGGCACCGAGCTCCTGGCCATCGGCTAAATTCCCCTCCAGCACGTCGCGCACGCGCTCAAAACGTGGATCGATGATTCCCTCTAGTCTTGCCATTGGCTTTCCTACGCTAAGCTTTGCCGCCCGCAGTGCAGACGAGAGCCATTATCGACCTGCCACAGATCATAAGTAACTCAAACAGTGGTGTCACGGTGCTATCAGGTTAACTCGAAAATCCCCTTTTCTAGCGTCCGGTCGAGGCCCTTTGATCAAGCCGTGCCGTGGTGCTGTCGGTCCAACGGTAACTCATCTCCGGTTGGGCGCAGTGAGCCCAAACCCAACTGGCCTCTAGGCCATGACTGCGCGAGGTATTGTCAGCCCAAACGGTTCGGGTCAGGCTTCGCCCCGCTGCTACCCCGGTTTTCGGGCAGCAGTTATCAACAGGTCAAGAAAACACGAGGAAAGACACGGCCGCCGAGGTTCCTATCTATGGGGCTAACCAACCAACAAACGTGAAAACGATGGCGTTTTGCGTTCGCATTGACAGTGCCTGTGAAACCGCTTTTGGCGGATCTCAGCAGCGAACATCGGGCCGAACCGGTTTCATCGCAGCCGGACCGTCTTAGGGCAGATATCGATCCCACCCTCGAACAGGAGATTCTCGACGTTGCGCAGGGACAGTGAGTACCGTGCGCATATCATGACGACCAAGCCAATGACCTTAGGTGCGGCGTCAAAATAGGGTCGGCAGATTTGGCCAACGCCCGTGCTTACGCGCCGCTCTTTAAGCCAGTCATAAATTTTGGACTGGAAATGCCGACATACACCATGACGATGAGCCCGATCACCTCGGGCGAGGCGTCGAACCAACGAAACGGGTCGGCTGGGCAGGTTAGCTTGGTCATCCGGACGGCCTATCTGGGTCCGACTCGCGCAGACTTAATTTTGGCCTAACAAGACCATCAGAACCGCTCGCCGACCATCTCTTCGTTCTTGGCCCAGAGGGCTTTGGCGTTATCCGCATCGAGCGCGTAAGCGCGCACGCCGTGGAAACCGGCGTCATCGACGATCTCGGCCACATGGCAGTCCTCGCAGAACTGCGCGCCCACGGCGCCGGCCTGGGCGACGACGCCGGCCCAGACCGAGGTGGCGGCGCCTTGCGGGATGGTCTTATAGCTGAATGCCGGCGCGCCCGCCGTCTGCTGGGCGCTGATGGCGGCGATCAGCCGGTTTAGGACCTCGTCGGTCATGTGGCGGCCCAGTTCGGTCTGGATGCCGCCGGGGTGGACGGCGGTGGCGCGCACGCCGCGATCCTTGTGCCGGCGGTCGAACTCGACGGCGAACAGGACATTGGCGGTCTTGGAGCGACCATAGGCGAGGAATTCCTCATAGGGCGTATGTTCTAAGTTCGCGTCCTTGAGGTCGACGTCGGCGAATCGATGGCCCGACGAGGAGAGGTTCACCAGCCGCCCACCCGGCTTCAGCAGCGAGGCGATCCGGTTGACCAACACGAAGTGGCCCAGGTGGTTGGTGCCGAACTGGGTTTCGAACCCCTCAGCGGTCTGGCCTTTGGGGCAGGCCATGACGCCGGCATTGGCGATGATCAGGTCGAAGGTCCGGCCGTCTGCCACCAGAGCATCCGCGCAGGCGCGCACGCTATTCAGCGAGGCGAGGTCCAGTTCGATCAGTTCCAGCCCGCCGCCGCTCTTAGCGTCCGCGCGCACGACCTCGGTTGCGCCCCGCGCCTTGCCCAGGTCCCGCGCCGCCCCCGTGACCTGCGCGCCATGAGCGGCCAGCGCGCGGGCGGTTTCCACGCCAAGGCCGGCCGAGACGCCGGTCACCAGAATGCGCTTGCCGCTTAGGTCGATGCCGCTCAGCACCTCGTCGGTGGTTGAGGTCGCTCCGAAGGGTCCGGTCATGATGTCTCTCCGTTGTTGGGTTGGGTGCTGTCGGTCAGACTTGGTTTGTGTCTAAAACGCGCCGCGCGTTGTCAGCACGGCGGACCGCGTTTATAAACGGAGGCTGGCTCCGATTGATATACGGAGGTAACCTCCGCTTATCAGGGGGTCAATATCCTGAGCGCCGAAGATGCAGGACCCGCGCCGGCGGCGGTGAGCCGCAAACCCCGCGTGGACGGGCTTCGCAACCGCGAGCGTCTGATCGAGGCCGCCAAGGCCGGCTTCGCCGAGACCGGGCCGGCTGTGAGCCTGGAAGAGATCGCCCGCCGCGCTGGCCTCGGCATCGGCACGCTGTACCGGCACTTTCCGACCCGGGACGCTATCGTCGAGGCGGTCTACCGCCGCGAGGTCCAGCAGCTGACTGACGGAGCGAACCACTTCGCGGCGTATTTGCCGCCCGGCGAGGCGCTGCAGGCTTGGATGCGGCTGTTCGTCGACTATGTCGCCACCAAGAAACTCATCGCCTCGTCGCTCGGCACTATCGACGGCGGTGTTTCCGAGCTCTATGCGGCGTCCGTCGCGACGATCCTGGGCGCGATGACCACCCTGGTCGAGCGCGCCCGCGCGAGCGGCGACATCCGCGCCAATGCCGAGCCGGCCGACCTCCTGCGCGGCCTAATCGGCCTGACCTACCGCAATGCCGATCCTGGCTGGGAAGCCAGCGCGCGGCGCCTGATCGACATCCTCATGGATGGGCTGCGATCACCGCGTCAGGAGGGCTGATGTCTGTAACTGACTTTGTCAGGCGAAATGCAACACCCTTTAGTATGGTGTGGTCAGGCGGCTGGGATGGCCCGTGCTCGCAAACCCCAGTCTCCCTTCTATCGCTTCAACTCCACGTCCGCAGTGATCCATTTGGTGGAGATAAATGCGCTGGGAAAGCCTGGAAGGTGGAGATGAAGTAACAAAGGCCTCTCAAGCTTGTTGATCTCCGACTGGCGGCTGAGCGGCCGCCCCTCCATAGAAAGCAACGGATGAAAGGGGGGCGAGACGCCCGACCGCACGTCGCTGGCTGGGTGTCATACTCAGTTCGGCCTGAACTGTACCGGATGCGGACTATTGATCGCAGGCCGGGATACCGTAGTGTCAGTGGCGAGACAACGAAGTGGGCGCCTGACGCCGCTGTATTTAACCAGAATAGCCCCAGATCTCGTGATGGCGTAGGGGCAAGGCGATCCGAAGCGGCGGGGCTTGATAATCCTCCCTGCTGGGTGCGAGTATCACGTTCGGGATGGGAGCGGCTCTCTTTGACCCGTTCCATGTATCACCACGCGTAAGGCCATCGCCTAACGACGCCGAGGTTGGAGCTCGGAACACCGGAACTCGGATCGCCCGCCAAGTGCGGACTGGGCTAGCCGCGACGGCCGCAGACGGACGATACCGAGGGCGTGGCTTGCCTAGTAGTCCGCGCGTGGGAAAGCCGCGCACAGGGCGAAGGCAAGCAAGTAGCAAGACGATAGACTTACACAGCGAAGGAATGATCGTGGCCACGGATCATCAGGCGGATGAAGTCTGGATCCTCGGCGCTCAAGGCCTGATCTACTGTACGTGAAGTTGCCGCTGTCCCTGCGCAATGTCGAGGACTGGCGCTGTCAATGCAAATCAGTAATGCCTATTTCTGTCGGAAAATCGTGGCGCATAGATCTAAAATTACTTCGTGAAAACAGTAATTTGATGAACCGCTCATTGGGTAAAAGGCCAGTCTAGTACTTGCTTTGACAACGCCTTCCGGCTTGCTCATGTCACAGACCAAGCCTCCAACTCGTCCTTGTTTTTGACGACATGGAGGATGCGTATGAAACGGATTATCGCTGGAGGTCTGGGCGCGCTGTTTGCGGCGAATGCGGTGGCCATGCTGGCCGCGTCGCTGTGGTGGTTCTCTGCGGTGCCGGGTGCCGTAATGACCGGGCCGTTCAATGCCCACTTTGTGCATGATGTCGGCGCGACCTATCTGGTGGTCGCCGGAGGGCTGGGTTGGTTCGCCTGGCGACCGGGGCAGGGCTGGCCGGCCCTCGTCGTAGCGTCCGCCTTCCTGCTCCTTCACGGTCTGATCCACCTCCACGATGCGATCCTAAGCCCCACCTGCAGCCAAGACCTGCTGCGTGACCTGCCGGGCGTCTTCGCGCCCGGATTGATTTCCGCCTGGATCGCCCTCACCTCGATACCGAGCCAAAGGAAGCCCTGATGCTGAAATATCTTCTCAACCGTTACATCACGGCGTTCGAGCGTCGCTGGAACTACGACGCCAGCTATATGCGCGACGTGTTGGAACTCGCCCCCTGGGCCTTCATCAAGTTCGCACTGGCCACTTCGCTCGGTCATCGTCGCGCGGCACCGCCGGCCGCCGTGACGGCGGCGGCACTGGCGGCAACTTTGATCGAGGACTGCGGGCCTTGCACCCAAATCTCGGTCGACATGGCGTTAGCGCATGGCTTGCCGGCCGCGACGCTGCGGGCGATCCTGGCCGGCGATCTCGTCGCCATGGGGCCGGACGCAGCGTTGGGCTATAGGTTCGCCAAGGCCAGCTTGGCGCGGAACCTGGAGGAGGCTGATGCGATGCGCGACGAGGTGATCCACCGCTGGGGCAAGTCAGTTGTGATCGCGCTGGGGCTGGCTGTGACAACGGCCAGGATGTATCCGGCCCTGAAATATGCTCTGGGCCATGGACGCGCCTGTTCACGTGTCGAGGTCGCCGGCGCAGCTTCACCGGTGCGTCGTCCCGAGATGTTGGCAGCATGACATCCAAGCCGACAGTTGTAGAGTTTGAGACCGAAAGGTCGCGGCTACAGCGGCTGGCTTATCGTATGCTAGGCTCAGTCGCTGAAGCCGAGGACGCGGTACAGGACGCTTGGCTGCGCTGGCGCAAGGTCAACCCCGAAACGCTGGACGATCCCACGGCGTGGCTGATCTCGGTGACCACGCGGCTGTGCATCGACCGGCTTCGCGCCGCCCGCGCCCGGCGCGAGACCTATATCGGCCCCTGGTTGCCGGACCCGTTGATCGAGGACATCGCCGTCGATCCTGTCGAGCGCGACGAGGACGTCTCGGTAGCCTTTTTGTTGGCGCTTGAGCGACTCTCGCCGCTAGAGCGTGCGGTCTTCCTGCTGCACGACGTGTTCGACGACGATTAGCCGCCATCGCCAAGACACTGAACCGCAGCGAGTCCGCCTGCCGTCAACTAGCCCTCCGTGCACGGACCCATATACGCGAGGCACGGCCCCGGTTTGACGCCTCGCAGGAGAATGTAGCGCGATTGGTAGGTGCTTTCATGGACGCCGCGCGGCGAAACGATTTCGCGGCGCTCTCCGACCTGTTGGCCAAAGATGCGGTCCTGATCAGCGACGGTGGTGGCAAGCGCAAGGCTGCGCTGCGCCCCATGGTCGGCCGCGACGAGGTGATGGCCCTGATCAAAGGCCTCTCCTGGCGCGGATCAACGGATACCTCGGCGTGATTCTGAAAACCGAGGACGGGCTGATGACTATCGCGTTTGAAGGCTCCGACGACGGCCTGTTGGGTGCCATCTATCTGCTGCGCAATCCAGACAAGCTCGCCCACCTGACGCACTGATCGCCGAAACTCTGCAAATCGGACGGACGGGGCTGTCAGTCGAACGGCAACTCGTCTCCGCCCGGCGCAGGAACCCCGAGCCCAAGCTAGATCAGGATGGTTTTTGATGGAATCATCAAAAAGCTGAATCCTGCTCTAAACCAAAAGCGTAGAGCTTGATTCAGATGTTTCTATGAAACATCATCAGGCTTTAGCTCTATCCCATGATTGCGTGCCACTCGGCCAGGGCGGCGGAGGGAGTTGTAAAAGCAAACGCGTCGGGGCAAGTTTCGCCCCGCCGGTGCCCCTTATTTTGGCCAGTAACGGTCGGTCTTCTAAGAAATACAAAGTCAGACGCGGCGACCGAGCCCCTTTAACTAAGAGGCTTACGACCTAACAAAATGTGAAAATGAAAGCTTGGCGAAATAGGTTTGACAGTGCGGTAGCGAAGGTTCAGGCGAATGTCTCGAATCCGGCGCACGGTGAAATACGACTCCTGCCACCGAGCGGCTCCGGCCAAGGGTGGGCTGGGCCTTCAACACTCGGCCACGCCGACTTCCAACGCTGCACAAAACCCCTGCGGGAGGCCACACAATGAAGTTGCTCAAGGTCATAGGCACCGCGCTGGTCGCGATAGTCGTTTTTTCGTCAACCGGCTCAGCCAATCCGCGCAATGCGCTCGACGCCTATGTCGCCAAGCCCGACCCAGTCTTTGGCTGGAAGGTGGATCATCTGATAGCGGGCCCCGGCTTTCACGGTGCAATCTTGTCAATGACCTCTCAGACTTGGCTCGACCAAAGTCAGGTCGACAAGCCGGTGTGGAAGCACTGGCTGACGGTCATCGTGCCGAACGATGTGCGTCACGAAGAGGCGTTCCTCTACATCACGGGAGGCGATAACACCGACCCTGCTCCCACAAGCCCGGCCGAGCGTTTCGCCAAGATGGCCGTCGAAACCCACTCCGTCGTCGCCGAACTGGACGACGTGCCGAACCAGCCTCTGCGCTTCGCCGAAACCCCGAACACGGCCCGTGTTGAAGATGGGATCATCGCCTATCAGCAGGCCAAATTCGCCAAGACCCATGACCCACTGCAGCTTGTTCGCCTGCCTATGGTGAAGAGCGGTACGGCGGCAATGACTGCGGTACAGCAGTATCTGGTTAGCGAGGCGGGCGGCAGGCTGACGGTGAATGGCTTCGTCGTCTCCGGCGGCTCCAAACGCGCCTGGACCGCGTGGCTGGTGGGAGCGGTCGATCCTCGCGTGGTCGCCGTCATCCCCATTGTGATCAATGTACTCGATGTGGAGGCGACCACCCGTCACCACTGGGAAGCGATGGGCTACTTCTCACCTGCGTTGCAGGACTATGTCGAGAACGGACTCATCCCGGGGATGATCGGTTCGCCTTCGTTGCAAGAGGTGAATCGCATTGAGGATCCTCTAAATTATCGCGATCGCCCTCTAATGAGAATGCCCAAATACGTCATCAATGCCGTTGGTGACGAGTATTTCCCCCCCGACAATACCCGGTTCGGCTATCACCTCCTACCGGAGGTGAAGCGTTTGCGGATGGTCCCCAACTCGAAGCATTCTACTGCAGGCACAGACGTCATTGAGAGTATCACCTCGTTCTATGACGCGATTTTGAATCATCGGTCGATCCCAAGCTACTTATGGACCGTTCGGAAAGACGGCGCGATCGTCGTGAACGCCTCTGGACATCCCTTGGAGGTCAACCTTTGGCAGGGAACCAACCGCAAGGCGCGGGACTTCAGGGTCGACACGATCGGAAAGGCGTTCACAAGCACGCGGCTAGAGCCTTCCAAGGACGGGTCCTATGTCGGGAAGGTGTTGAGGCCGGACACGGGTTACACGGCCTATTTTGTCGAGCTGGTCTATCCAAGCGGAACACCCTACCCGTTCAAGTTCACCACAGAAGTGTCGGTTAGCCCCGACGTACTTCCCTTCAAGTGGAAGGACGCTCGCCCTATCATTGCCCGCGCTGAGCCGTAACAAGAGCGGGCTGCTTGGGGTATGTTCGAAGGGGGTGAGACTCTTAGGGTTTTGAGCTGGCGGCCATAATTGTAGGCGTCGATGAAGTCGGGGAGGTGCGCTGTCAGCTGGACGTGGCTGTCGTAATGACATCATTTGACGTTGGCCCCCTTGATTGTCCGGTTCATTCGCTTCCCTGCGGCCGGGATGACGCAATTTAGCGGGACACGAGCCAGGACTTGTGCGCCCTGGTATAAAACCCAAACTCTTACCGGGCGGTGCATTTGAGCTGACAGTGCCTCCTGCCCTGGCGTATTGAAAACACGGCACGAGCCCTGGCAGTCGATCAGGGAGCCGTGCAACGTCTCGCCGGTCATTCGATGGCGCCTCCGACGATGCCGAACACTGCGGTCAGATATTCCTTGGCGAATTTGGCTCATGGGGCCGTCGTCGCGCGGACGCGAAGATAGTCTGGCGTAGGCGGGCGGCACCGCATACAGCGACTGACTGGACCGCTGTCAAAGCGCCCGCAAACTAGGAGTAGCGATGTTCACCAGCACTAATCCGGCCACCGGTGGGGTTATCGCCACTTATCCAGAACTGAGCGCCGCCGAGATCGAGCGCAAGCTCACTGCCGCGGCTGCGGAGTTCACCCATTGGCGGACGAGCCCGTTGGCCGAGCGCACTGCGCTGTTGGAGGCAATCGCCAGCCAATACGAGGCTAATCGAGACCGTTTGGCGACTATGGTGACCCAGGAAATGGGTAAAACGCTGGCATCTTCCCGGGCCGAGGTCGACAAGTGCGTGGCCGGCTTTCGCCATTACGCCCACGCCGGTCCAGCGATGCTGGAACCGCGCGATATTTCGATGGCGTCGGGTTCTGCGCAGACGCACTGGCTACCGCTTGGCGTCATCCTCGCAGTGATGCCGTGGAATTTTCCGCTTTGGCAGGTGGTACGCTTCCTCGCGCCAACGATCCTTGCCGGCAACGTCGGGCTGCTCAAGCACGCCAGCAACGTTCAAGGCACCGCTGGTCTCTTAGAAGAAATGGTAATCGCTGCCGGTGGGCCTACCGGGCTGTTTCAGAACTTAGGGATAAAGTCAGCGGCGGTCGCACAGATCATCGCCGATGCACGCATCGCTGCAGTCACACTGACTGGCAGCGAGGGAGCAGGTGCTGCGGTCGCCGAGCAGGCAGGCCGCGAATTGAAAAAGGTCGTGCTAGAACTCGGCGGCTCGGACCCGTTCGTCGTGATGCCGTCGGCTGATCTCGACATGGCAGTTGCCGCAGCGGTCAAGGCACGTATCCAGAACACTGGCCAATCGTGCATCTGCGCCAAGCGCATGATTGTTCACGCTGATATCTACGATGCCTTCCTGGGGAAGTTTTCGAAGGCCATGCAAAATGTTAAAACTGGCGATCCGATGGACGATGCGACCGACATGGGTCCTTTATCGAGTTTTGAGCAGCGCGACACGGTGATCGGCCAGATTGCCGAAGCGCGGGCTGCGGGTGCAACGCTATTGTTCGGGGGCGAACCCCTTGTCGGGCCGGGCGCGTATCTGAGCGCCGGCGTGCTGACCGGCGTGCCGTCTGGTAGCGCCCTCCGCCACGAGGAAATCTTCGGCCCCGTTGCCATGGTGTTCCGGGCAACCGACATCGACGACGCGATACGGATCGCCAATGACGTGCCCTTCGGCCTCGGCTCGTCTGTGTGGTCAAACGAGGCGGCGGAGATCCAGCGTTTTGTGACGGACATCGCAGCCGGCATGATGGCGGTGAACCAGATGCTCGCCTCATCGCCAGAAGCCCCTTTCGGCGGCATCAAAAAGTCTGGTCATGGCCGCGAACTCGGCTCGTACGGCCTGCATGAGTTCATGAACCTAAAGGCGGTGTACCTGGCGGCGTAGCCTCTGGCCCAAGGTCCGACCGGACCGAGAAAGCCACCTCTTAACAGCCTCACGATCCTTTCAATGGTACTGTCAGTCGAATGGCAACTCGTCTCCCGTTTGGCGCAGCGAGCCCAAACCTAAATGCCGTTTATCCCATAACTGACCGCCACTCGGCCAGTGCGGGCGAGTGTCTCTCATTGTAGACTTTCCGGCTGACGAGGTGACGCTCCTGATTAAAATGGTTGTGGACTTGGGAGTGGACGGAGGCGAATTTCTGGAGTGTTTTCATCCTCCTGAACCTAAGCATCGCCCGCTCGCGTCGCCGGAACGGCTGGTGCGAATTCTCCACCACGTTGTTTTTCCAGCGGCCGGTTTCCTGGAGTTTGACCGCGCCCATCTCCTTCAAGGCGGCACCATAGGAGCGAAGACCGTCGGTCACGATAGCCTTTGTCCGGCCGTGGCGCTTCAGAGCCTTCTTGATGAATTTCAGCGCTGCGGCCTTGTCTCTCGTCTTGGTGACGAAGGATTCCAGAACCCGCCCTCATGATCAACGGCGCGCCACAGGTAGTGCGTCTCGCCGTTGATTTTGACGTAGAACTCGTCCAGGTGCCATTGCCAGTGCGTGAAAGCCCGCATGTGCTGAACCCGCGTGCCCCGGATCTCCGCAGCGAACATCGGGCCGAACCTGTTCCACCAGAGCCGCGCAGTCTCGTAGCAAAGGTCGATCCCGCGCTCGAACAACAGGTCCTCCAGGTTGCGGAGCGACAGTGGGTACCTGACGTACATCATAACGACGAGCCAGATTACGTCTGGCGAGCTGTCGAAATAGCGGAACGGGTTGGTCGACTTGGCCATGCCAGCCGCTTATGCCGGGGCTCGTTAGCCCATTATGAAGTTTGGGCTGACAACACCGACCAAACCGATTCCATCACTTCCGCGCCGTCTCGTGACAGATGTCGATCCCGCGCTCGAACAGCAGGTCATCGACGTTGCGCAGCGATAGCGGGTACCTCACGTACATCATGACGACCAAGCGAATGACCGCGGGCGATGAATCTAACCAGCGAAAGGGGTTTGGCGTAGCGGGCGGCTTAGTCATCCAACCGCCTTACCCGCGCCCGATTACCCAGCGCCTAATTTTGCGCTGACACCACCCAGCAGACATCTATCTTCCAAGGAAGCACCAGAAAAGATGACGCCGTCGAGCATCGTGTCTATGGGGCCAACTACCGACCATGAGGTGAGAATAGGCGGCCGGCGCGTTTGCCTTGACAGCGTCCCGGGTCGGCATTCGTCGAAATGGCGCGGGCGCAGCGCCAGCGTCGCTAATTTGCTTTGTGCGTCATTAGCGAGTGATCGAACGTTACCCTAAGGTACACTTTAACGCCCCCCGGATCAGATCCGTACGCCGGCTGAAAGCCAGCAGGGATGAAATCCTGAGTGTATGAGCCGCCGACGAACAACGAGAGACGACCGCTTTCCAACAGGGATCGCTCATAGCCTAGCGTCAACGCCTCTACCCATTTTGCATCGGTAACGCCGTTGGCGAGCGGGATTGCCAATTGATCTGGGCTCAGTTGAAGCACCTCCGCCCGGCCGTAAAATTGGTTACGGCCATGTTTATAGAGCCCCTCTTGGAGAAAGCTGTTGAGGGGGGCGTCGTGACCGGCACGACCCTGACCCCAGATGAACGCTGACTTGAAGCTGTCGCCCTGGAGGCGGTGAGAGGTTGTCAACCAAGCCGAGATGAACCGGTTGTGTTCCGCGCCTCCCGCGTCGAGCGGCAATAGCGCGTCCGCATAGGACGCCCCCACGCTCACATGATCTCCAAGACCCTGGTTGATGCGCAAACCGTAGGAGTCCGGCCTATGCACGGGAAAGGGCCAAGTTATGTTTTTGCCTCTGAATACAGTGGCCTCAAGCGTCGTGGACCGGTTTTTATATTCGATGCCGACCACGCTCGAAGCGTCATGAAATCCGTCCTGTAGCGCGTGGCCCAGGGGAGCGTCAGGGTTCCCCTCAGCGGACTGGCGGTGCATGAAGGGAACTGGGCCGATCGCCGCCTCTCCGCGCGGCGCAAACAAGAATGTCAGCGTCTGACGATCATCCGCGCCGAGGGTAATGACGTCCCTGAATTCGAGCGCCATGATGGTGTCGTGGGCATGCATGTTGTCCAGGTGATCTGTTTGCAGGAGTTGGGGCGTACCCTTGTCCCCAACCGTCAACTGTTCTGGTGACCCCATAATATCGATTCGGAAATGGTTCTTGTGTGATAGTTCTGTCCCATACATGAGCATAAACAAACCAGGGCCTGTCAGTCGCGACTGACCGCGCGGCCCCGACGCGTGCGAAAAAACCATGAATTGGTTCAGCTGAAACATCACGGACGTTTTCGATTTCGCCTCACCGGGCATACACATGCCCATGCTGGGATCGGGTGACTGACCGGGTGGACACGGGGACGATGCGGGCAGTGTTTGCGCGGGCAAGGCGTTTACGGACGTTTTGGCGTTTTGGCTTTGGGCATGGACTGCGTCTGTTTTACTCCCTGGCACCATTACGCCACCCGGCATGCACATCTGCATTCCGGGGTCCCAATGCCGGAGCTGTGGACACTGGGCCGGCCCTGCCACAGCATTGAGCGTTCGATTTGCGATGTCTTGGGATGACTGGCCGTGCGCCGGTAATCCCTGAGCCGCCAGCATCATGAATCCTATCAAAGCAGTCGGTCGGACGCTCCCTTTACGGTTCCACACACACAGCATTTCTTGCCTCGTAACTTGCCGGTCGGGCATCATCAAGGCAACCTTGAATACTACGTTTTGACGCTGCCTTGGCGAATCTTTGTGACTGTTTTCGTTCAGAATTCCAACTGGGCCGCCTTGTGGTTTCCGGGTCAAAAAGGGCCTCCCTTGGTAGTGACGCACCGGGGACGTGTCTCGCATCCGATATTGTAGATCTTTACACATCCGGAGGGCGTCACACTCCAATCCGCGCTCCGGCTTCCTTCAGGGCCGCAAACCCGCCGGGGACATGGACAACATTTTCTATTCCCATGTCCTGAAGTGTTTTGGCTGCCAGGGCGGATCGTGCGCCCGAGCCGCAATAGAGAACGAGGCGGCGACCTTGGGCGAGCTCCGCCCTGTGAGTCGGGCTGTCGGGATCCGCTTGAAACTCCAGCAGGCCTCGCGGGACGTTTATGGCACCGTCCACCAGACCTGAGTTGGCGATTTCCGGCGGCTCACGCAAGTCAACGAACAACACCGCCGGATCCCCGACCAGCTTCACAGCCAAATCGGGGGACAGGCCCTCGACGACCGAGTTGGCCTCAGCCACCATCTGCTTCGCGCTACGTTTCAACATTTCAATGCTCCAATGAGTTGATACCAAGGTCGAGGGGTGACTCACAGATCAGCCTTGCTTGGACTTGCCGCCAATCTGCCGCAGGATCTTAGGAAGATCGGTGGGACAGTCGCCGCACCGCTGGTTCGCCGGGATGGCCACATCGATCTTCTTCGGATAGGGCAGTCGGAGCGCGTCCATGATCGCGACGAACTCCTCGACGGTCTTGCCTGCGAGGCGGGGATTACGCTCGCGCTCCTGGGCGACCGTGCTGACGTGGCGATGATTGTAGTCGTGCGCGGGGTAGACCAGAGCGTCCCCAGGCAGCGTGAAGATCTTTTCCTTGACCGAGCGATAGAGGGTGGGGGCATCGCCGTTCTGGAAGTCGGTGCGGCCGCATCCATCGATGAGCAGCGCGTCGCCGGTGAAGGCTCGAAGGACGCCGGGTTGTTCGACGAGGTAGGAGTGATGCGAATCCGTGTGTCCCGGCGTGAACAGCGCTCTGAACGTCAGTGCGCCCACGACTAGGGGGCGGTCCTCCGCCACCCCGACGTCGGCGCAGGCAAGCCCATCGACGGCGGGGTGGGCGATCTTTGATCCAGTGAGGCTGCGCATATGGCAGGCCGAGGTCACATGATCGGCGTGCACGTGCGTGTCCAGTGTGTAGACCAACTCCAGCTCCAGCTTTTGGAGCGCGGCCAGATCGCGTTCGATCGTTTCCAGCACCGGGTCGATCAGGACCGCATTGCGGGTCTGGGGGCTGTCAATCGGCATCCAATCGGGACCCCCTATCGGCATGCAAAAGGGACCCCTCTGGCGGGTTGTTTTTCGGGGCTTGAGGCGTAG
>JAYTXQ010000160.1:0-5904 GCA_043742825.1 Caulobacteraceae bacterium | reverse complement strand
ACCCGTCCCAGCTGGTAATGCTCACTTTGAGCATAAGGAGATGGCGAGATGGCCGATGGTGAGGCGCATTTCGATTTCACCCCTGAGGTTGAGGCCAATCTGGCCCCGCTATGGGAAAAGCTGCGCACGCGGGTGACTCCGCTGGAGTGGCGACTGCATGCCCCCCTGATCGACCAGATTAACCGCCTCAAACGCGAAAAAAACGCGGTGATCCTGGCCCACAACTATATGACTCCGGACATTTTTCACGGTGTTGGCGACTTTGTTGGTGACAGCCTGGGCCTAGCCCGCGAGGCCGCGCGCTCCCCAGCCAAGATCATCGTTCAGGCCGGCGTACATTTCATGGCTGAGACGTCGAAAGTCCTGAGCCCAGATAAGACGGTGCTGATTCCCGACCTGCGCGCCGGTTGTTCCCTGGCCGCCTCGATCACAGCTGAGGACGTACGCCTGATCAAGGCGCGTTATCCTGGGCTGCCCGTCGTCACGTATGTCAACACTACTGCGGCGGTGAAGGCGGAGACCGACATCTGCTGCACCAGCGCCAATGCTGTGCAGGTGGTAGAGGCGGTGGCTCGTGCGTGGGGCGTGAATAGAGTGATCCTGCTGCCCGATGAGTTCCTGGCCCGCAATGTCGCGCGTCAGACTGATATTGGCATCATCGCTTGGCAGGGGCGGTGCGAGGTGCACGAGTTGTTCACCGCCGCCGACATCGCCGAAATGCGCCTCGCTTGGCCGGACGCGCAAATCCTGGCCCACCCTGAATGCCCGACCGAGGTTCTGGAGGCCGCCGACTTTGCCGGGTCCACGGCCGCTATGACGGAGTTTGTGATGACCCGAAAACCGCGCCAGGTGGTACTGATTACAGAGTGTTCCATGTCTGACAACGTCGCCTGTGACGCGCCCGAAACCGAGTTCGTTCGCCCATGCAATCTGTGTCCGCACATGCAGCGGATCAGCCTGGAAAACATCTATCAGGCTCTGCTGCACGACCGTTATGAAGTTACAATAGACGACGACATCGCTGTGCGCGCCCGCGTTGCGGTGCAGGCCATGATCGACCTGCCACCACCCCTGGTCCCAGCGCGTTATGACCTGGTCAAGGCCCGCCATCACGTGGATGTAGAGTTGATCTGAGGCGGTCATGAGCGGTAGCGAAACCTTCGACGGTATCCTAATCGTCGGTGCTGGGTTGGCCGGACTTTCGGCGGCCTTGGCAGCGGCCCCCCGACCAGTGCTGGTTCTTGCCGCTGCGCCGCTGGGCGAGGCTTGTGCCTCGGCCTGGGCGCAGGGGGGCATGGCAGCGGCTCTCGGCGAGGACGATGAACCCGCGCTACATGCGGCCGATACGCTGGCTGCGGGCGCGGGGCTATGCGATCCGGCGGCGGTCGACATCCTGACCCAGGAGGGGCCTGATGCCGTACGTTGGCTGGCGGCGCTAGGGGCTCCATTCGATCGCGGCCCTGGAGGAGGATTTCTGCAATCCCTGGAGGCGGCGCATAGTCGTGCGCGTGTCGCCCGCGTCGGCGGAGATGGGGCTGGGCTAGCGATCATGCGCGCCCTGATCGCGGCGGTTCAGGCCGCGTCGCATATTACGGTGCGTGAGGGGGCTAGGGCCAGGGCTCTGCTGCACGATGACTCGGGGCGGGTGCGTGGGGCTGTGGTCGAGGCAGGCGGTGCGACCAGCCAAGTCTTAGCGGCGGCGACCATTCTGGCGACAGGTGGTGCGGGCGGATTGTATGGCGTGACCACAAACCCGGCTTCGGCGCTTGGCGAGGGTCTGGCTTTGGCAGCCTTGGCTGGAGCGCGGATCCTGGATCCGGAGTTCGTTCAGTTTCACCCAACGGCCATGGATTTGGGAGTCGACCCCGCGCCCCTGGCGACAGAGGCGCTTCGCGGTGACGGCGCGCGTCTAGTGGACGAGACTGGCCGCGCTTTCATGGCTGGCCACCACAAATCCGCCGATCTGGCACCGCGTGATATTGTTGCGCGTGCCATCGAAACCGAAGTCAAAGCTGGCCACCGGGTGTTTCTGGACGCCCGTGAGGCGGTCGGTGCCGAATTCCCACATGCTTTTGCCGCTGCGTTCGCTGCCTGCATGGCAGCGGGCCTGGATCCCCGAAATCAGCCAATTCCGGTCGCTCCGGCTGCCCACTATCACATGGGTGGCATCGCCACAGACTCCGTCGGCGCAACGTCTCTGGATGGCCTTTATGCCGTGGGCGAATGTGCGGCGACAGGGGTACACGGGGCCAATCGCCTGGCGTCGAACTCTCTGCTCGAGGCTGTCGTCTGGGGGCGACGGGCGGGCAGAGCTGCGGGTGAAGCCAAGCTCACCTCGGGTGCGGTTTTGCCGGCACAGGCCTGGCCCGATCTTCCAGCGCCAACTCTGGCTAGCCTGCGCCTTTTCTTCAGCCGCGAGGCTGGGGTTGTCCGCAATGCTGCGGGTTTGAAGGCTCTGCTGACCTGGATCGATCAGGCTATTGCGACCCATGGCCAGGCCCTCCCGCTCATCGCCGCGCGGCTGATCGTCGAGGGGGCCCTGGCGCGCGATGAGAGTCGCGGCGGCCACTATCGTAGCGACTTTCCCCAGACCGACCCCGTGGCAATCCACACCCAGCGGGAGCTCAGTACATTTCGCGGCCGCCGTGCCGCATAATCTCATGTCTCTTCCGCACCTGCCCGATATCCTGATCGACCCCATTGTTCGTGCAGCCCTGGCCGAAGACCTGGGGCGGGCAGGGGATGTGACCTCACAGGCCTGTATCGCTGGAGATGCCCGTTTGGACGCGGCCTTCGTCGCCCGCAGCGATGGCACCCTGGCAGGGCTTGCCTGCGCGCGACTCGCGCTTCGGGCATTGGATCCTGAAGGTCGGTTTGAAGTCTTGATCGCCGATGGCGAAGCGTTCACCGCTGGTGCTACCCTGGCGCGGGTCGAGGCCAATGCCCGCGCTCTGCTTTCCGCCGAACGGGTCGCTCTCAATCTGCTCTGCCGGCTGACGGGCGTTGCAACTTTGACTGCGGCCTACGTGGCCCAGGTCGCGGGCACCAAAGCGGCAATAGTCGATACGCGGAAAACAACGCCGGGCCTCAGGATATTAGAGAAATACGCTGTGCGCTGCGGCGGCGGATCGAACCATCGTTTTGGCCTGGACGATGCCATCCTGATCAAGGACAATCATATCGCGGCCGCCGGCGGCATCGCCGCCGCCCTGATCCGTGCCCGGGCCCAGGCCGGCCACATGCTGAAGATCGAGGTCGAGGTGGACACTTTGGATCAGCTGCGTGAGGCGCTCGAGCACGATCCCGACGTCGTCATGCTGGATAACTTTTCACTTTCCGATCTGCGCAACGCTGTCGAGCTGGTCGCTGGCCGCGTGACGCTGGAGGCCTCCGGTGGCGTGAATTTGAGTACCGTAGCGGGCATCGCCCGCACCGGTGTCAATCTGATCAGCGTTGGCGCCCTGACCCATTCGGCCCCCGTGATCGACATCGGCCTGGACGCCCTGTTGTAGAGCGAGAGTTATACCACGTCACTTTGGCGTTGCCGCTTCGCAACCGCCCGCAGAGGCCGAAGCTCCGTCCTGAAAGACTTCACGGCCCCTCATTGGTAGATAATTGTCGGCCCAGCTGATCTATACCGCCGCCGCAATCCGTTCGGCGACCTCGCGGCGGTCGGGCATGCCGCTTTGCAACAGCCCCATGGCAATGTCGTAGATCGCTTTGGGGGCTGTCTCGGGGGTGCCGCAGTCGAAAGGCGGCGCGGGGGCGTATTCCATGGTGAGTTGCACCGTCTGGGCGAACTGTACCCCAGCGATTTCGGCCGCCAGTGTCAGTGCAAAGTCGATACCAGCTGTTACCCCTCCGCCGGTGAAGATATTGCCATCGCGTACCACGCGACCGGCGTCAGGGATCGCACCGAATATCGGTAACAGGTCGCGCGCGCCCCAATGGCTGGTCGCCCGTTTGCCTTTCAACAGGCCCGCCGCGCCCAGCACCAGAGAGCCGGTGCACACTGAGGTAATATAACGTGCGCCCGCAGCTAGGCGCTTGATTTGGGACATAAACTCGGGGTCCTGCATGGCCTGGGTGGTGCCAAATCCTCCCGGCACCAAAAGAACATCGCAGGCCGGGATATCCGCCATGCGGGTGAGGTTGGCGAAGGTGATGCCATCGGCCTCGATGCTGTCGCCGGTGGCGCTGGCCAGGATCGGCATGGCACCTGGCAGACGGCAAAGGACCTGATGCGGCCCGGTGAAGTCCAGATGGGTCACGCCCGGGAAGAGGGCGAAGACGATGGTGAGGCAAGGCTCTGACATAATTTGATCCCTTGAAGGCGTTGACGGTCGGTTCCTGACAGGTTTATGAGTTGGCTGAAATGACAATATTCCCTCGATTTAGGCCATGATGCGCCTGATTGCCTTCGTCATCTATGACGGGTTTCAAATCCTCGATGCCACAGGGCCGCTTGCCGCGTTTGAGATTGCGGGGCGTTATGTACCCGGGGCCTATGACCTTCGCATCGTTGCGCCGTCGCCTGGGACCGTCGCTAGCTCGTCCGGGGCACGCATGGTGGCCGAACCCCTATCGCAAGCGATGCAGGCTCATACTCTGGTGGTCGCCGGCGGGCAGGGCAGTCGCGAGGCGGCGGAAATTGCCAATCTGCGTGACCTGGTGATTGCCCGCGCCGGGCGAGGTGCGCGCGTGACCAGCGTCTGCTCCGGCGCCTATGTTCTGGCGGCCGCAGGACTGCTGGCGGGCCGCCGGGCGACAACTCACTGGTCGCTCTCAGCGGATTTCGCCCGCCGCTTCGCGCGTGTTCGCCTGGAAGCCGACCGCATCTGGATCAAGGACGGTAATATCTGGACCTCAGCGGGGATCACGGCGGGGATTGATCTTGCGCTGGCGATGATCGCCGAGGACCTGGGCCAGGAGATCGCCCGCAAAACCGCCCGACTACTGGTGGTGTATCACCGCAGACCGGGGGGACAGTCGCAGTTTTCGGTGTTGTCGGAGATCGATCCGGCGGGCGGACGCTTTTCGGACCTGTTGGAATGGGCGCAAGAACATCTGAGCGGTGCGCTCAGTATCGAGAAGTTAGCCGAGCGCTGCGCCATGAGCCCGCGCAATTTTGCCCGCGCCTTCACTCGGGACACTGGTGTCACTCCCGCCAAGGCTGTGGAACGCCTGCGGCTGGAGGCGGCCCGGCTGCGGGTGGAGGAGACTCGCGACAGCCTGGAGACTGTGGCACGAGAGATCGGCTTTGGTGATCCTGAGCGTATGCGCCGGGCTTTTGTTCGCGGCTTCGGTCATCCCCCCCAGGCTCTGCGGCGTCGCGCTATAGCTTAGATGTCAATGATATCACCAAATATACGCCAATCGGCTGCCTGAATTTAGGCCACAGTAATGGGGAAAATTATGCAAATGGGATTGGATGAAGCGCTGTTGGCGCGTCGGTCAGTGCGAGCGTTTCTGCCCGACCCGGTGCCGCGCGAGATGCTTGAGGATATCCTGAATCTTGCCGCACGGGCGCCTTCGGGCACAAATGTTCAGCCATGGAAAATCCATGTTATTACTGGCGCAGTACGGGAGCAATTGGAACGGGAAGTCCTGGCCTACAGAGAGTCCGATCCTGCCGACACTCAGGCAGAGTTCCCTCGCAACGCCGGACGCAAAGAGCCTTACACCACGCGCATGCGCACGTTGGGCAAGGCCATGTACAGCCTGATCGGCATTCCCAAAGGCGATACAACGGCAGGCTGGAAACAGTGGGGTCGTAACTATCAGTTCTTTGATGCGCCGGTTGGCTTGATCGTTACCATCGACAAGGACCTGGATCGCATGAGCTACTTTGACACCGGCGGCTTCGCCATGGCGATCATGCTGGCGGCCAAAGCGCGAGGTCTG
>JAYTXQ010000159.1:0-10480 GCA_043742825.1 Caulobacteraceae bacterium | reverse complement strand
AAGGACGCACCTCCGACCAGCGCGCCGCCCACCTCGGCTACCCGCAGAATCTCCGCTGCATTCATGGGTTTGACCGATCCGCCGTATAGAATGGCAACGCCCTGCCCTTGTTGTCCGAAGCGCTTGGTGAGCGCGTCTCGCAATGTGCCGTGGATCTCAGCGATCTGCTCCACGCTGGGGACCCGGCCCGTGCCGATGGCCCAGACAGGCTCGTAAGCTACCGTGAAGGCCTGTCCAGCCAGTTGGTCGGGAAGTGACGCTAAAACCTGTCCGCAAACTACAGCAACGGCCTTGCCGGCATCACGCTGGCCCTCGTCCTCGCCGACACAGATGATCGGCTCTAAGCCCGCTAGCAAGGCGGCCAAGACCTTTTGCGCAACCTCGCCGTCGGTCTCGCCATGTAGCGTGCGCCGCTCTGAGTGACCAAGAATTACCAGAGTTGCGCCGGCATCGGCCAGCATCTGCGCCGAAACGTCCCCGGTAAAAGCGCCTTGCATCTCTGGGTGACAATCCTGGCCACCAACCTCAATGGCAGAGCCGCGCGCACACGCTGCCACCCGGTCGATAAGTGTCGCCGCCGGGCAAATCGCCACCCGAGTCGTGGCCGGCACTTTCAGCAATTCCTGACTGAGCAGCTCGATCTCAGCCAAGGCCGAACCCAGGCCGAACATTTTCCAATTGCCAGCGATCAAAGGACGAATTTGGGGCATCAAGAGGCTTTCTGGAGATTAAAAATTACGTGTCTCGACCTGGGCTAGAGGCTCGATCATGTCACCTGCGCTTGCCGCAGGTCGCACCGCTCCCTTATAGGGCGCAAGCCTGTGCATCACGCCCATGCTTTTTTTGCAAGAATACCCATGACCGGCTCCCTTCGCCCCACAGCACGTAACCCGCTCGGCATCGTTCTGATGGGCGGCCTTATTCTGGCGTTCCTGGTTTTGGGTGTGGGCAGCGGCGGGCGATTTCCGAATATATTCAGTGGCGCGGCTGGCGATTCAGTTGTCGCTGCCGGTAGCCATAGGCTGACAGCTCGCGATTTTCGCAGGGTATTTGATCAACAGCGCCAGCATCTCGAAGAGCAAGCTCAGCAACCTGTGACCGTGCAGATGATGGTGCAGAACGGCTATGACCAGGGTATCTTTAACGCACTGGTGCAAGACCAGGCACAAAAAGAATTTTTAAAAAACTCCGGGATCGTGCCGGCGACTGCGCTGGTCAATGACGAGGTTAAAAAACTGCCCTGGGCCTTTGACCGGGTCAGCGGGAAGTTTGACGAAAAGCAATATGTGCAGACCCTGGCTACGCAGGGCCTTACGCCACAGATGGAGTTGGGAGAGCTCACCGACGAACTGTCCTCTCAACACTTTCAGTTCGCCCTCGCCGCTGGATACAAAGTGCCGCGCATCTATGCGGCATTGAGCGCAATTTCCGGACTGGAGGGCCGCGACGTCAGCTATTTCGTTCTCGATCCCAATTTCCTGCCGCGCCCACCGGTGCCAAACGATCAGCAGCTTTCCGCCTTTATGCAGGAGCATAAGACAGAACTCATGCAACCGGAGAGGCGCATCATCACCTTGGTGCGGTTTTCAGCCAAAGACCTGGAGCCAGCAGTCAAGCCCGATCAGGAGGCCGTCACCCGTGAATTGGCCTCGAAAATTACAACCCTGACCACGCCCGAAAAGCGCAGCCTCGTTCAGCTCCCGGTTAAGTCTGCGGCCCAGGGCGCGGCGGTGACCAAGCGCCTGGCCAAGGGCGATGATCCAGCTCAAGTGGCAAAATCCCTGGGTATCGAGCCGATATACTACGCCGACAAACCCCAGAGTGCGATCGCTGACCGAAAACTCGCTGCAGCGGCCTTTTCTTTGCCCACCGGAACCACCAGCGTCCCTATGGTCGGCGATCTGGGATTGGCCGTCATCAAGGTGTTATCGATCACTCCAGGTGTCCAGGCGGACCTGAAAACGGCCCGAGCCCAGATCGAGGCTGAAGTGCGCAGCAAAACTGCTCAGGGCCAAGCCTATGACCTGAGTGAGAAATACAGTCAGGCCCACCAGGGAGGAGCCAATTTGGTGGACTCTGCGAAAGCCGCAGGCGTTCCCACACAGACGTTTGGCCCGGTATCAGCCGACGGCAAGAATAGCGACGCAAAGCCCAACCCTCTGTTAAATGACAAGGTGGTCAAGTCGGCTTTTCAACATGCCTCGGGTGAAGAGTCAGACATCGAAGATGCCGGGCCGGGCGAATATTATGCCTTAAAGGTAGAGCGCGTAATCGCCCCGGCCCTGCCGCCCATCGCCGAGAAGCGGGCCGATTTGATCCAGTTCTATGCCCACGTGAAACTGGTTGAGGCGATCAAAGCTAAGGCCGACGATCTGATGGCTCAGGCACGCAAGGACGGCAACCTGGACAAGGCCGCAGCCTCGGTCGGTGCCCACGTGGTTCATCAAGCCGGAATGCAACGTGTTAAGGCCAAGTCTTACCAGAGTCTTGGCGATCAGTTTCTACAGGGCGTGTTCGGTTCCAAACCCGGCGCAGTTTTCGCAGCGGGCGCTCAGAACTCGGTCTATGTCGCAAAACTCGACGCTGTCCGGCTTGGCGACGTGGGTCAGACCAGCATGCTTTTGGAGGGCATCCGGGATCAGGTCACCCAGGGCTATCTGCGCGATCTGCAAGGGACATTCCGCAGCGCGGCGCAACGCCAGATCAAGGCATCTGGTAATCTGCTGCGGGCGCGCCAGGCTATCGGTGTCGACGCGGCCGCCGCAGGATCTGCCGCATCCAAGCCTGCGCATGCCGCAAAGTGAACCTCACGCCCAATCCTGAAGCCTTTGCAGAGGCCTATGCACTGGGTCGCCCGCAGATGCTGTGGATGCGTCTGGTTGATGATCTGGAAACTCCAGTCTCTGCCTACCTGAAGATCGCTCATGGCAAGCCCTATGCGTTCCTGTTCGAGTCGGTCGAAGGTGGGGCATGGCGTGGACGCTATTCGGTCGTTGCCATGATGCCCGATATGGTCTGGCGGTGCCTTGGGGATCGGGCCGAGGTGGCCTTCGGACCGGCCGCCATTGCCCGCGATGAGTTTACTCACCAGACCGGGCCGGTTCTTGACAGCCTGCGCGATCTGGTTGCCGCCAATCGCATGAGCCTGCCTGAAGGCCTGCCGCCGATGGCTGGAGGCCTGTTTGGGGTGATTGGCTATGACATGGTGCGCCACGTTGAGCGTCTGCCCGCCATCAATCCCGACCCCCTATCCTTGCCTGACGCCGTGATGATCCGACCCCAAATTGTGGCGATATTCGACGCCGTTGCTCAGGAAATCGTTCTCGTTACAGTCACCCGTCCATCGTCCAGATCGGCGGGGGAAGCCTATGCCGAGGCGGTTGCGCTTTTGCAAACTGTCGCGGCTGACCTGGCAAAACCCCTGGCTCCGCGCCGCCAGCAGGTTGAAGAGCCCGCCCCTGCGGAATTCATCTCACCTGTCAGCCGCGCCGCCTATCGCGAAATCGTCGAAAAGGCCAAAAGCTATATTGGCGCGGGCGACATTTTTCAGGTTGTCCCTAGTCACCGTTTCAGCACACCACTGCCCGTCGATCCTTTCGCTCTTTATCGTTCGTTGCGACGGACGAACCCCTCCCCTTTTTTGTTCTTTCTGAATTATCCGCAGTTCCAGTTGGTGGGATCATCGCCAGAAATTCTGGTGCGCCTCAGAGACGGCAAGATCACCTTGCGGCCAATCGCCGGCACCCGCCCACGTGGTAAAACACCCGCCGAAGACTTGGCGCTGGAGGCGGAACTCTTGGCTGACGAAAAAGAGCGGGCCGAACATCTCATGCTGCTGGACCTGGGCCGCAACGACGTCGGACGGGTGGCAATGTTACGAGACACCGGGCGAAATGCCCCCAAGGGGTTGGCTTCCACGCCAAGAGTGCGCGTTACCGAGAGTTTTATTATCGAACGCTACAGCCACGTGATGCACATCGTCTCCAACGTTGAAGGCGACGCGCCCGAAGGCCTAGACCCCGTAGACGTGCTTATGGCGGCCCTGCCCGCCGGCACCCTGTCTGGGGCCCCAAAAGTCCGAGCAATGCAGATCATTGACGAGCTGGAGTGCGTCAAACGCGGCGTTGGCTATGCAGGGGCTGTTGGCTATTTTGGCGTCGATGGTTCGGTAGATACCTGCATTGTCCTGCGTACCGGGCTGGTGAAGGACGGCATGCTTTATGTACAGGCCGGCGGCGGCGTCGTCGCCGATAGCGACCCGGATGCCGAATACGACGAAACCGTTCATAAGGCTGCGGCCCTGAGGCGTGCTGCCGCCGAGGCCTGGCGTTTTGCGTAGACCCACGTGTTGGACTAAAAGCACTGCCCATGATCCTGGTCATCGATAACTACGACAGCTTCACCTATAATCTGGTGCACTACCTTAATGAATTGGGGGCCAGCACCCTTGTCTATCGCAACGATGCCTTGACTGTGCAGCAGGCGCTCGGAATGCGCCCTGTTGCTCTGGTGCTCTCGCCAGGGCCCTGCACGCCAACCGAAGCTGGAATCTGTCTGGACCTGATCGCTTCCGCGCCGGTCGATCTGCCGATCCTGGGAGTTTGCTTGGGGCATCAGGCGATCGGTCAAGCCCTGGGCGGTGAGGTGATTCGGGCCAAGACCTTGATGCACGGAAAGACCAGCCCCATCCACCATTCAGGCCAGGGTCTGTTTGCTGGCATGCCCGCAGGCTTTACCGCCACCCGCTACCACAGCCTCAGTGTGGCCAGAGAGACCCTGCCTCCGGTGTTGGAGATCACGGCCTGGACAGACGATGGAGAGATCATGGGTTTTTCCCATCGCACACGACCGCTGCACGGGGTTCAGTTTCACCCCGAATCGATCGCCACTGAGGGGGGTCACCACCTGTTGGCTAATTTCCTCGCCATCGTCGCCGCCGACGTCCCGGCCTAGGCGCAGCCACATGTCGGACGCGTTCAAACCTCTGCTTGCCCGCCTCGCTGCGGGCGAGGTTCTGTCCGAAGCTGACGCAGACAGTTTTTTCGCAGCCTGCCTGCGTGGTGAGCCGACACCGGCGCAGATCGCCTCAGCCGTTACCTGCATGCGCTTCCGCGGCGAAACAGTCGTGGAAATTACCTCCGGCGCGCGCGCCCTTCGCCGATCGTCTGTGACGCTTGACCATCCCTATGACGTCATCGATGTCTGCGGCACCGGCGGTGACGGAGCGAATACCTTCAATATTTCCACCGCTGTGGCCTTTGTGGCGGCAGGCGGCGGTCTGAAGGTGGCAAAACACGGGACCCGGGCCGTAACCTCGGCGTCTGGCTCATCTGATGTTTTGATTGCGCTTGGGGTAAACATCACCAGCCCACCGCAACGGCAACGTCAGGCCCTCGATGAAGCCGGAGTCTGCTTCCTTTTTGCCCCGGCGCACATCAGCGCGATGCAGCACGTTTTGCCGGTGCGCCAGGACCTGGGGTTTCGGACGATTTTTAACATTCTCGGACCGCTCTCGAACCCGGCCAACGCACGCCGACAGGTGCTCGGCGTCTTCGATCCCCACTGGCTGGAGCCCATGGCTGCGGTTCTGGGCGCTCTGGGCGCGACACGAACCTGGGTGGTCCACGGCTCTGGCCTTGATGAACTGACGACGACTGGGACGAGCGAGGTCGCCGAATGGAGCGATGGCACGATAAGGCGTTTCACCATCTCGCCGCAGGATGTGGGCCTGGCGAAGGTGGAAAAGTCACAACTCCGCGGTGGGGATGCCCCGCACAATGCTGTGGCGCTACGCGGTGTCCTGAACGGCGTATCTGGCCCCTACAGGGATATTGTCCTTCTCAACGCGGCGGCGGCGTTCGTTGTCGCCGAGCGGGCATTGACCCTGATTGAGGGAATTGAGCTTGCTGCCAGATCTATTGAGTCCGGGGCAGCAGTGCGGGCTCTCGATAGCCTTATCCGGATAAGTCAGATCCCATGAGTCTGGACATTTTGGCAAAGATTGCCGCCTACAAACGCATCGAGGTCGCCGAACGGCGGGCAAAGATTTCGACGGACCAGATGGCCGAGGCGGTCCGCTTGGCAGACCAACCGCGTGGCTTTCGCGCCGCTCTGGCCAAGACCACTGCCAGTGACCGCCTGGCTCTGATCGCCGAGGTGAAAAAGGCCTCGCCGTCAAAAGGACTGATCCGGCCTGATTTCGATCCTGTCGCGATCGCCAAGGCCTATGCGTCCGGCGGGGCTAGTTGCCTGTCAGTTTTGACCGACGGGCCCAGTTTTCAGGGGGCTGACGCTGATTTGCTGGGCGCGCGCGAGGCCAGTGGCCTGCCTTGTTTACGCAAGGATTTCATCGTCGATGCCTGGCAGGTGAGCGAATCACGGGCGCTCGGTGCTGATGCGATCCTGGTGATTCTGGCGATGGTCGATGATTCGCTGGCGCGGGAGTTGATGAGCGAAGCCGCACGGCTAGGAATGGACGTGCTGGTCGAGACCCACGATGAGGCCCAATTGGATCGCGCTGCCAGGCTGAATGCCAATCTGATCGGGATCAATAATCGCGACCTCAGAAGCTTTGTTACTGACCTGGCCGTTACCGAACGCCTGGCTGCCCGCGTCCCGGAATTGTCGTTGCTAGTCACGGAAAGTGGAATATCAACTGCTGCGGATGCTCAACGCATGGCCCGCGCAGGGGCGCAAGCGATGTTGGTGGGCGAAAGCCTGATGCGACAGACGGACATTGTTGCAGCGACACGCAACCTGTTGGACCCAAGTCATTAAGCTCGCTTGACATCTGAAAAGAACAGCCAGAGAACGACGTCATCGTTTTTGATTTGTTCCGGCAAATTCGAACCCAGCGAGGCGCTTATGCTTACACGTAAACAACATGAACTTTTGATGTTCATCCATGAACGCATCAAGGAAACCGGCGTGTCTCCTTCATTCGATGAGATGAAGGATGCACTGGATCTGGCCTCGAAATCGGGTATTCACCGCTTGATTACGGCTTTGGAAGAACGTGGCTTCTTAAGACGCCTGCCGCACCGCGCCAGGGCCCTTGAAGTGACTAAGATGCCGCAACAGGCAACCACGTCCGCGCCCGTGAGCGGTCGGTCGGCGTTCAAACCCCAGGTCATCGAAACGGGCAGTGTTGCCAGCCCGATACCGGCGAATGACTCACGAGACCTGCCTATCCTGGGCAAGATCGCCGCCGGCACACCTATTGAAGCCATTCAACATGAACGCGACCGCATTCAGGTGCCTGAGGCGATCCTGGGTGCCGGCGAGCACTATGTGCTGGAAGTCGCCGGCGATTCGATGATCCAGGCTGGCATTCTGGACGGCGACTATGTCGTCATTCGCAAGACCAATACCGCAACCTCGGGCGAGATCGTCGTTGCCCTTGTTCCCGGCGACGAGGCGACGCTCAAACGCCTGCGCAAAAAAGGCGGGTCTATCGCCCTCGAAGCAGCTAACCCAGCATACGAAACCCGCATTTTCGGCCCCGACCAGGTTGAAGTTCAAGGCAAACTTGTGGGGCTGATCCGCCGATATCACTAGCGCAGTTCTTCGCAGAAACTGCGGGGGTATAAGGGCATTACCCCCTTCAGAACATCGCCGCTCTGCTCCAAGGGCGATCTCCACGTATGGGCTGCGACCAGTCCAGGTGCCACCCAGTGGGTGTGGCAAAGATTTCGGCTGCACCTCCGGCAGTGAAATTCGCCCGGTATAAAACGAGGACATGATCACACGCTGCGGGCGCGGTCACCTCCGCGCGCAGGATCAGGAAGTCGGCACCGCTGCAGAGTTGCGTCAGGCGCTCTAAGCTTGGTTTGCGTTTCGTCCACCAAGCAGCGATGGCGGGGCGTACGCTGCCTATAGGGACGCACGACAAGCGGTTACAGCTAAAGTGCTCACCCTGAACGCCCCCCGGATCAATCGGAATGGCAAATCCGTGTTTCTGCGCCCACAGGCCTGTCGCATAGGCCCGGGCCAAAGGTTTTAGTCCTACAACTTCGCCGGCAACGACTATGGCCGCATCATTTCCATCCGCTGCAATCCAGGCAACAGGCGGCTCAGGCCTTGGCCACAGTGCAACGGCAAATGCCATGGGCACACCCAACCAGCGCAAATGCCCCTTCCATAGGCAAGCAAAGACGATCCCAATATAAGAGAGTACCAGAGCAATCTGTGGTGCGCTCGTATAGGCAAGGTTCGACCCCGGCGCGACGCTGAAGACGTGGCCCAGGAAGATCACGCCCTTGGCTGCCCAACCGGCGAGTACATAGAGCGGCGCTGCAACGACATGTGGCAGGCCGACAAACTCTGCCGCCAGACACAGAGCCAGACTTGGCATGAGCACGGCGCTGGCCAGAAAATCGGCGGTTAGATTGGCAAACACCCCATAGTTAGACACACGGTTGAAGTGTTGGATGGTAAACGGTCCAGTGGCTGCTCCGGCGACAAGACTGACCAGACTAAGCGCAATCAGCCCGTCGCGCAGCCTCTGAAGCCAGCGGATCGGGCCGCTCAGGCCAAAGGCGCTTGTGGGCCTGTGCCAGATTTCAGCAAGGGCCACGAGCGAGGCTGTCGCACAGAACGACATCTCAAAGCCGGGCGATAAAACAACCTCGGGCTCTATAATCAGGATAATCAGGGCAGCGACGGCGAGGGAATGCAGGCTAATGGCGCGTCGGTCCATGAGGATGGCAAAAAAGGCCACGCTGGCGGTGATCGCCGCTCGACGGGCCGGGGGATGGGCACCGGAGAGCACAAGATAGGCCCCGACGACGACAAGAGCTGCCAGAGCCGCCAGCTTTTTGCCATTCACCCGAACCGCCAGCCAGGGCCATGCGGCAATGCCAAGACGAAAGGCAAAAAAGGCTGCGCCACTGACCGCTGCGGTGTGAAGACCGGCAATGGCCAACATATGGGCAAGGCCTGAACCCCGGAGGTCCTCTCGGTGAGCCGGCTCAAGCCAGTCCTGATGGCTGGTCGTCACCGCTGCGGCCAGACCGGCCGCACCTCCATCCTGATCCCCCATCACCCTATGGATATCCTCTGCCAGGTGTCCGGCGACCCACCAACGCAGGGCATTCACCTGCATCTCAAGCCGAAGCCGCCAGGGTGGCGTTGGTAACTCTACAGGCTCGGGCCGGCGCATGGTTATACCGACCCCGCCAATCCCCTCGAACCAGGCCTCCCGGGCGAAGTCGTAGGTCCCTGGAGCTGCGGGACCGGGTGGAGGATCCAGCAGGGTTGTCACGCGGATGGCCGTGCCAGGAGGCGGTGCGCTCTGGGGACCCCCTGGTGCCGCAAGAACGATGCGAATCCTGCCAGGCGTGGCGGCCGCGGTCAGGCCGGCGATATGCACCGGTGCGATCAGCAATCGCACCCCGCGCTCACTGGGCGTCGCGATATCAGCCACCCATCCCTCGAGTGTCACCTCGCCCAGATTCGCCGGTGCGATTGGCGACGCCACGCGGTCACTGTGCACTTTCGCAATTAGGAGCCCGCAGGCGGCAATGGCAATCAGACCAATTATCGCCAACAGAGGCCGGCTGCCCCCGCGCCACCACATCAGCGCAGCCATCGGGACCAGGAATGCGACTGGAACCAGACAGGCGAGCTGAGAGGGTTCGTATTTGAACCCGAGATAGGCCGCCGCTCCCAGGCCAAAGGCGACCGGGCACCACAGCAAGACGCGATCCAGTTGTGCCTTCAACTCACCACTCAAGGCCCGCAGGCCTGCCTTGAGGCTAGGACGACGCCATGGCCTCGTGATAAGGGCCGCGCCCGCCTCACCTTTGGCTGTCTCCGCTTTTATGAGAACTCCGATGTCCGCCACAGATCGTCCCGTTGTCACCCGCATTGCCCCCTCGCCTACCGGCTCAATGCACATAGGCACAGCCCGCACCGCCTTGTTCAACTGGCTTTTTGCCCGCCACCACGGTGGAACCTTTCTGCTACGGATCGAGGACACAGATCGGGAACGCTCAACGCAGGCCGCCGTGCAGGTGATTATCGACGGTCTGGCTTGGCTAGGCCTTAATCCCGACGCGCCGCCGGTGTTCCAACATGCACAGGCTGACCGCCACCGTCAGGCGGCGGAGAGCCTGTTGCAGACCGGGGGGGCCTATCGCTGCTTTATGAGCCCCCAAGAGTCCAACGCCCTGCGTGAGGCGGCCAGAGCAGGCGGGCCTGTGTTTCGATCACCCTGGCGCGACCGCGAGGCACCCACCGGGGCAACCCTTCCGTTCGTCGTTCGCTTTAAGGGGCCAACCGACGGCGCAACCGTCGTCCAGGATATGATCAAAGGGGCCGTCACCTTTCGCAATCGCGAACTCGATGACTTGGTGTTGCTACGCTCCGATGGTGCGCCAACCTATAATCTGGCTGTGGTAGTCGATGACCACGACATGGGAATCACCCATGTCATTCGCGGCGACGACCACCTGACCAACGCCGCCCGTCAGAGCCTGCT
>JAYTXQ010000158.1:0-22863 GCA_043742825.1 Caulobacteraceae bacterium | reverse complement strand
CCAAATCGTATTGCACTGGACCTCGTAGTCGGCGGGGAACGGAAAATAGTCGAAGGCCCACTGATCGCGGTGCACAGCTTGTGCCGGCTCTCCGGGGCCGATGGCGATCACCTGGGTCAAGTGCAGTTGGATACTGGTTGCCCTGTGCAGCACCCGATTGGCCAATTCCAAAATCAACGGATGCATGACGAAGTCGCGCACAGTCTCTGATCGCGCCACCAGGGCACCGGTGCGCTTGGTGTTGCGTCCAGAGAAGTCATCAACGCCGTAAGGCGTGGCGTCAATCCAGGGTGTAAGCTCGGCGATGGCCCGGTCCATCAACTCTGGTGTGATCAGGTTGTCGATGACGACCGCACCGTCACGCTGAACGATCACGGCTATGTCTCCGGCGGCGGCCGAGGCGGGTAGATGTTCGAGTTTCATCGGGCCCTCTTGGCTGTGGGTCTGGCTGCGCGCCCTTCCAATGGTGTCCTTTTTGGCGATCAGGCCGCCTCGCAATGTGTAGTGATCAATGGCAACCACGTCAAAAGCGCTTCAGCGGCCTGGGGAGCCGGTAGGGTTCGCCACGATACTGCGGCGTGCCTGATCCAATCCTGCCCTTGGCGGCAGCGGCGACGCGCCTTAAGGGAAGGGCCTTCCTACTCCTGGCGCGATTTCCTTTAAGAGACCCATGCACGACATCCGAGCCCTTCGCGAGGATCCTGCCGCCTATGATCGCGGCTGGGCATCCAAAGGTCTGCCCGTGCAGACCGCGCGAGTGCTTGAGTTGGACGCCACCGTTCGCGCTGAGCAGACCAAGGTTCAGGCGGCGCAATCGCGTCGCAACGAGGCCTCCAAACTGGTTGGCGCGGCCAAAGGTCGTAAGGATGACGTCGCCGTCGCCGAACTGATGAGCGAAGTTGACCTGCTCAAGGCTCGGATCTCCATCCACACCGATGCCGAGGCCACGGCCAGCGGGACGCTATTTGACCTTTTGGCATCTTTGCCAAATCTGCCCGCCGCGGATGTGCCGGCCGGGATAGACGAAAGCGGCAATGTCGAGGTGCGCCGGTATGGTGAGCGGTTTAACGGCGAGGCCACGACGGATCACGTCGATCTGGGCCAGGCCCTGGGTTTGATGGATACCGAGGCGGCGGGCCGTATAGCCGGCGCGCGATTTGTTGTCCTGCGACAGGGGCTGGCACGGCTCGAGCGGGCGTTGGGCCAGTTCATGCTCGACCTTCAGACCCAGGAGCACGGGTATATTGAGGTCTCAGTGCCGCTGTTGGTGCGCGAATCAGCGATGTTTGGCACCGGCCAATTGCCGAAATTTGCCGAGGAATCGTTCCAGACCACGGACGGGCGCTGGTTGATTCCCACCGCCGAGGTATCTTTGACCAATACAGTGCGAGAACAGATTCTGGATGCCGAGGCTCTGCCGTTACGTCTGACCGCTCTGACACCGTGTTTCCGCTCAGAGGCCGGAGCCTCCGGCAAGGATACCCGCGGGATGATTCGTCAGCACCAGTTCAACAAGGTTGAACTGGTTTCGATAACGACCCCCGACGCTTCCGAGGCCGAACATGAGCGTATGCTAGGCTGTGCCGAGGCCGTGCTCAAACGCCTGGAATTGCCGTTCCGCACCATGTTGCTGTGTGCTGGAGATATGGGGTTTTCTGCCCGCAAAACCTATGACCTCGAGGTGTGGATTCCGTCGCAGGCCACCTATCGGGAGATCAGCTCCTGTTCCAACTGCGGGGATTTTCAGGCCCGGCGGATGGACGCGCGATTCAAAAGGGCAGGGGACAAGGGCACCCGTTTTGTTCATACATTGAACGGCTCGGGCCTTGCTGTGGGGCGCACTCTGGTGGCGATTATGGAAAACTATCAGGATGAGAGCGGTCGCATCGCCATTCCTCAGGCGCTCCACCCCTACATGCGCGGCGTCACCCATATCGGTGGTGAGGCGTGAACAAGATAAATGACCAGGCGACCGCAAGTTTGACCCGTAAACCCAAAGATCCTGGCGAGCACGAGACGCATCTGGCCCGTCTTATCCTGGGGCTAAGGTCGCAAGGCGTCACCGACCCTGCGGTTCTGGCGGCGATTGAGCGCACGCCGCGTGATCTTTTTACCCCCGATCTGTTCAAAGATCGCTCGTGGGAGGATTCGGCCTTGCCAATCGCCTGCGGCCAGACGATCAGCCAGCCCTTTATCGTTGGCCTGATGACCCAGGCCCTGACCCTGGAGCCGCGAGACCGGGTGCTCGAAATTGGCGCAGGGTCGGGATACCAGACCTCGATCCTGGCCCGACTTGCACGCCTCGTCTATACAGTGGAGCGTTACCGTACCCTGCTGCGTGAGGCTGAGGCTCGCTTTGCCGCGTTGCAACTGACCAATATCATTACACGCTTTGGTGATGGCTCTCTGGGCTGGCCGCAGCAGGCACCATTCGACCGCATTATGGTCACGGCCGCGGCCCAGGATGAACCTACGGTTTTGCTTAAACAACTCAAGCCCTCGGGTGTGCTTGTCGCACCGGTCGGCAGGGGACCGGTACAGAAACTCTGCCGCTATGCTGGCGACGGCGCCGGTGGTTTTGCGATGGAGGTTTTGTGCGAAGTGCGTTTCGTCCCGCTGCTCGATGGCGTGGCCAAGGAGCTATGAGTGGTGACGCGATACGCAGATCTTAACCAGATTGGCTTGATTTGGCGGCACAAGCAGTGGTTTACGGCCCCGTCGCAACCGACAGCGGCGAAAAAAACGGAGTAGCAATGACGCGCATGATCTTACGAGCGGCGGTTTTGAGCTTGAGCGCGGCCAGCCTCGCGGCCTGCACGACCCCGGCCTACCCTACGCGTTCTGGCTATGTGAGACCCTCGCCAGTGCGGCCGCAATATCCGATTGCTCCGGTACAAGCGGCCCAGGCGACACCCGCACCTGTACCTCAGACCGCGCCCGCCGGAATGCCTCAGGAGCCTGCTCCCGCACCGGTCGAGGCCCAATCTTTGCCATTGATCTCAGCCTCCCCCAACACAGCGACACCGCCCGCCCCGCTGCCAGCGGTCAAGCCGGCGGTTGTCGCTCAGCCAAAACCTGTTGTCGTGCGTATGCTTGCCACGGGCAAGGTTGAGCCGGCTAAGGGGATGTTCCGGGTCTATCAGGTGGTAAAGGGCGATCATCTCGACGCCATTGCCCGCGACCTGGACATCACTCGTGCCGTATTGGTCGAAGCCAACCATCTCAAATCCCCTTTTGAGATAAATCCTGGCCAACGTCTGAAAGTGCCGGTGGAAAAGGTCTACGTCGTGCAGAGCGGTGACACCATCACCGTAGTCGCCCGCCGCTTTTCGGTCCGCCCATTGGATCTGGCGGATCTAAATGCACTTTCTCTTCGCGCACGCTTGCAGGCTGGCGACAAGTTGGCACTACCATCGACCATTACTGATCAGGGCCCGATCCGGCAGACCTCTGCGGACGTCGCTGCAGCCTATATCCCCATTGCCCGCAGCCGCCATCGCGACACGGCCGCCTATAACCCCAGTCCTGCGGCCCTCGCGGCGGCTGATCGGCGCACGTCACAACCTGCGGAAACCGCCACCGGGCTGACCCGCCCAGAAGTGATTGCAGCCGGGCGTGGCCGCTTCATCTGGCCGGTGCGAGGCACCGTGATCACACAGTTCGGCATCACCGGTGATGGTCGCCGCATCGATGGAATTGACATCAGGGCCCCTCAAGGCGAGCCTGTTCTCTCGGCATCGGCGGGGGACGTGGTCTATGCCGGAAACCAGGTGCCGGGATTTGGCAATCTGGTGCTGGTTAAGCATGCGGACGGCTGGGTCACTGCCTATGCGCACCTGGACAGAATCACCGTGCAGATGAAGCAGACGATCGACCAGGGCCAAAAACTGGGGGTTGTTGGGATCAGCGGTGGGGTGACCGAACCGCAACTCCACTTCGAAGTGCGCTTTGCCCCCTCGCAAACCGAGAAGGCTCGCCCTGTTGATCCGCTCTTGGTGTTGCCAAAAGATACGCAATAGAGGGCGGCCATCCCGCCGGCGCACTATCCCGGCAGTTTGCGTCCCAATTCTCCAGCGATGTCGCGGATGAATTGCCAGGCGACGCGCCCCGAACGGCCACCCCGCAGCTTTGACCATTGTAGGGCCCTTCGCTCCAGGTCCGTGATCCCCAGGTCGAAGCGCTGGGCATAGGCGCGGACGGCGGCGAGATAGGTATCCTGGTCCATAGGAGGGAAGCCGATCCACAGGCCAAAACGGTCGGAGACGCTGACCTCTTCCTCTGCGTCCTCGGCCGAGGCGATCGCCCCGCGATTTTCCACATGGTCTCGTGGCATCAGGTGGCGACGGTTAGAGGTGGCGACGAACAGGGTATTTTCCGGCGGGCCAGCGACTCCGCCCTCCAACGCTGATTTCAACGCCTTGGCCGCCGCAGCACCCTCCTCGAACGAAAGGTCATCGCAGAGAACGACAAAGCGCTGGGGAAATCCACGCAGACGTTCGAAGACCTTGGGCAAGGCCGTAACATCGTCGCGATCAACTTCCACCAACTTTAAGTCGGTATACTCATCGGCCAATGCCATGAAGCCGGCCTTGACCAGAGAACTCTTACCCGTGCCACGCACACCCCAGAGCAGCATGTGATTGGCGGGAACGCCGCCTGCGAATCGGCGCAGGTTTTCCAACAGGCGAGCTTTTTGCCGGTCCACGCCCACAAGCAGGTCCAGAGCCAAGCCATAATCGGGGGCAGCGATATAGATATCGCTGAAAGGGTCGTGGCGAAAAAGCCGTGCGCCAGCAAAAGACACGGGGGGTGTTGCCGGCGGCGCCAAGCGCTCCAGCGCCTCGGCAATGCGGTGCAGGGCACTAAGGTGTTCATCAGTCATGGCGCCAACCTAGAGCCAGACGGCTTTGCGCGGAACAGATGCAAAGGCTGAATCAGGCTCTTTCTATACATGTTTAGAGCAGGATTCAGATTTTGGGCGATTCCGCCCAAAATCATCCTGCCCTAATGAAGTCCTGTCCATTGCAAAAGGGGGCGCGGACGCATAGCTTCCGCCGACTTTTTACAAGCGAGCGCGCTGGCGTGTTTCGCGATATCGACCCGTGGAGATCAAATGACTTCAACTTTTGCCCTGGTTATGGGTGCTGTGCCCTCTGCGAGCGGCGGGCTGATGTCCGTGATTGCGGGCCCGCAGGCGCAGATGTTCCTGCCCCTGATCGCGATCCTGGGGTTCATGTATTTCGCTATTCTGCGTCCTCAGCAGCGGCGTGCCAAAGAGCATGCGGCGCGCACTGCAGCGGTGAAGCGCGGCGATACGATAATTTTGTCCAGCGGTCTGATCGGCAAGGTCGTGCGGGTCGAAGATCAGGAGATCGGCCTCGAGGTCGCCCAGAACGTTACGGTCAAGGTGATCAAATCAATGATTGCCGAGGTGCGCACGCGCGCCGAACCGGCTGCGGCCAACGACGCCAAGTCCTGACCGCCTCGCCACCGGAACATCGCTGATGCTCGCTCTTTCGCGCTGGAAGATACTCCTGGTTTTGGGCTCGTTGCTCTTTGGCTTGATCTTCACCCTGCCCAACGTGCTGCCGCAGCGGATTGTCGATCAGATGCCGGGCTGGATGCCGCACGGCCGACTGAACCTTGGCCTGGACCTTCAAGGCGGCTCGTACCTGTTGATGGAGGTCGATACCGCTGCTCTGACCAAGGAGCGCCTAACCAATCTGGCAGAAGACGTGCGCACGAAGATGCACACGGAGAACATCCCGATCAGCGATCTGGCTGTAGCTGGTGATTTGGTCAATGTTCGTATCACGGATCCCACGATGGTTGATCGGGCATACGGCCTTCTTAACGAATCCCTCGGTGCCCGCCTGCCCACTGGCGGGCGAGATGTGACCGTGAAGACGGCGGCTAATCAGCACATCCAGGTAGCTTTCGTGTCTCAGGCAGCCAATGCCGCCGCTACCGAGGCGGTGACCCGTTCCATCGAAATCATCCGCAAACGCATTGACGCGCTGGGGACAAAAGAGCCTCTGATTACCAAACAGGGCACGGCCCGTATTGTCATCGAAGCGCCAGGCGAGAGTGATCCTGAAAAACTCAAACGCGTGATTGGCAAGACGGCGAAACTGACGTTTCAGATGTTGGACGATGCCGTGCCGGCCGAGGAACTCGCGGCTGGCCGCGTACCGCCCGACGACGAAATTCTGCCCAGCGACGATCACTATAGCCCCGTCTACGCGCTGAAAAAGCGTGCGGTTGTCACTGGCGAGATGATCACCAATGCTTCGGGCAGTCACGACCAGGACAACCGCCCGGTAGTATCCTTCGCCTTTAATGGGCAGGGGACGTTGAAATTTGGTCAGGTAACGGCTGCAAACCTGCACAAGAGATTCGCGATTGTTCTGGACAAGCGCGTCATCACTGCACCTGAAATCCAGTCAGCGATCACTGCCGGTAATGGTCAGATTTCGGGAAATTTCACCGATGAGAGTGCCAATGATCTGGCTCTGCTGCTGAAGTCTGGCGCACTGCCGGCCCCGCTGAATGTCGTTGAACAGCACACAGTCGGTGCGGAGTTGGGGGCCGATGCAGTCAAGGCCGGTCAGATCTCGATTCTGATCGGGGCGGCGATGATCTTTGTCTTCATCGTCCTCGCCTACGGGCTGTTTGGCACCTTTGCTGCCATAGCCCTGGTTATTAACGGCCTGATGATCGTTGGTTTTATGAGCCTCACCCAGGGCACCCTGACCTTACCCGGTATCGCCGGACTTGTGCTGACTCTGGCCGTGGCTGTTGATGCCAACGTCCTCATCTATGAGCGAATGCGCGATGAGGTGCGGTCAGGCCGGCCACCGATGAGCGCGGCAGATGCGGGCTTTGGCAAAGCGATCGTGACCATCATTGATGCCAATGTCACCACTCTGGTGGCTTCGGTGATCATGTTCATGGTCGGATCTGGCACGGTGAAAGGCTTTGCCCTCACCTTATTCATTGGCGTGGTTACGTCAGTCTTTACGGCGGTTCTGGTGACGCAGGTCCTGATTGGCTGGTGGTTCCGCGCGTTCCGCCCCAAAAAACTGCCGATTACCTAGGGAACGCGATTTTATGTGGCCTTTGATCAAGCTGCTACCGCAGCATACGAATTTCAAGTTCGTCTCCCTTTCACGTCTGTTTGCAACATTGTCCATCCTGGCGATTATCGCAACCGTCGGGGGCACGATCTATCCCGGCCTGAACCTGGGCATCGATTTTAAGGGGGGCACGGTCCTGGAGCTCAATACCGGGGCAAAGGCGGTCGATCTGGCCAAGGTCCGGGGTGCACTCAATGCCCTGAACCTGGGTGACGTGCAGGTGCAGTCCTTTGGCAAGCCTAACGACGCGGTCGCTCGCTTTCAGACGCCAAAGGGGGCCAATCCCGGTGTCGTCGTCACCCGTGTTAAGACCGCGATTTCTCAGGCTTTGGGTGATGTGCAGTATCTGCGCACCGACGTGGTTGGTCCGGAGGTTTCGAATGAGCTGAAGGTCAGCGGCGTTCTGGCCCTGCTCTCAGCCATCGGCTTGATGCTGCTGTATATCTGGTTTCGCTTCGAACTTCAGTTTGGCCTGGGGGCCGTGGTCGCCCTGTTCCACGACGTTACACTGTCATTTGGCCTGATCCTGCTTCTGCGTCTGGAATTCAGCCTGAACCTGATTGCCGCGCTCTTGACCATCATCGGTTACTCGATGAACGACACAGTCGTCGTCTTTGACCGACTTCGCGAAAATCGACGAAAATACAAGCGGATGCCCTTGCGAGAGCTGATCGACCTCTCCGTAAACGAAACGTTGTCGCGGACGGTGATCACCGGCCTGACGGCGGTACTGGCTCTTTCGGGGCTCGCGGTTTTCGGCGGCGAATCGCTGCGGCCTTTGTCGATTGTGCTGTTGTTTGGTATCGTCATCGGCACCTATTCCTCGATCTATGTCGCCTCGCCGATTATCCTTTTGTGGGGCGTCAAAGCGGATGAGGCTGCCACACCTATAGCGCCGCAACCGGCGCGCGCCTGAGGACCTGTTTCGATGCGTTACCCGCCATCAATCGATGCGCTGGGGGCAGGAGGGTTTCGTGTTTCCGGCGACTGGCGGACAGGGTCTCTGCTCATCCTGAATGATATTGCGCTCCTGTGGCCGGTAACAAATCTGGCACAACTCACTGTGGCCGATCTGGCTGGGGTGATTGCTGCAGGCTTGGGTGTTTCTGAGTTTGTGCTTCTGGGCACGGGCGCAGTTCAAGGGCTGCCACCACGTGCGGTACGGGATGCACTCAATGACGCCACCCTGGGCCTGGAATTTATGACCACGACGGACGCAGCGCGATTGCACAACGTTCTGGCTTCCGAAGGACGCCGGTTTGCGACGGCCCTGATTGCCTTGTGATCGACCACTTGCAGGGGCCGGTAAACGCGCTAGAGTCCCATCTCGTAGGTTGGAATCAATTCAGGGGCGCGTCATGGCGAGCATTCTATCGAATTTCCGCAATACACTTCTTCTGAGCCTGCTCTTGTCAGTGATCATGCTCTGGGCTTTTTCGCACAGTCCAAACGGCTTTGGGGTGGTATTTTTCCAAGCCGTTTTTCGCTGGATGCATACGGTGTTTGGCACCCTGTGGATCGGGCTTTTGTACTATTTCAACTTTGTCCAAATCCGTAAAATGCCGGAAATTCCTGCTGAACTGAAGCCAGCGGTGTCGAAATACATCGCTCCAGAAGCCCTGTTCTGGTTCCGCTGGTCAGCTTTAATGACGGTGTTGGCGGGTATCGGCATCGCCGCCCTGCGCGGTCAGGCCTATGCGGAAAAGGTCTTCACTTTTGGCTTTGTCGGCGGATCAGACGGGCCGGACCTGATGGCCTCCCGGTTGATGGGAATTGGCATCTGGTTGGCGATCATCATGTTCTTGAACGTCTGGGGTATTATCTGGCCCAACCAGAAGATCGCTTTGGGGATCAAGGAGGGTACGGTCGAACAAAAGGCCAAGGCCGCTCGCTACGCGATGCTAGGCTCGCGTACCAATCTATTGCTGTCATTGCCCATGCTCACCTCTATGGCCATGTACCAGACACTCTACGGTTAAAGCCTCGACTGCCGGCGCGGAATATCGCTTTCGTGCCGGTAGATGAGTCATTTGATGATCGGGTCCGGCGCGTTGACCCGGATCGTTGGCTAGCCAGCCAATTCATTACCGATACCCAGGCTCGAGCGGACCTTATGGTTCTCTATGCTCTCGATCATGAACTGGAGCGAGCCCCGCGCGTCGCTTCCAACATGCTTGTCGCTGAAATCCGCTTGGTGTGGTGGCGCGAGGCCCTTGAGGAGATATTTGACTATCGGCCATTGCGAGAAACCCCGCTTGTCCGCTGCCTTGCCGATGTGATTTCGCGCCGGTCTCTTCCGCCGGAGCCGTTCATGGCGCTGATCAACGGCCGAATCGATATCCTGGGCCAAAACCATCTGAGTTCCGATCAGGCCCTGAGCTGGACGGGGGAAGTTGCGGGTGGAGCGGCTGTGCTCGCGGCTATGAGTCTTGACCCCCAGACCGATCAACAAGCGGCGCGCGCGGCCGTTGGAGCCTGGGGGCTAGCGCAGTTGTGTCGGGCTGGCCTGATAAGCGATGCGGACCATGCCCGGCTCGTCGCGCCGGCGCGACGAGCAGCAGCACTAGCGGCCCGTCGGTTGAGCCCAGTCGCTTTTCCTGCCATCGCCTACGCAAGTCTCGCCCGCCCAGCAGCGATGTCCCCCCTTCAAACCCGCTTGCGTTTGCTATGGTCGGTGGCTACCGGCAGGCTTTGATAACAGGCCCGTTAACCCTCCGACATTTTGCGCATGAATTTCTGGCTCTGTTCGCCACCATTGATGAAAAGATGCTGGCCAACGGGATCGGCGATGCGGGCGAAGTTGTCGCGTACCTTTTCGGCACTGAGATCCTGGCGGCCAAGATTGACCCCCTCGGTTTCATACATGCGGGCGACGGCGAAACTGCCCGCGCCCGCAGTCAAGACCGTCCCGGTTGGTGCCTCCTCCGAGCACAGATAAATGACCCCCGGCGTCACATATTCAGGAGCTAGTTGAGCCAAAATCTCAGGCGGCATCAAGCCTTCAAGCATTCGCGTCCCGGCGATCGGAGAAATGGCATTGACGTGAATATTATTCTTCAGGCCTTCCTGTTTGAGGGAATTCATGAAGCCGACGAGGCCTAGCTTGGCCGCGCCATAATTGGTCTGACCGAAATTTCCGTAGAGGCCCGTCGATGATGCGGTGACGATAATCCGTCCATAGTTCTGGGCCTTCATGATCTCCCAGACCGCTTTGGTCGGTTTGACTGTGCCCATCAGGTGTACGTTCATGACAAATTCGAAGTCTTCCATAGTCATTTTGGAAAACGACCGGTCGCGAAGCACCCCGGCATTGGCGATCAGGATATCGATCCGTCCCCAAGCCTCCATCGCCTGCGCCACCATGGCGGAGACTCCCGCATCGTCGGTGACCGAAGCCCCGTTGGCGATCGCCATACCTCCCATGGCGATAATCTCGTCGACGACGCCCTTGGCGGCGGCAGACGACCCGCCCGAGCCATCGACAGCCCCGCCCAGGTCATTGACCACGACTTTGGCCCCCCGACGCGCGAGCTCAAGGGCGTGCTGGCGGCCCAACCCGCCGCCCGCTCCGGTAACTATGGCTACCTTGTTGTCAAAACTGATGTCCGCCACGGATCTTCCTTCCAGAATGAAATGTGTCGGCCTTTTGCGCGACGCAGCGGCTGGCCGTCAAGGCGATTGGTTCAAGCCGGCCGCGCTGTGGCGTCCTGGCCCTGCGTGGGTCAGTGTTTCATCGCCTGGCCCAGAAGAGCGGAGCGGTTGGCCAAGTCACGGGCGGTAGCATCGCAACGGTCAGGGAGGGCCCATGTCATCCAGGCTCTTGCCAGTTCCCGGCGCGTTTTGATTTCTACAGGGGCCCAGACTGATCGCCCGAGCTTAATTGCCGCAATCCCGTTGGGGGCTATAGCGGTTGGGCTTGCCTGTTCCGCCGCACTCACCGCACCGGCCAGGACTTTCAGTTCATCGCGCGCGGCATCTATATCCTTGGCATAGGGGTGAGTTTCATTCTTCACCGAACTGCCGAACATACGATCCATGTCGCGCAGGTCCGGAGTCACCTGCTCATAAATTTCCAGGTATTCGCTCAAAGCCCCATAGCACCATGCCGTCTGCGCATAGGGCTCGGTCGGCGCGCCAGCCGGCATGGGTTCGCCCTCAGGCGCTGGGTCCGCAGCAGGGGCCTGGCCCGCCAGAAAGGTGAAAGCGAGGGCCACAGCCAGATAAGATGTCTTCATAAATTTTAGCATAGGTCCTTTTTCTGCGAATCCCCAAAACCACCGCCACCGGGCGTCTGTATCTCAATCGCATCTCCGGCCTGAACCGAAGATGAAAAACAAGCACCCAGCATAGTAACCTTGCCGTCCGCCGCGATCAAAACCTGTGTACCGGGCGCGCCATCGCCGCCTCCGGCCATACCCCGTGGCCTGTTCAAGCGACGACTTGAGAGCAGTGCCATCTGCATAGGGGCGAGAAAACGCAGCCGGCGCACGGCCCCATCGCCACCTGTATGACGACCCGAACCCCCAGATCCACGCCGAATACTAAAGCGCTCAAGCCGCACGGGGAATCGCCTCTCAAGGATTTCAGGATCGGTCATTCGCGAATTGGTCATGTGGCTGTGGATCGCTGAGGCACCTGCGGCTTGGCTCGTCGCGCCGATGCCGCCACAGATTGTCTCATAATACTGTGCCGTGTCGTCGCCAAAGGTGAAATTATTCATACTACCCTGGGAATGCGCCATTACCCCTAGGGCCTCAAAGAGCGCGTCCACAATATGCTGGCTGGTTTCGACGTTGCCAGCGACGACAGCGGCGGGCCAATGTGGACTTAACATCGATCCTTCGTCCAGCAGGATTTTCAGGGGGGCCAGGCAGCCGGCATTAAGGGGAATGTCATCATCGACGAGGCAGCGAAACACATACAGTGCAGCAGCATCGACGATCGACGAGGGGGCGTTGAAGTTTGACCGCAGCTGGGCCGAACTGCCGCGAAAATCCAGTATCGCCTCGCCCCTGACAGGATCGAGGCTAATTCGCACAACGATCTCACCGCCGCCGTCTATCGGCACGTGGGCTGTACCGGCCGTCAACTTCGAGATCGCACGGCGAACGCAAGCCTCGGCATTGGCTTGAACAAACTCCATATAACGGGTGACGACGTCGCTGCCGAAGGTTTCAAACATCGATTTCACCAGCGTAGCACCGGCCTGGCAAGCAGCAATCTGGGCTTTCAGATCGGCCAGATTGCGTTCGGGCTGACGGGCTGGCCAGCGTCCCGCAATCAGAGCCTGATGAACATCGCGGTCGAGAAACAGTCCGTCAGCCATGATGAGCAGGGCGTCGAGCAAGATGCCTTCCTGATCAACCGATGTGGAAAATGGTGGCATTGAGCCTGGCTGCACCCCGCCCACATCCGCGTGATGCCCACGGGCAGCAACAAAAAAGCTTGGGCCAGATCCGCCCACGGCAAAAACGGGCATGACCACGGTAATGTCCGGCAGGTGCGTGCCGCCAACGTAGGGGTTGTTCAGGGCAAAAGCCTGACCAGATTGCAAATGGGGATGCCGCTCGCGAACGGCGCGGACGCTGGCTCCCATGGACCCTAGATGGACTGGCATATGCGGCGCGTTGGCCACCAGACCACCATCAGCATCGAACAGAGCACAGGAGAAATCCAGACGCTCCTTTATGTTCACTGACCGCGCCGTCAGCTCCAAAGCAGTGCCCATGGTCTGGGCCACAGCCATAAAACGACGGTTGAACAGTTCCAGCGTTACCGGATCTGGCTTGTTTGCATCGATGCGGGCGACAGTGTGAGCGGTTGTGCGGCTGAGACGGACCAGGCCATCCGGGTTTTCCACCGCCGCCCATCCGGGTGCGATCCAAATCTGAGTGTCCGGTTGCACGATCAAATGCGGACCATCAATCGTTCGCCCCGGCGCTGGATTGGGTGCGTGACCGGTGTTTAAGGATGGCGTCGATCCTGCCGCTGCGACCTCAGCCTCTACTGCGGCGATCAGGACCCGGCCGCCAGGCTCGATGAATCCAAACAGGCGCAGGTGCGCAGATTCAAAGTCGATGCGCATGGTCGCCAGGTCAGCGAGCACGACTGGCAAGGCGACGTCAGCGTCTTCGTAACAGAGCCGGAGATTTAATCTGGTCGCACCGGGGTCGGCACCCTGGTCGGCCAAGTCACGTTTCGCCAGTGTAGAAAGTTGATCGCCGAGCTGAATTGCTTTCGCTAGACCTTGGGTGCCTAAAGCCACACCCAGGCCCGCCTGACGCAGGCTGCGCATTTTCGCCTGGCCGATCCCCCAAGCCGACAAGAGGCTGGCGTAGGGCGGACAGAGGATTTCTCTTATGCCCAGAGCGTCTGCCACCTGGCAGGCAACCTGACCAGCGGCCCCGCCAAATGCCGCTAGGGCATGATCGCGGGGATCAAAACCGCGCATCGTGGAAATGCGCGCGATGGCGCCGGCCATCTGTTCAACGGCCACGGCCAGAAAGCCCTCGGCTGCGGTCTCGGCGTCGGGCGACCCCATAGCCTTAGCCAGGGCGTCCAGCCCGGCGCGGGAAGCGCCGATATCCAGGGGAGAGTCTTCGTTCGGACCGAATTTCGCGGGGAAGGCACCCGGATTCAATCGGCCTAGGACGAGGTTGGCATCCGTGACTGTCGCAGGGCCTCCGCGTCCATAAGCTGCGGGCCCTGGCTCGGCACCAGCACTCATTGGGCCGACGCGCGCGCGCAGGCCATCGAAACTCAATACCGAACCGCCGCCAGCGGCAATAGTGTGCACATCCAGCATCGGTGTGCGCAAAGTGACGCCCGAAATCCTCAGCTGATCGCGTCGCTCAAGTTCGCCAGCAAATCGGCAGACGTCCGTAGAGGTGCCACCCATATCAAAGCCTAGAACGGCGTGGGTGTTGGTTTTCTCGGCTAAGGTGGCGATCGCGATTGCTCCGCCGGCCGGGCCTGAGAGCACAGCGTCGCGTCCGCGAAACGCTTCGGCGCGCACAAGTCCGCCTGAGGAGGTCATAAAATGGAGGTCGATCCCGTACGCTGTCTGCGACAGTGACTGGACATAGCGCTTCAGCCCCGGTGTCAAATAGGCATCAACAACGGCAGTCTCGGCCCGGGCCAAAAAACGGGGCAGGGGGGATGCCTCGCTTGAGATCGTGACGTAGTCAAAGCCCGTCGCCAGCGCCAGGGCTTGGGCCCGCAACTCGTGCGCGGCGTTCAAATCGGCGTGAAGAAACGCGATGGCGACACTCTCAAAACCATCCTTGTGCGCCTGGCTGAGGCCTTCGCGTAGGGCCGCTTCATCGAGATGTGTGATCGGGACTCCCGCACAGTCCAATCGTTCGATTGCCTCCAACACCCCTGTATACAGAGGGTTTGGCCTTTCAATCACTCTGGCAAAGAGCTCTGGCCGGGTTTGATCACCAATAAGCAGAGCGTCGGCAAAACCGCTCGTCGTTACGAACAAGGTCTTGGCCCCGGTGCGCTGCAAAAGGGTATTGGTCGCGACAGTGGTGCCCAATTTTATCGCCAACACGCGATGCAGCGGGAATGCATCCTTGGGTGCGACCCCTAGAATCCGGCGCATCCCCTCGATGGCGGCGTCGGGATAATTTGTGGAAACGGAGGGCAGCTTTTGTGTGATCAGATCCGAACCGGAGGTCTGGCCGATGATGTCGGTAAAGGTTCCGCCGCGATCGATCCAGAACGTCCAGCCGGCAGAAGCAGATTGCGAGTCGTTCATCGAATTGGGGTCATCCTGTAGGGCAATCGGGGCCTTAGGCTTGACGCGCGGCCGGTTCGCAGTGAGGTTAGGCGACTTCAGCCTCCGCTGAAACAGGAACGCTTCTCATGCGCTTAAGAATTTCCGCAAACTGGGGATCGCGCAGGCCGGCTTTGAGCGGCCTGGCGTGGTTGGTCGCGGCATTTGCCTGGAGTATCGCTGCTGCTGTTGGCGTGGTGATGGCTTTGATCGTCGCAGCATCAGTTATCGTCATCGGCTTGATGGCTTCAGCCCTGGTGATCTTGTCTGGTGCGGCGATGCGCGCCCGTCAGTCGGTCAAACCGGCTGTCGATCCTGATTTGATTGAGGCCCACAAAGTTGGCGGACATTCATGGGTCGCTTACGGATATGATCAACAGCCCTGACTGTTTTCCTGCCGTTCGCCGATAGGCGGACTTGCGCCGCGCCCCTCCGCGCCGCTAACGTCAGACCTCAATAAGCAAATGGAGATTTCCTATGATCGGTATTGTTGCGACGCTGCGGACCAAAGATGGCGCGGGCGAGGCGTTTGAGACCGTATTCCGCGAACTTGCTGCGAAGGTGCGGGCCAATGAGCCGGGCAACCTGATGTATCAGCTGACCAAAAGCCGCACTGAGGCCAATACCTATAAGGTCCTGGAACTCTACGCCGATCAGGATGCCTTAGCTGCACATGGCAAGACCGAATATTTCAAAGCTCTGGGCGCGCAGATGGGAGCCTCTATGGCGGGACGCCCGGACGTCGAATATCTCGACGCTGTGGTCTGATCTCGGAAGGTAGCCTGCGGGATCAGTTCGACTTCTTAGCTTCAGCTCTGGCTTGCAGCGTGTCGAGCTGAGCGGCACGGAAATGCGCCTGGGGCTTAACGCCATCGGCACCATATTCGAGCACGGTCTCCGACTGAGCCATAAACTGCGGCCACGCCGTCCCCGGCGTTCCGGTGGCGGCAAAATGCGTCCAGGCGGTGATCATGGCATCGCTGATGTTGCGATCTTCAGGTGACGCCGCCGGAACTTTCAGCCCCAGGAAGGTCCAGGGCATCGGCGACAGGTTGCCAAAGACATAGGTGATCTCTCCTCCGTGCGGCGCACCGTGTTGCGCCGCACGGACCGAAGCTGGGACATAGGAAAAGAAATACACAAAGGCCGGTTGCCCGGTCTTGATGATTTGGCGAGCCATAAAGCGGTCTGGCTCGATCACCGCGGCATTGGTCATGGTATCGACGAAGGCTGAAGGGGTATCGGGAAATAGGCTTGCTTCCCAACTGTTGCCGCCCAGCAGAACGGGCACCTTGGTTTGATGCCCCGCCGACAGGGCCGTTGCGACAGGTTCGGGGATCAGGATCCCATCAATGATGGGCCCGGCACCCATGGGGTCCTGTAGGCCAACAGGTGGGATGTTGAATTTTTCGGCTGGCAAGGCGCGCAGAGCCGCCAAAGCTTGCGGCCCCGTCCCCGAAACGCCGAGACTTGCGGCCACCTTAACACCGACAGCTTCGGCCGAGGTGTCAGAACCGCGAATCGTCTTGCCTTCGGTGCGTGCAAAGCCGGATTCAGATATCGCTTTGGCGAACAGGCCTTTTGCCATGGGCGAGACCAGCAGGTAGTTGACCGACATGGCCCCGGCGCTCTCGCCGAATACGGTGACATTAGAGGCGTCACCGCCAAACGCGGAAATGTTTGCCTTGACCCACTTTAATGCGGCGATCTGGTCCATGAACCCATAGTCGCCTTGTGGCCCGGTCGGGTCGGCAGCGGTAAGCGCCGGGTGAGCAAAGAAGCCAAAACGACCCAGCCGATAGTTGAGCGTAACGATGACCACGCCGTGCTGAGCCATATGGGTTCCGTCATAGAAAGTCGTCGATCCAGTGCCGAAAATAAAGGCCCCGCCGTGGATCCACACCATGACGGGCAGTTTGGCATTTTTCGCATGATTGGCCGGAGTCCAGACGTTCAGACTCAAACAATCCTCGCTCGTTTTCCCGGCGACGAAACGGGTTGGTTGGATACAGGCCGGACCGAAAGTGGCAGCCGATCGGACTCCGGTCCAGGCGACAGGCGCGACGGGCGCGCTCCAGCGAAGATTGCCCACAGGCGGCGCGGCGAAGGGTATGTTCTTAAAGCTGGTCGTGCCGTCGGCCGTCACGCCCTTGAGGTGCCCCTGAGCCAACATGACTACGGAGTCGTCAGCCCAAGCCGGACCCGTGCTTAAGACCAAAGCCAGGACCAGTGTGCCCAGTCCCTGCATGAGTTTATTCATCACCAGCTTCCCCCAAATTGCAATCTTCATACCTCTAGTTTCTCCGGATCGGCTCGTTAAAGCAGTCCCAGAGCCTTGAAGCTGGCGACGCCGTCCCGGCCCACGACCAAGTGGTCGTGTACAGTCACCCGCAGAGGTCGTCCAGCTTCAACAACTTGCCGGGTCATATCCACATCGGCCGTCGAAGGCGTAGGATCGCCGGAAGGATGATTGTGCACAAGGATCACGGCACTGGCTGACACTTCAAGTGCAACGCGCATGATCTCGCGCGGATAGACTGGTGCATGATCCACGGTGCCGTGGTTCATCAATCGGTCATCAATCAACTGGTTTTTCTTGTCCAGGAACAGAACTCGAAATTGTTCACGCGGTTCATGCGCAAGGACTGTGCGAACATAGGCCAATAGTGCGGCCCAACTGCTGATGATCGGTCTGCGGCGAACTTCGCCCACGCCCATGCGCACGGTCGCCTCGTGCAGTAGCTTCAGGTCCAGGGCAACCGAAGCGCCGATGCCATTGACCGCCTTCAACTCACTGACATCTGCCCCCAGAACCCCCGCCAGGCCACCAAAACGGGCCAGCAGGGTCTTGGCCAGGGGTTTGATGTCGCAGCGGGGGAGGCTGCGGGCCAGAAGCAATTCGAGCAGCTCATAATCGGGCAGGGCGGCAAGCGAGACCTGCGCGCGCTGACGCAAGCGTTCGCGGTGGCCAGAGTGCTGCGGTTTTGTCGCCTCCGGGTGAGGTGCCGCAGGGGGCACGCGCTCTGGCTGGAAAAAATCGAGGCCACGCTGAAAACCTATCTCTTGAACAGCGTCCATGTTCCAATCCTCGGTAGCGGTGAGTGGAACATAAATAGAACAAACGAATGAAAAGACCAGAAAAAGTTTTTTGTCGATGTGGTGCACCGTTGATCTTCGTGATGCCTCAAAAATGCGACGTTTTGCCGCGATAGAGATATCGCACTGCAACAAAAAGACTGATTATGACTGAGGCTGATCAGCGTCACTGTCTGGCGATTATCGTTCTGGCGATGGACCCTGCCTAGCTGGCCCTGGAGCGCTTCACGAGATCGGTGGACTGTGTCGGTGGATCTGATCTGTGATCGCCACCCTGGGGTCGTTGTCAAATGGTTCGATGCGGGCGGTCTCTCAAGCGACGACACCAATTTTGTCACCTGCCGTTTCAACGACCTGCAAGCCTATCAGTATATTTGGGAGGGCCTGCGGAGCATGGAGCTCTTTTCGAGACCTTATTTAAGAATCGTTGATGTCATCGTTGGCCGGTCACAGGGTGATCGCGCCCATACACAGGCCAATGGCAGAGATGTTTTGCGACGATCCCGACAGCTTTTCGTTGTGACCAAGGGCGAATTACAAACCGTGTGAAACGTCAGGCGGGTTTGAACAACCCCATCGGCGAAGCAGTGAACAGCTCATAGCCGGTGTCGGTGACACCGACGGAGTGCTCACATTGCGCTGAAAGAGATTTGTCTCGGGTCACGGCTGTCCACCCGTCGGACAGGATTTTCACCGGGTGACGCCCAAGGTTTACCATCGGCTCGATGGTAAAGAACATGCCCGCTTTCAGCACATCGCCACTCCCTGGACGGCCATAATGCAAGACATTGGGCGCGTCGTGAAAGATCTGGCCCAGGCCATGGCCGCAAAAGTCGCGCACGACGCTGCAACGTATGGATTCAACATAGGACTGAATCGCATAACCAACATCGCCCAGTCGTGCGCCTGGCTTCACCCGTGCCAGCCCCCGCTCCAGGCCCTCATATGTGATCTCGATCAGGCGTCTGGCCCGTGATGCAACCTCGCCGATGGCATACATGCGTGAATGGTCACCATGCCAGCCATCGACGATGACGGTCACGTCGATGTTTGCAATGTCGCCGTCACGTAAGGTCCTCTCCCCAGGAATGCCGTGGCACACCACATGATTGGGCGAGATACACAGAGTGTGAGAATAGCCGCGATAGAACAGACAGGCAGGCAAGGCTGCATGATCAAGAATAAATTCCCGGGCCAATCGGTCCAATTCGGCGGTCGCAACACCTGGGACCACATAGGGGGTCAACATGTCCAGACACTGCGCGGCCAATAGCCCTGCGGCGCGCATGCCGACAAAGCCCTCGGGCCCGTGGATCTTGATCCGTCCGTCGCGCACTGGCGATTGGGTTATGTCGTCGGCAAGTGACATTAGGCTCTCTTCAGGGTCGGCGCGCGTCCACCCAAGGGATGGTGCGGTCAATGGTGATCTGTTGCAAACTAACCTCGCAAACATAGCACAAGACTTCAACACCCGCATCGTTGGCTGCAATCAGACTGGCAGCATAGACCGGATCCAGCTCAGAACAGGCGGCGAAACGGTCGCAATCGGTGCGTTGGACAATGAAAAGTTGCACGGCTCTGTCGCCCGCCGCCACCCGAGCGGAAAGTTCACGCAAGTGTTTGGCTGAACGGGCGGCGATGCAATCGGGAAATTCCGCCAGGGTGTTCGTGCGCCGCAGATGCACGTTTTTGACCTCCAGCCAGCAGTCAGGCCGACCATGTCCCTGCAACAGAAAATCGACCCGACTTGCCGCGCCAAGACGCACCTCACGACGGTGGATTTGATATCCAGTCAGCTCTTTTAGCCTGTCTGCGGCCAGGGCCTCGGCGACCAGGGCGTTGGGCAGCAAGGTGTTGATTCCAACAATCCCCCCATCCGCCTCCACCAGTTCAAGGCTCCACGCCAACTTGCGTTTTGGATTGGTTGAGGTTGAGATCCAAACCCCCAGACCTGCAGTGTTAAGACCCAGCATGGCACCAGGATTTGGGCAATGGCTGACCACTTCGCGCCCATCGTCGAGGCGGACGTCGGCAAAGAATCGTTTATAACGCGCAACGAGATGGCCGTGGAGCAAGGGTTGCGGCAAACGCATCCTGCGCATATGCCGGATGTAGACAATCGGGTGCAGAGTGGGTGCCAGAGTTGGTGCCGGAGCAAATGAATCAGTGTGCGGTCATGGGTCAAGTTGAGCGCGTCACCGCTGCGGTGCTGATCATCGGCGATGAGATTCTATCCGGTCGTACCCAGGATACGAACCTCAACGCCATCGCCCGCTATCTGGCCACGTTCGGCGTAGACGTGGCAGAGGCGCGGGTTGTCGGCGACAGCAAGGACGAGATCATCGTCACCCTCAACGCTCTGCGCGCGCGATATGATTATGTTATCACCACTGGCGGTATCGGCCCGACTCATGATGATATCACTGCCGATTGTGTTGCCGAGGCGTTCGGTGTCAGCCTGTATGAGCATCCCGACATTATCGCTATGATGACCTCACGCTGGCCGGGTGAATTGAATGCAGCCCGGCGGCGCATGGCCCGTATTCCCGTTGGCGGCTCGATGGTGAAAAATCCGGTTCAGGGTCCGCCAGGCTTTCAGATTGGCAATGTCTTTGTCCTGGCGGGCGTTCCTCAGATCATGCGCGGCATGTTGGAAGATGTCGGGCCGAGGCTAAAAACCGGTGCCATAGTTGTGGCCACCACCGTACGGGTCGAAGGGGCTGGGGAGGGAGTGATCGCTGCGCCCCTGGAAGCCCTGGCTAAGGCCCATCCGAACCTGTCATTGGGCAGTTACCCGTTCTTCAGCCCCGAAGGATTCGGTTCGAACCTCGTTATTCGTGGTCGGGACAGTGCCGAGGTCGAGGCAACAGCTGTGGCACTTACTCTGGCCCTTAAAGACATTGGGGCTAAGTCGATTACGCGCACAGACGCCTGAAAGCCTGTCGATATCAGCGTGCACCCTATGCCGCAGCCAGTTCACCACAGACAAAGGCGATCTCGCCGGCTTCCATCAGACCGGTCAGCACCGCTTCGACATTCTGTGGCGCGACCATCAAGATAAAGCCGATGCCGCAATTGAACGTGCGGCGCAGTTCGTTGTCGGCGATCCCGCCAGTTTGTTGCAGCCAGCGAAAGGTTGGCGGCAGGTCCCAGGCCGACCAGTCAAAACGCGGCACCAGACCTTCGGCAATGGCGCGGGGAGGGTTTTCGATCAGCCCGCCACCGGTGATGTGCGCGCCGCCGGTGATCAGGCCGGATTTGGTCAGGGGCAGAACAGATTTCACATAGATGCGGGTGGGGCGCATCAGGGCTTCGCCAAGGCTTAAGTCCGGTTCGAACGGTGCCGGTGCCGTCCAGGCCAAGCCAGAGATCGCGACGGTGCGGCGGATCAGGGAATAACCGTTAGAATGCGGGCCGGAGGAGGCCAACGCGATCATGACATCGCCCCGTCCCTGCTCGCCCAGCCGGGGCAGGACACCGTCGCGGGCGACCGCACCGACGCAGAATCCCGCAAGATCGTAGTCCCCGGCCTGATACATCCCCGGCATTTCTGCTGTCTCACCGCCGACCAGGGCGGCACCCGCTTGCAGGCACCCCTCGGCGATCCCGGCGACAATGCGGGTTGCGGCGGCAACGTCCAACTGGCCCGTGGCAAAATAATCAAGGAAGAGCAGAGGCTCTGCCCCCTGGGCCAAAAGGTCATTGACGCACATGGCCACCAGATCGATGCCTACTGTGTCATGAAGGCCGGTTTCGATCGCCACCTTCAATTTGGTGCCGACGCCGTCTGTGGTTGTGACCAGGAGAGGATCATCATAGCCAGCCGCCTTGAGATCAAACAGGGCACCAAAACCGCCCAGAGCCGCATCTGCACCTGAACGTCGGGTTCGTTTGGCCAGGGGTTTGATGGCCTCAACGAGCGCAGCCCCGGCGTCGATATCAACACCAGCCTGCGCATAGGTCAGGCCGTTGGCCGGCGGATCAGAGCGATGATCGGTCATAGAGGCTAGAAAATTCCGTAAAATGAGGCCGGGAAACACATATTGGCAGGGCCGGTGCTTGCAGACTCGGCCTTGTCGCGCCTTATAGCTGACTGATGGCTGAGATCATCACTACCACCGCGCAATTGGCTGCGTTTTGTCAAAGACTGCAAGGCCAGGCCTTCGTCGCCGTGGACACAGAGTTCATGCGTGAGACAACCTATTGGCCAAAGCTGTGCCTGATTCAGGCCGCTGCACCGGATGGGGCGGAGGCTGTGATCGACCCACTGTCGCTTGAACTCGACCTGGCACCCCTGCTCAATGTGCTCAGGGATGTTGCGATTGAAAAGGTTTTCCACGCCGCGCGCCAGGACGTTGAGATTTTTCACAATCTGAAGGCTATGCCACAACCCCTGTTTGATACCCAGATCGCTGCCATGGCTGCGGGTTTTGGCGAACAGATCGCTTATGATGCCCTGGTGCGACAGATGCTACGCATTGATCTGGACAAATCTAGCCGGTTCACCGACTGGGCGCGCCGGCCATTGAGTGACGCTCAGCTGACCTATGCCCTGGCTGATGTGACCCATCTGGCACGGCTCTATCCCATGCTGCGCCAAAGCCTTGCGACAGCGGGGCGGTCTGAATGGGTGAGTGCCGAGATGCAGGCATTGATCGATCCTGACCTTTATGATGTCGATCCGGAAAAAGCCTGGCGACGCTTTCGGCCTAAGCGATACACAGCCAAATATCTTGCTGTCCTCAGGGGTGTTGCCGCCTGGCGTGAGCGCACGGCCCAGGAACGCGACCAGCCACGTGGACGTATATTAAAGGACGATGCGGTCGAGGAATTGGCGACACAGGCACCCAC
>JAYTXQ010000157.1:0-7785 GCA_043742825.1 Caulobacteraceae bacterium | reverse complement strand
TGTCACTCAGGCACGGAAACTGCTTTACGATCAGCGTCATTGGAATCTCCGGTCTCAGGCCCTGGTCCTGGTGCGAGGTGGCTGTCGAGCCTGCGTGGCTTGCGAATGGGACAGACCGTGACAGGACAACTACAATAGCACTCAACGTCACCGAGAGCGAGAATGCGACAATCGGCAACTGAGCTCGCAACTTTTTATGCAACGCCGTTGGGTCAAGCGGCCGGGCGGCTGATGTCGCGCAAGATCGCAGAGGCGTGGGGAGACTGCGCGGGCCTTGACATATTGGCCCTGGGCTATGCTGCACCCCTGCTCGAACACCTAAGAAACCCGGATGCGCGGGTGGTGAGAGCGACTCCCGCAGACCAGGGCGTCGTTGACGTTGCAGAGCGACCCGATCGTCTTCGCTGCGTTGTCAATGAGGTGGCATTACCGTTGGCCAATGCTCGTTTCGACCGAATACTCGTGGCGCATGTGCTTGAAGAGACTGGCAATCCGCTGGCAGTTCTTACCGAAATTCATCGGGTGCTTGGCCCGGCAGGTCGAGCGATCCTTGTGGCTACGGCCCGCCACGGCCTGTGGGCAGGTGCCGAGAGCACGCCGTTCGGGCAGGGACGAAGTTTCAGCCGTGGACAGCTCGAGCGCCTGACAAGCGAGGCGGATCTGAAGCCTTGTGGCTGGACACGCGCGCTTTATCTTCCGCCATTGGCCCTAGCGGCCAGATGGGCCGACCCTATCGAACATCTAGGTGCCCGGCTCTGGCCCCCGTTTGCCGGCGTCCTTTTGCTTGAGGTGACGAAGCAGGTCGTGGCGTTGAGGCCAGCCGGCCTGTTGGCTGGACGCCGCACCCGTGCCCGTCCGGCCTTCCAACCTGCGCCAATCGGGGGCAAAGTCAGGGCGCAACTCGAAAGCAAGGAAATGTGCCGGTGAAAATGCTCGTGGCCATAATCAAACCCAGCAGATTGGATGCGGTTCTTGAGGCTGTCAGCGCTGCGGGCGCTTCTGGCATGACAGTGACCGAGGTGCGGGGATACGGTCGCCAGAAGGGCAAGACCGAGATTTATCGAGGGGCAGAATATGAGGTAAAGCTATTGCCCAAGGTCAAACTGGAAATCGTCGTCGCGGACGACATGGTGGTCCGATTGATTGACGTAGTCACATCGGCAGCCAACACCGGTAAGATCGGCGACGGGAAAATTTTTGTCATGGACCTGGAGGGTGCCTTGCGCATTCGAACCGGCGAATCCGGTGAGGCAGCGATTTCCGGATGAGGCAGTAGGTTCGGAGCGTGACTTTGCCAAATGCCACAGTTATTTGCGACTTAGCAGGAACAAAGCCGTTTCAGAGCGCCAGTTCTCCAGGCCGCGTTTTGGGTTGATCGAGCGCGCGGGCTTGTCACCCGCGAGTGCGGCACAGGCGTCGATACGTAAACCCAAATCATCGCAAAGGGCGGTGAAATCTCTCACCGTACAGAGGTGAATATTCGATGTCGCCCACCAGGGCTCTGGCAACGACCCGGTTACGGGCATGCGACCGTGAAGCATGAGGTCGCAGCGTACACGCCAATGGCCGAAATTCGGAAATGAGACTATCGCCTGATCAGCAATGCGCAAAAGCTGACCCAGGACGTGGCGGGGACGAAGCACTGCCTGCAGGGTTTGTGAAAGGATCGCATAGTCAAAGGCCCCCGGCGCAAAATCGTGCAGGTCACGGTCCGCGTCGCCCTGGACCACGGCGACCCCCCTGGCCAGACAGGACGAGACCCCCTCAGGACTGATCTCAATACCACGCCCGTCAATTTGTTTCTGCCGGGTGAGCAGCTCAAGCAAGGTCCCCTCACCACAACCGATATCAAGTACTCTGGCCCCAGGGCGGACAAGGCGGGCGATCTCAACGAAATCCTGGCGCGTGTTCACAACACCCTCATGGCTGCGTCCGCTGAACCCAGAAACCCATCAAGGGCGGCGCGGAGCACCGGCTCATTCAACAGAAAAGCGTCATGCCCTTTGTCAGTTTCAATTTCCAAAAAGCTGACGCGGCCCCCTGAAGCGTTCAGAGCGCGCACAATGTCTCTGCTTTCCGGCGTCGGATAGAGCCAGTCGGACGTGAACGAAAAAATGCAGAAGCGTACATTTCGAGCAGCCGCAAATGCCTCTGTCAGAGACCCCTGGTGGGGTGCAGCCATCTCGAAATAGTCCATGGCGCGTGTGATGTAGAGGTAGGAATTGGCGTCGAACCGATCAACAAAGCTCGCGCCCTGGTGGCGCAGATAGCTCTCGACTTGGAAATCGGCATCGAAACCCCAAGAAAGGCCATCACGCTGTAACTCGCGACCGAATTTTCGCTGCAAAGCCGCTTCCGACAGATAGGTGATGTGGGCCGCCATGCGTGCGACAGCCAGACCCTTTTCCGGACGCACGCCCTGGGCCGCATAGTTGCCACCACGCCAATCGGGATCGGCCATGATCGCCTGACGGCCGACTTCATGGAAGGCGATGTTCTGGGCTGAATGCCGGGCCGCTGCCGCGATGCAGACCGCTGAATTAAGCCGTTCCGGATAGTCTGCCGCCCATTGTAGAACCTGCATCCCCCCCATGGATCCACCGACGACGGCAAAAAGCCTGTCAATCCCCAGGGCTGAAACCAGCATGGCCTGCGCTCTGACCATATCGGCAATCGTCACCACCGGGAAAGTCAGGCCATAGGGCGATCCCGTGGCGGGGTTTATCGACGACGGGCCAGTGGTGCCCATGCACCCGCCAACAACATTGCTGCAGATAATGAAATACCGATGGGGATCTAGCGGAAGACCTGGGCCGACGAGTTCACCCCACCAGCCGGGCTTACCCGTCACAGGATGGTGACCGGCAACGTGTTGATCCAATGTCAGGGCATGGCAAATCAGAATCGCATTTGAGCGGGTAGGGTTCAACTCACCATAGGTGTTGTAGGCAATTTCCAGCCCGTCGATCTGACTGCCGGACACAAGACGCAGGGGTGCATCGGGGCCAAATGCCACCACCCCGCCGTCGCACCTATAGGTCAAGGCCTCAGTGGCTCCATCACTCATGAGCGCGATGGACCTTCAAAGCCGGCGACTGTCAACCCGCGCTGTTCCTGTTCATCTAACGCCGTTTGGCCAGAACACGCACCAGGTTTTCGTTGAAACGCAGAAACGCGGGATTGACGAATCCGGGCTTTCCCAGACCCCAGGCCCAGCGGATCGTGCCCGCGTTAAAAACCTGCGCTCCCGCTTTGGATCGGAAATAGCTCGCTTCCGCGCGGCCGAGTTTGCCATCAACGTCCACCGCCTCGCCATGAAATAGGACACTGATGTCGGCTTCGTCCAATTGGGCATTGTGGGACCGTACTGGGTCCCACAGGCGCTTGCCATCGCCCTCCGGATCACGGTTATCCCATTCATAGCCGATAACATCGGCCGCCACATCGCCGACTTTCCAGTCCGTGCCGACAAAAAAGGGCAGGTCGTTGCGGGCAACGCGATAGGCGGGTCGTTGAGCCGTCGTAGGCTCGAACCAGCTCTGAAAGCCACCGCCAGTCAACATAGTCTCGGGCCTGCGTGCTCCAGCGCGAAATTGAGAGGTGGCAACCAGTCCGCTATCCTTGGGGCTGGCGCGCAGAACAATCGGATCTGCGGCCGTTTTATAACAGACAAGTTGCCGACCCTGCGGTGCCACCCCATCCGGAGCGTTCATATCTCCGTAGCGGATCTGACAATAGGCGGTATTGGCCCCGAAGAACGCCGTGTTGCGGCCTAGCTTGAAAATGCGACGATCAAACGCGTCCACCTCTTGGCGGCTCCAATACTCATCATGCGAGCCCGTGATGACCAGGGGATAGGGGTCAAGGTATTTCGGGTCAGCGTGGATGTCGAAATTGCTCGCATAATCGATCCCACCCAGGCTCCCGGCGAGGCCTTCGAGCCACGTGATCAAATAGGCCTCATACTCATAAACCGCTGGCGGCGTTGGTCGGTCGAACGAAACAATCAGGCCACGTGTATCGTCATCGTCCCCATCGGGGTAGAGGTCATACCCCCCCCAATCGTTATAAGCCTGCCAGGTATTGGTTCCGAGCCGCACCAGGACTGCGCCCGAGCGTTTTGGATTCTTGACGATCCATTGCGCGGCCCGCACATCCCGTGTCGCGGTCGTCTGTTCCACGACATCACAGCTGTAGACACCCGGTGGCCAGCCGCGTGTATCGATGTCAGCGAAGGTGGCTGGCCACCCCGGTCCGATCGCAGCTGCGGAAGCCGTCGCGCCTTGATATTTCACGTCCGCGAAGTCGCTTGTCCAAATCCGGTCCTCGCCCTTTGCCCCCAGTCGAAACACCTCCAGCCGCACCCGGCGATTGGCTTGAGCCGGCCCAACAGACATCATCAAATTCAGGGGCTCACCGGGATTCAGACTGACCCGATCCGCATAGGCCCAGATCCTTTGCCCCTTGAAGAACTCAGTCCAGACCTTTGACGTCGAGGTCTCGACCTTTTCCCTCCGTAGCGGCCGTGACTCTCGCGCCCTAGTCGTGAAGGGCAGCGCAACGGTGCTTAGGCCCGCCATACCCAAGAGCAAGCGACGGTGAACTGAAGGCCAGGTGATCATGGCGGTTTCTTACACGCTCAAGGTGAATATGAGGAGAGGCGATGTGCGCCTAACCCGCTGCGGTAACCGCGTTCAGCACTTCTTTGTAACCGCTGGCCCCGACCATGCGGACTGTTACGCCCTGCCGGTCGAGCAGGTGGCGAACTCGTGGTAAGTGCCAACAGGGAACGTGCATGAACATGTGGTGTTCACAGTGGTAGTTGACCCAATACGGAGCGATCAGGGCACGTTCAAAGATATTCGCCTGCGTTGTGCGCGCATGGCGGAGTGCATCGGGTTCATCCTTGGCAATCAGGGCATGCTCGGCGATGTTGCGAAGGCGCGTGACAAGCTGAAACCATGTTGCGCGTGGCAAAAGCCAAAGGACAAACCACGCCCAGGCATAGCCAGCGAGGCTAAATAGCGTGATTGCCGCAAGGTTGATGATTAGCCAGCGGCGTTGGCGGTAGATTTCAGCGACCAGGATTGGCCAAAACGGCTCTCCCACATGTCGAGCCCTCAGCTCACCGGTTAGGCGACCGAAGCGTTCCTTAAACCAGGTCTGACCTGTCAGGTCGCGGATGACTTTGCGCCGTAGGGAGCTGCGGGTTATCGGGAACGGTGCTGAGAGCGGGAGGTCTGGGTCTTCCGCCTGTTGCGCGAACTTGTGGTGTTGCAGGTGATAGGCGCGGTATCGCTTCAGCCCGCCAACGCATAGCCACTCTCCCACCCAGTCGTTCAGCGCCATATCAGGATGTAACGCTCCGTGCGCCGCGTCATGTTGCAAAATGCCCAGCCCCAATTGGCGCGCGCCGATAATCATCACGGCGATGGGCAGGGTTAGTGGCCAGGCTATCGCCATCGCCCCCGCGGCGAATATGACCGCCCAGGCGTGAGCGACAAGGAGAAGGCCCTTCCACGACGACCGGGCCGCCAGGGGTACCCATTCCTGCGGCGTGAAATAATCCTTTGGATTGACGCGAGCGGCGACGGACATGGAACCAATCTGCGCCCGATTATCCTTCATGGCGACCCGTCAGAACGGTGTTGTCCATTCCGAACACGGCCGAGAAGACCGAAGGGGCGCTGGGGTCCCACGCGGAACGGGGTCCGACGGTCAGGCCACCATCAACGACGATGTGGGTTCCGGTAACGAACTGCGAGTCGTCGCTTGCCAGATACAAAGCGGCGCCGGCAATATCGCCTGGTAAACCCGACTTGGCGATCGGTTGGCCGATGGCTGCGTTTTGCGCCACCATGGCGGCCAGTTGGTCCGCGCCAGCGCGATCTAGACCCATGCCCGTTCCGAAGATTGAGGTAGCGATCAAACCGGGGCAGATCGCATTGACCCGAATGTTCTGCGGGGCCAGTTCCGCCGCAGCGCATCGCGACATGTGGATTACAGCACATTTCGCTGCTGAATAGGCCAGAGGGCCATAGCCCGCTTGCAAGCCCGCGACTGACGCAGTGTTGATTATCGATCCTCCCCCCCGCGCACTCATCATTGGCAGGGCATGCTTCATGCCCAAAGCGGGGCCGCGGACTAACAGAGCAAAGGTATCGTCCCAACCCTGAACCGTTATCGCCTCGACACCGCCCAAGAGCCCGCCGGTCCCTGCGTTGTTGAACAGGATGTCCAGGCCGCCAAAAGCCTCAGCGGCAAGGGTACACGCAGCGGCAATATCTGCCTCATGGGTCACGTCACAATGGGCATAGCGCAAGGTCGCCGGGAACCGCTTTTCGAGCATGCCTCCCTTTTCGTCCTGTAGATCGGCGGCCACGACGCAAGCGCCTTCAGCCAGAAACCGCTCTACCGTGCCCAGGCCAATGCCAGAACAGCCCCCCGTGATCAGGGCGACTTTGCCTGCCAATCGTTGCGTCATCGGACCAATTCCTAGTAGTTCAAAACCATCAATCCATGGTCACGACCACCTTGCCCAACGCCTTGCGGCTGGCAAGGTGAGAAATCGCTTCGCCAGCACGCGCAAGTGGGAAGCGTTCGGACACGTGAGGGCGAATCTTGCCGGCGGTGTAAAGCGCCATCAGTTCCCTCACGTTCTGCTGATGTGCCGCGGGATCACGGGCCACCGCAGCACCCCAAAACACGCCGACCACGTCGCAGCTTTTCAACAGTGTAAGGTTCAGTGGCAGGCGCGGGATACCGGCGGGAAACCCAATGACCAGGAACCGCCCTTCCCAGGCCATGGAGCGTAACGACGCCTCAGCATAATCGCCCCCGACGCCGTCGTAGATCACGTCAACACCGCCCGGCCCGCAGGCTTCCTTGAATAGATTGGCGAGAGCCTTTTGCCCGTCCCGATCAAACGGCCCAACAGGATAGACGACCCCACTCTGCGCGCCCTTGGCCAGACACAGGTCGACTTTTTCCTGTGATGAAGCGGCGGCAATCACTCTGGCGCCCATAGCCACGCCCAGCTCCACGGCGGCCAGGCCGACACCACCCGCCGCGCCAAGAACCAAGAGCGACTGGCCGGACTTCAGATGTCCGCGATCCTTCAGGCCGTAATAAGACGTGCCATAAGTCATCAGGAAAGCGGCCGCTTCTTCAAACGGCATGCCGTCTGGTATGGGCACGAGGCGCGAGGCCTCTACAGCCATTTCCTCAGCCATTCCGCCCCAGCCCATATTGCCTAGCACCCGATCGCCTGGCTTGATGTGAGTGACCCCTTCGCCAACCTCCTTGACGATACCGGCGATCTCACTGCCAGGGGAGAATGGGCGCGGGGGTTTGAACTGGTATTTGTCTTCGATGATGATCACATCAGGATAATTCACCCCGCAAGCCTTGACCGATACGACGGCCCAACCGGCCAGAGCCACCGGACTGGGGATATCCTTGAGCTCCAGGGTCTCTGGACCACCTACAACCGTGCTTAGCAGCGCCTTCATGATTGCCTCTCTTCTGTGTATCTGTTGCGTGAGACGCTATCTGATGCATTGAGACGAAGAAAGAGCGAGCACGCCGCATGTTAAACAATTGTTTGGTTCTGGCTCTCCATGGCGGCGCCGGCCCTCTACGGGGGCGAGGATATGCCAAAGAACAAAAGCATATGGCAGGCTTGATTGAGGCGGGCCGCGACCGTCTGCGTTCTGGCGCAGCGGCTCTGGACGTCGTCGTCGAGACCATCGCAGCGCTGGAAGCTTCCGGATTATATGTCGCCGG
>JAYTXQ010000156.1:0-10247 GCA_043742825.1 Caulobacteraceae bacterium | reverse complement strand
GGGCCGAACAGGATCGCGGGGCTTTCGCGCAGGCTTTGCGGGCTGTGGGCGAACCGATATTCGGGCGCGATGCCAGTCAGGTGTCCATGGGCCGGATCCTGACACAACTGTTCGAGATCACCGCACTGTTCGCCATGCGCCTGCGCCCCGAACTCATTCTATTACAAAAGACAATGGTAACAGTAGAGGGCGTGGCCCGCCTGATTGATCCGACCCATGATATCTGGGCTGCCGCCGAACCGGTTGTGCGCCGCTGGATCACCCGCGAACTGTCACCGGTCACACGCCTGCGCAGCGTGGTCAGAGACGCAGCCCAGGCGCTGGGAAATCTGACGAAGGCCCAGGAGCCTCACGTAGTGGTCTCCGCGCCGAAGTTCGCACCGTCTCAGTCGCCAGCAAGCCACACATTGCTATGGTTTGCCTTTGCCTGCGGCGCACTTGCCGCTGGTCTGGCCTTCGGGCTGGCGAGCCTCTTCAGGTAGGCAGGCTCGCTCGTAAACACTGCCCAGGAAAAGGTGGGAAGCGGTTTGCCGTCAGGAAATGCGACAAGACGAAATCCTAAGCGTGATCCACCCCTCCCGATGGCGTTGGGAAGGGTGGTCTGCCACCTTTAGCTCTGTCCGTCGCTGCCGCCGGATTTGCCGCGTTTGGCTTCCCGGTCCTTTTGTTGATTCCAATAGGCAGCGCCTTCGCGCGGCTTGAACATCGTACGCGGGGCACCGTCTTTAGAGACCACGGCGAAGACATTGGCCTTGGGGTCATAGATCAGACGGTCACCATTGCTGCGATCAACGAATTCAACACCCTTGGGGGGCTGGTCGACGAAGCCGTGAGCTTTGGTGATATATTCTGACTCGTTTTTGGCGGCGAAATCGTTGCCATTTTTGGCGAACTGATAGCGAGCGTTTTCTTCAGCGGTATGCTTGCGATTGGCCGCCCACATGGGTTTGCCGTTCACCTGGGGAACAGGGGCATCACGTGGATCAACCGATCCGCCACCGGAACGCGCATCGCGGGTGGCGTAAGCGCCGCTGGTCGGCGGATAGGCACTTTGTGACCCCGAGGCGTCGGCGGTCGGTTTGCCGTTGCAGGCACAAAGCGAGAGCGTCAGGGCGACGATGGCCCCGGATAACAGCACTTTTCTCATGGTCCTCTCCTCATATTTTGTTTACCAGACTCTGGCGGAACAAACAAAGAACATTCTTCAGGCTTTGTCCAGAGGAAAAATAAAGGCTAATAACGGGCTAGTTTTTCAGAGGTGATCGTGACCGCAGCCCCTAAGCGCGTATTGCTGATCGTCGGAGGCGGGATCGCTGCCTATAAGGCTCTCGAGCTGGTGCGGTTGTTGCGAAAAGCAGACATCGCCGTTCGCCCCATCCTGACGGCAGCAGGCGCACAATTCGTTACCCCGCTAGCCCTGGCGGCTCTGGCCGGAGACCGGGTCTACAGCGAACTGTTCTCGCTCACAGAAGAAACCACGATGGGCCATATTGAACTGTCCCGCAGCGCCGATCTGGTGGTCGTGGCCCCGGCCACTGCTGATCTGATGGCCAAGGCCGCCGCCGGTCTGGCGGGAGACCTGGCCACGACCACCCTGCTGGCGACCGATAAGACGGTCCTGATGGCTCCGGCGATGAATGTACGAATGTGGAACCACCCGGCGACCCAGCGAAACGTGCGAACCTTAACAGCGGATGGCGTAGAGTTCGTCGGTCCTGACGAAGGCGTAATGGCCTGCGGCGAGTTCGGCCCCGGACGCATGGCAGAGCCGACTGCGATTTTCCAGGCGGTAATGGCGGCCCTCACCCTGGCCCATCCCGGTCCCGGTCCGTTGGCCGGACACCATGTCCTGGTAACCGCCGGGCCTACCGCAGAGCCGATTGATCCGGTGCGGGTGCTGACCAATCGCTCCAGCGGCAAACAGGGCTATGCTATTGCCGCGGCTCTGGCGGAGTCGGGAGCGCGGGTGACGCTGGTTTCCGGTCCAACGGCCTTAGCGACGCCCGACGGCGTGACCCGCGTCAACGTCGAGACGGCGGTACAGATGCTGAAGGCCTGCCACGAAGCCCTGCCGGTCGACGCCGCCATATGCGTCGCTGCGGTTTCAGACTGGCGTCCAGACTCGGCCTTTTCGGTAAAGCTGAAAAAGGGCCATGCCGGCCCGCCGAGCGTCACGCTAGTAGAAAATCCGGATATTCTGGCAGATCTGGCAGCTTCAGGGCCCCAACGGCCACGACTGGTCGTTGGTTTCGCCGCCGAGACTAATGACCTAGAAGTCAATGCGCGAGCAAAACTACAACGCAAGGGCTGTGACTGGATCGTCGGCAATGACGTCAGTGCTGATGACATTATGGGCGGCGACGATAACCGCGTGATCCTGGTCGATGGCCACGGCACCCAGGCCTGGCCGCGTCTGAGCAAGGTCGATGTGGCCCGGCGTTTGGTGGACAAAATCGCTGAGGCCCTAAAATGAGCGTGACACTGCGCGTCGTCCGCCTGTCGCATGGCACCGATCTGCCTCTGCCGGCCTATGAAACCGCCGGTGCCGCCGGCATGGACCTTAGGGCAGCGCTGGATGAGGGTGAAGTTTTGACCCTGGCTCCGGGGACCAGGTTCGCCGTGCCGACGGGCCTGTCCATAGCTGTTCCAGGCGGATTCGAAGCCCAGGTGCGCCCTCGTTCCGGCTTGGCTTTGCGCGACGGGGTCATCCCGCTCAACACCCCCGGCACCATCGACAGCGACTATCGGGGTGAGGTGAAAGTGATCCTGGCCAATCTCGGCACCGCGCCAGTCACGATCCGTCGCGGTGACCGCATAGCTCAGATGGTCATAGCGCCCGTCATTCAAGCGGCGTGGGAAGAAGTTCGAAGTCTCGACGAAACGGTGCGCGGTGCCGGGGGGTTTGGCTCGACGGGACAATAGGCGAGAGGGGCAGCGGTTTTCGCCGCCACTTTGCAGGAGGTGCGTGCAAAACTCGCCACAATCTGCGGCATCTCGTTTTTGGTGTAGTATTGGGCTGCTGCTTCAAGTCCCTTGATAAGCGAGATTCACCTCATCCCCGAAACCCCAGCACATCCATCATGTCATAGAGGCCCGCTGGCTTTCCGGTGACCCACCGGGCCGCCATCATCGCACCGCCGGCAAAAAGGCTGCGGTCTTGAGCGGTGTGAGAAAGGCGAAGGGTCTCGCTTTCGCCGGCGAAGACGACGCTGTGTTCGCCGATGATGCCACCGCCGCGCATGACGCTGAAACCGATACTGCCCTCAATGCGCGGGCCGGTCACGCCGTCACGAAAGGGGGTACGCAGGTCGGCGAGGTCCTGGCCCCGCCCACGTGCGGCGGCCTGTGCGAGCAGCAGAGCGGTGCCAGACGGGGCATCCGTTTTACGCCGGTGATGGGCTTCGAAGACCTCGATGTCCCACATTTCAGGGCCCAGGCGCCTGGCGGTCTGCTCGACTATGCCGGCCAGGACATTGACGCCAATGGAATAGTTACCGCTTTTTACGATGGCAATGCGCTGGGCCGCCAAAGTAATGGCGGCGTCCTGCTCAGCGGAAAAGCCAGTCGCGCCAATGACCAGGGCCTTGCCGGCTCCGGCCAGGCGAGACAGGTCAACCGACGCTCCCGGTGTGGAAAAATCGATCACCACATCGCATAGGTCCAAAGTGGTCACAGCGTCGGTCAAGGTCAGGCCCAGGGCCGGCTGGCCCAGCATATTCGGATGGTCGATCACGGCAACCAGCGCCAGACCGGGTATCGTCCCGAGTGTAGCAGCGACGGCGGCACCCATGCGGCCCAGAGCACCGGAGATGCCGATATTCAATGTCATCAACACTTTTCCTTTTAGGGCCCAATCACTTTGGGTTGGGTCGCCCACCGTCCTGGCCAAAATGAATCACGGTGTGATTGCGCTGATGGGCGGAGTGACCTGATTGATTGAACGAGGACGATTCCTTCTGGAGTTCATTTACACCAGGGCAGGTCTTCTACACTACAGACGATCTTCCGCGCCGCCGTCGTGCGGTCACTGTCCCGATTAGAAATCACGAGACCCACCATGAGCGAGTCCGACAAGCGCAGCTTCACCGACGAAGAAGCCCTGGCGTTTCATAGAGATCCGACGCCAGGCAAGATTGCCGTGGTCGCCACTAAGCCGATGGCGACGCAGCGGGACCTGTCGCTCGCTTATTCTCCGGGCGTCGCCGTGCCCGTCCTGGCGATCAAAGGCGACCCAGATCTGGCCTACGAATACACCGCCAAGGGAAATCTGGTAGCCGTGATCACCAATGGCACCGCGACTTTGGGCCTGGGCGATACCGGAGCGCTGGCAGCCAAGCCGGTGATGGAAGGCAAGGCTGTGCTGTTCAAACGTTTTGCCGACGTGGACTCCATCGACATCGAGATCACCTCACGCGACGCCGACGAGATCATCACCGTGGTCAAAAATATCGGCGTTACATTTGGCGGCATCAACCTGGAGGATATCAAGGCCCCCGAGTGTTTCCGGATCGAGACCGAACTGCAGGAGCTATTGGATATCCCGGTCTTTCACGATGATCAGCACGGCACCGCGATCATTTCCGCTGCCGGCCTGATCAATGCCTGCGATATCACCGGTCGGCGATTGGAAGATGTAAAGTTAGTGCTGTGCGGAGCCGGTGCGGCCGGTATCGCCACTCTCGAACTGGTCAAGGCCATGGGTGTTCGGCCGGGCAACTGCATCGCCGTGGACAACACCGGGGTCATATATCGTGGCCGCGAAAAGGGTATGAACCAGTGGAAATCGGCTCATGCGGTCGATACCACTGCGCGCACCCTGGCCGATGCCATGGTCGGGGCAGATGTTTTCTTCGGGGTCTCCGCCAAAGGCGTGGTGACCGCAGAAATGGTCGCGTCCATGGCCGACAAACCGATCATCTTCGCCATGGCAAACCCGGATCCGGAGATTACGCCCGAAGAGGTACATGCGGTGCGATCCGACGCTATCGTTGCCACCGGCCGGTCCGACTATCCCAATCAGGTCAATAATGTCCTGGGCTTTCCGTATATTTTTCGCGGGGCTTTGGATGTGCGCGCCCGTCAGGTCAACCTGGAAATGAAAATCGCCTGCGCCAAAGCGCTTGCGGCCCTGGCCCGCGAAGATGTGCCCGACGAAGTGGCGGCGGCCTACCACGGCTTACAACTGAAATATGGCCCCGAATATATCATCCCGACGCCGTTTGATCCGCGCCTGATCCACTATATTCCTCCCTTTGTGGCACAGGCGGCGATGGATACTGGTGTCGCGCGTAAGCCGATCAAAGACATGGCCGCCTATCGTGACAGCCTGGCACGGCGGCTGGATCCGACGGCTGGGTTCCTGCAGAAAATATCCGGCACGGTGCAGTCCCGGCCCCTGAAGCGCGTCGTCTTTGCCGAGGGCGAGGAGGCGTCGGTCATTCGCGCTGCCCACGCTTTCCAGACCCAGGGACTGGGCCATGCGATCCTGGTCGGCCGTCAGGAGTTGGTGATCCAGAATATGCGTCGGGCGGGATTGGACCCCGCGGAGGTTCACCTCGAGGTGACCAACGCGCAGATTTCCACACATAATGCGCAGTTTGTTGATCGCCTCTATGCACGCCAACAGCGCTTTGGGTTTCTGAGACGCGATGCCCAACGCCTGATCAACCAGGATCGCAACGCCTTTGCCGCCTCCATGGTTGCTATGGGACAGGCTGACGCCATGGTCACCGGCGTGACCCGCAACTTCGACCAGATTCTGCATGACGTGGTGGATGTGATTGACCCCACGCCCGGTGGCCGGGTCATGGGTATGTCGATCCTTCTGGCTAAGGCGCGAACCCTGTTTGTGGCCGATACCAATGTAACCGAGATGCCGGGGGCTCAGGATCTGATGGAGATCGCTTTGCAAGCGGCACGATCGGTTCGCCACCTCGGCTTTACCCCGCGCCTGGCCTTCATTTCCTATTCCGCCTTCGGTAATCCCATGGGCGAGCGTTCAACCAAGGTGCGAGAAGCGGTCGCTATGCTAGACGCGCGCAACGATATCGACTTTGAATACGAAGGTGAAATGCCGCCGGACCTGGCTCTGGACCCTGCATCCTGGGCCAACTACCCATTCATGCGCCTGACGGGCCCGGCGAATGTGCTGATCATGCCGGCCATCCATTCGGCCTCGATCTCGACCAAGCTGTTGCAAGTGCTGGGCGGGGCGACTGTGGTTGGGCCGGTGCTGGTGGGCCTTTCAAAATCGGTACAGATTTGCGCGCTGTCGGCCTCGGTGTCACAGATTTTGCAGACGGCCACCCTGGCCGCCTATGACCAATCCTTTGGCGGGGTTCAAGGGTAGCGTCACTCCCTCCCCTTTATGGGGAGGATGGATCGGAGTGAAACGACGAGACGGGTGGGGTTTATCGAAATGACGATGGCATCGCGGAACGGCCGCTTGCCCCACCCTGGCGGCTTCACCGCCTGTCCCTCCCCATAAAGGGGAGGGAGGATAGGGAATATCTGTATGTCCAGCGCGATCGGCATAGATTTTGGCACGACCAATACCGTCGTTTGTCTGATCGATGCTGCCGGCGAGGCGCAGCTCGTCGTCTTTCCCCATGACGGTAGTGAGGTTGTCGCCTTTCGTTCCGCGTTGAGCTTTCACGCCCCGGTTGACGATCCGAAGGGACGCGTTGCCGAGGCCGGGCCCTGGGCCATCGAGACCTATCTCGAAGAGCCTCTGGAAACCCGCCTGATCCAGTCGTTCAAAAGCCATGCCGCCAGCGCCCTGTTCACCGACACTCTGATCCTGGGGCGACGGTTTCGTTTCGAAGATCTGCTTTCGACCTTTCTGCTGCGCTTACGCAGCTATGCGGCCGAGGCGATGCTGGAGTTGCCGTCTACAGCGATTTTGGGCCGTCCGGTAACCTTCGCCGGCGCCAGGCCCGACTCCGACCTGGCCATGGCGCGCTATCAGATCGCTTTTTCACGCCTGGGATTCACCGATATCCGTTTCGCCCTTGAGCCCATCGCCGCAGCCTTTTTCTTTGCGCGGAATTTGAACGCCGCTGCGACAGTGCTGGTAGGCGATTTCGGCGGTGGCACCAGTGATTTTTCCATCCTGCGCTTTGAGCCGGCCCCCAGGGGCGTTACAGCGACGGCCCTGGCCAATGCTGGCGTAGGTTTGGCGGGTGACGCGTTTGACTATCGCATCATCGATAACCTGGTCTCACCGCACCTGGGCAAGGGGGCCAGCTACAAGGCCTTCGACAATATCCTGCCTATCCCCAATCGCTACTTCAGCGCCTTCGCCCGCTGGGAACAACTGGCTCTGTTGCGGGCTTCGCGCGATATGAAAGATATTCGCGGCCTCACCCGCACCTGTCTGCAACCTGAAAAGATCGAACGTCTGGTGGAGATGCTGGACGACAACCACGGCTATCGCCTCTATCAGGCAATCTCTCGCTTGAAAGAGGCACTATCGCGATCCGATGCCGCCCGGTTCGTCTTTGACGCTGGATCAATCCATATCGAAAAAGATGTGGCCAGGTCTCGCTTCGAAGCCTGGATCGCTCCGGAACTGGCCGCGATGGCCGGTGCTATTGATCAGGTCCTGGAGCGCGCCGATCTGACTGCGGGCCGGATTGACCAGGTCTTTCTCACCGGTGGCTCATCCTTTGTGCCAGCGGTGCGGGCCTTGTTTGCGCAAAGGTTCGGCGACAGCAAACTCCAAGGCGGGGGCGAGCTGGTCTCAATCGCTTCGGGTCTGGCCTATATGGGACAAGAGGCTGACCTCGATCTTTGGACGGTGCGTGCGTCAGGTGCCGCTTAGGGGGTTGGCGGGCGCGACATCTGACGGATCATCTGTACCTGACCACGCTCTTCCAATTCCATGGCGGCATCGAAGCTTGGGATTTCCAGGGTGGTATCGAAAGTGCGCTTGGACAGTCGCAGAGCGTCGGGTGCGGCTTTCAGCATGTCCTGAGCCATGGCCTCGCCGTAGCCGCGCAAATCTGCGTCAGCGACGACGCTGGACACCAGGCCGGCCCGCAACGCCTCGGCAGCGAGCATTGGCCGGCCGGTGAGCAGCATTTCTCGGGCACGCGAAATGCCGATGGTCCGTTGCAGCCGCCAGCTTACCCCAAGTTCAGTGCCCGAAAGGCCGATCTTGATAAAGGCCGGGTGAAAGGCGGCGCTTTCGCCAGCAACGATGACGTCTGATGCCAGAGCCATGGCCAGGCCACCCCCGGCCGCAGCCCCCTGGACCAGTGTGACGATGGGTTGTGGACAAGCGCGCATGGCCTTCATCAGATCGCGCAGGCCCCAGTCACCGTTAGGGCCATCCCGCAACCGATCGGGCTCGCCGCGTGCCTTCAGATCTGCACCGGAACAAAAGGCCTTGCCGGCACCGCTCAGGACGATGACCCGCGTCGCGGTAACGCGCCGCTTGCCCTCAAAATAAGCGAGCAGAGCCTCCGACAGTGGCTGGTTGAGGGCGTTCAGGCGCTCTGGTCGATTGAGCGTCAACCAATCGACCTCACCGACAGCCTTTAGGATCAGGCCAGTGTCTTCGAGTATCGAGTTTTGCTGCATCGCAATTGGAACTTTCAGCAGAGGATTCAGTGGGTGTGGGCTCGCCACCAGGCCGCTGCAATTAACAGCAGAACGGCGCAGAACTGCAGCAAAACCCTTAAGCGCATCAGCTTATTGGACCATGAGCGGCCAAAATCGCCGCCCCGGAACAGGCTAAAGATACCTACCCCGAGTGTTGCGGTAACCGCCACGAGAGACAGGGGAATCAGGATGTCGAAAATGTCACGCATAAGCCTTAACCTAATCACTCAATCGCCCAGCCGCTACCGTCTTTGCCCTTGCCAGTCGCACCGTCACTAAAGATTGATGCGTTTGCACGGAACAGGTGCAAGCGTTGAATCAAGCTCTAAACATTTGTTTCTAGATCAGGATTCAGATTTTGGACGGTTCCGTCTAAGATCATCTTGCTCTAGCGTTTATCGATCCTCGCATCCCGGAGAACCCCATGATCGTCGTCCATCACCTGAATAATTCGCGCTCGCAGCGTATCCTTTGGCTGCTGGAGGAGTTGGGCGTCGATTATGAGATCAAATTTTATCAGCGCGACGCCACTACCAACCTGGCCCCGCCGGAACTAAAGTCGGTACATCCTCTGGGCAAGTCGCCGGTCATTACCGATGGCGCCCACACTGTCGCCGAGTCGGGGGCAATCGTCGATTATCTGATCCGCCGGCACGGTGGTGGCAAGTTGATGCCGGCCCCCGGCTCCATCGATCATGAGCTTTATCTCGAATGGCTACACTACGCCGAAGGCTCTGCCATGCTGCCCTTGATGCTCAGCCTCTATACCTCAAGACTGGGCGAGGCCGGTGCGCCGCTGCATGACCGCATCAGCAGCGAGATCGCCAATCACCTGGGTTATATCAACGAGGCCTTGGAGGGGCGTAATTATCTGGTCGGCACCGAGTTGACTGGCGCGGATGTCCTGCTGAGCTTTGTTGGCGAAGCCGGGCGCGCTTTTGGCCGCTTGAGTGATTTTCCGGCCATTACCGCCTGGGTTGAGCGTCTGCAGGCACGACCAGCTTATAAGGCGGCTGTGGAAAGAGGCGGAACCTACGCCTACGCTTAAGGCCCTCAGGCCGCGAGGTCGATTGAGTCGAAGGCTGTGCGCCAATTGAGGCCGTCGGCATTGCAAACCCAGCGGCCGAGCCGTCGAAAGTCCTTGCCATCGACCACTTCGCCGAAGGGCAGCAACTCCAGCAGCGCGCCTTCGACATACTGGTAGTTGGGTCCGCGGCGACCCTTGGCCAGATCGAGCAATTCAGCCATAGCCCAGCGGATCGCGGTCTCGTCATCGGGCTGGCGGCTCTTCAGGGGTTGGAAGCGGTTGTCAGCCAGGGCGTTGAGGCGCCGCTTGGATGGCGCGTGACGCAGATCGAGGCAATAGGTTTTCATCTTTCTTCCACCGCCATGGCCGGTTGGACAGCGCCACCGAACCGAAAAGGTCTAACCCTGAGGTCGTGAGTCAAGATATGTTGCGTTGCAGCATGGATGTCAAGGGCTCTACGAATACCTACAAAAACTGGCTGCGATCGCCTTGGCGGTTGAGGCCATCCGAGGCGGTATTGAGGATCGAGGGCGTGCCGCTGGCCCAGTCATAGATCGCCGTCGTTGTTCCGGCGCTGACGACCTTGCTGGCGGGGGTGAATGTATTGGTCCAGATC